>JAADJA010000213.1 GCA_013151015.1 Chlorobiota bacterium
AAACCCTGCAAGCCATTAAATCCATTATGAGCGATACTGCAAGTATTTATGTGCATTTAGATACTAAAATTGGACATTATGTAAAAATTTTAATGGATGAAGTATTTGGTGAAGATAATTTTAGAAATGAAATCATTTGGGCTTACAAAACATCTTTACGCTCATCTTCTAAATCATTTGGGCGTGACCACGATATGATATTTTTTTACAGTAATAGCGAACTACACGAAATTCATCCTGACAAAAGTGATTTTCCATCAAGTGAAAGTACAATTAAACGGTGGAAGCCTTATGCTGATAAAGATGGTTTTGTAAGCAATAAACATTTTGCAGGTAGCGATAGTACTATTATTGATACTACTGATGAAACAAAAGGGTTTAATATTTATAATGGTATCCCACGAGATTGGTGGGAAATCTCTGCTAATGTTTCAAAGGGAAATACAGATGAAGTTAGTGCTGGAAAATATGCTACACAAAAACCTGAGAAGTTACTTGAACGCATCATCAAAGCAAGTAGTGATAAAAGAATGATAGTTGCCGATTTTTTTGGTGGTAGCGGAGTAACGGCAAAAGTTGCCAATGATTTGGGCAGAAAGTTTATTCATACAGATGTTGGTGTAAACAGCATACAAACGGTAAGAGACCGATTAAAAGAAGCCGGTGCAGAGTTTCAAATAATGGAAATAAAAGACGGGGTAAGTTTGTTTCGTAACCCTGTGCAAACAATGGATAAAATGGCAAAACTTATTCCGAGCCTGCAACAAGGAATTGAAGGAGTAAGTAAATTTTGGTTTGGAGCAATACAAGACAGCAAACTTGGAACTGTACCTGTTTATGTTCCTAACTTAATAGACAGCAAAGAAAAGGTTTTAGATATTCCGCTAATCAATAAAATTGTAAATCAAGAACTACAAAACCTTGAAATATCTGCAAAGAAAGTAATTGTTTATTATATCGACATTATCGACTACAAAGAGATTGAGCAGTTTGTAAAAGACAATAACGCTACGGAAATAAAAGTTGAATTAAAAGACCTTAAAAACCTATTGCACGATGTTGTAGTTGAAGATATTGTTGAATTTGCAACAATTGAAAAAGATGGAGTTTACACAACAGAAATTACCAAATTCGTAAGCGACCGTTTAATGCAAAAGATTAACGAATTTAACGAAAAAGGTAATTTACAAGCCATAAGCAAAGGGAAAGAATTTAAACCTATAAACATAAGCGAAGAAGGATTAGAATTAATAGAACTAATTAGTCTTGATTGCACTAATACAACAGGAAAATGGCAAAGTGATAGTGAAATTAAAATTGATAAGCTCGGTTATATCAGTATAAACAGTAAGAAAACAAAAGAATTTTGGAACGGAAAAATTGAAAGTGACAAGAAACCTTTAAGATTGAAAATAAGAAATATTTCAGGAGACGAAACGATAGTAAAAGTTGAATAGCCGACCCGAAAGCCAAGCACACCTGCCCATTCCGCAGGCGGGTTTGCAATTCGCACGAGCCAACGCTACGACCAAAAATTGCAAAAGAGTATGTCTTGCCAACGCACAGGAAGAAATGAAAATTGCAGCAAATTTAAAAGGAAAAAATGATGGAAATGAAAGAATGCCAGCAGGCAATAATGTATATAAGGCATTGGGTAGTAAGTGGTTAAATTAAATAATTTGAATATAAATAAACTGAATAGCAAATTGAAAGATAGGTGCAATAAAACGCCCAACACCTCATATACCAACCGTTAAGGCCAAGGAGGTACGCTAAAGGGACACGGTTGCCATATATTAATTCAACTTGTTATCTTTGTAACGAAAATACCTGACAAATTGGAAATAGCCTAAGTTTATTTTTGAATGGTGAAAAAAATCAGAATAAAAGTTGACTTTAGCGAGGATAACTTCCTGTTTGGTGTTTCGTGCCATAAACCGGAATACTGGATGGCATTTACCCTGAACAAAGTTTTCCACCTGAACCTGGAAAGGATCCCCGACCTCTCTGTTTTCCACGAGAAACTGGAAGTGCTTATCCCCTATCCTTTGTACTATTATGTAGCTGCCGAACGCGACCTTTCGTTTTACCTTTTCCCCAACCACCACCCCGATGGAAAACTTTTCCCTTCGCAAAAAAACACGGATTATTTTGTTCTGGTAAATGGAATTGTGAAAGAGGAAGAGAAGCAGGAATTTGTAAAGGATTTGAAGAAAATCCGTCATATTTTGGCCTCATTTGAAATCCCACTGAATAAGATCAGGAGCCTGAACGGCTTTCTTTCCGATCTGGAATTGCACATGACAGAAATCAATAAAGGGAAAAAATAAGGTTTTTGTTCGCAATCTATTTTAAAAGCACGAATTTCTTTTCTGCAATTTGTTTATTGAATAGGAAAAGTTTCACTGAATATTTTCCCTCCTTTCTTTTACCGGGTGCGGTTGAAATGGAACTTGTTATTGTTGAGGAAGGATCCCCAGCAGAAAGCCTAATTCGTTTTCTGTAAAACGCAATGGTGTCTTCACCGTACCATTCAAAGCGGAAAAGCAGTTCGCGAGCACCATAGTCCATCCGGTCACCCAAGTTGAAAAGAGCATGGACTTTTTCTTTCTTCCCAATTTCGAAAACCGCATCCCCATCAATCCCGTTTCCGGTTTTCCTGTCTGCTTTTTTTAAGAGAACAATTTGTGGTTGATTTTTGTCCCGGTAAAAGCTTGCCGGACTAAATTCAGGGAATAGCTCAAAATTTTTTTCAGCAATCAGTTCCCTAAAAAAGTAAAGTTGTATTTTATAGTTTCCGGGCTGCCTTGTTGCGGGCAATATGGAAATGGTACTGCTTATGTCCAAAAGGGAATCGTTGGCCAATATAATAATCCGTTTCTTGAAAAGCGACTTTCCATTAGGCCCAACCCAATTAAAATGGAACAAAAGCTCCCTTTCCCTTTTTAACGAAAGGTTTTGAATATCGGCCTTTGCATGAACCCTTGATTTTTCCATGATGGTAAAAACCCTTCCTTCCCCAATTCGTTTTCCACTTTTCCTGTCAATTTTCCTGAAAAGTGAAATTTTTGCGGAAACACCATCTGCCTTCTTCGGAGGATAGCTTATGGTTGAACCAGCGAGGGTAACCGGTTTTTCGTCACGGCTGCCACATCCAGTCCCGGCCAGAAACAGCAAGCTTATCAAAAAAGGCATTAACAATATGGTTTTTTTGGTAATTTTCATGTTTAACCTTTTCGCATTATATCATTTTGATAAAATAATTATTACTACGGCGTTTTACACCGTAAAACCATTTGCACAGTGGCAACAATACAATTAGCATAGCCACCACGCCTATTAATGAGGCAAGTACCCCTCCTTCACGGTAAAAGAGATCAAAGCGTTTTACAAATATCCCAAAAATCGCAAGGTGCATCCCATAGAAAAAAAGCGGTACTTTTCCCGGTATGCTGAAAACGGCCAATAGTTTTGGCGCTGTTTTCCCAATGGCTATAAACAAGCTGACACCCAAAACCACGGATGCAAAAAACCAAAGGTTCATAAACAGTGTAGGGGGATATTTTTGATCAAGGAAAAAGGAGTAAGACCCGAAATCGGAAAATGGATATGTATTGCCAAAGCCCCGTCCCATGCGTATTGCAATTGCAACAAGAAAAGATGTCGCTGCAATTCCAAGGCCCCAAAGTATCCTTTGCCTGTCGGTTTTCCAGATAGAAAGCCATCCGGTTGCCATAACCGAACCAAGGCTTGCCAGGGCAAACCATGGCAAAACCGGGTATTTGTTGAACTTACCGGCATCAACGAATGTCTGCATCAAAACCTTTTGCCAAACAATTTCAGGGTTATAGGAAATCTTCAACAAAAAGGGATGGATCACCAAAATTGCCAAACCAACAATAAGCCGTAACTGCCAGCTTTTGTCAATTATCATTGTAAGAAATATCACGGAAATACCTATACACGCGATAATCCCCAAATGTCCGGGGTTGAAACTACTGAACCCTCCCCAGGAAGAATTCACCCAGGTCATTTGGGCAATAATAAGAAAGATACCCCTTTGAACAAGATGCCATCGTGCCGTCCAATCCGGGACCCCTTTTGCGACCCGTCGGTGATATGACCACCAGACCATTGCCCCGGCCGTCATCAAAAATCCGGGGGCACACAAATAACCTGCATATCGCAAAGCAAATTGTGCCCATGAAGGAAAAAGAGGGTCGAAAGGATCGAGGTTTTTCCAGATGGAATTGAGGTAGTAGGAACTATGGCCAACAATCATAAGCACACCAATGAACCCACGGAACTGGTCAATGAAGTCAAAGCGTTGTCTCTCTTTTGGGATGCTGCTCACGATTTGTTAATCAGGAATAGAAACAATGATCAACCCTTCGTCCTCATCTGCCACATAAATATAATCATTATCTGCATCCACCCCCAAAGCATATTCGGTTTTAACCAAACCAATTAAGGTAGGCTTGGTTGGATCCGCCACATTAATAATCTGTAATCCGCCTTCTTCTGCTGTCATATAAACTTTCTGGTTTTGGTAAATCAGCTCCTTTGCATATCCCGGCCCATCAAAACTGCCCACAATGTGCACATTTGCAGTATCGGAATAATCAATGATTTGCAAACCAGCAGTCCCACATGCCATTAGGACAAGGGATTTATCATCAAGGACGATGATAGATTCGGCATAACCGGGAGTTATCGCCGTAGCCACCAAAGGGTATTCGCCAAAGCCATCCTGGAAATCCGTTATGTCAAACATGGACAAGCCCAATTCGCCACAGGCCACCATCATAAAGTTTGTATCCGAAGTCACACCTATATCATGGGCATAGCCCGGTGTTTTCGTATTTCCACGGATATCGGGCTGTGTGGGGTAACTAATATCGGAAACCTTCAGGCCTTGCTCGCTTATGGGCGTAAACAGGAAATCACCCATGACATATAGGTTTTTGGCAGGTTTTATCGAAAGGTTGGATGCGGTCACCACAGGTTCTGCCGGGTTTGAAACATTAAGGACGGTTACGCCAAAGGTTCCGGCCGCAATGTAAACAACACTGTCTTTCATGGCAATTTTGCTTGAATAACCACGGACATCGTCACTTTTTACCGAAACGGTTTCAGGGTTTTCAGGGTCGGCCACATCGACAACCATCAGCCCAACCTCACCTTGTGCTATATAGGCCAAATTGTCTTTTATCACAACATCTTGTGCAAATCCTGTTGTCACCACCCGGTTCACAATCTTATATCCCCCCGAAGTATCTTCTTTCGTTACCGCTTCAGGAACCGTTGGTTTGCCGCAACTGTTCAACAAAAACATAGCGGACAACAACATCGCAAATAATACAATCATTCTCATTTCAAATATCTTTTTCATTTCTATTAAATTTTCTTTGGTTAGCAATTAAATTTTCAAATTATAGACAAATTCCAAACCTATAATGTTTTGGCGATAATCTTTTTCATTACTGATAAATTCTTTGTTTATGCCGGCTTCGGTATCCGTATCCCGCATATACCAATTGAAATATGCCCTGAGCTGCATTGCTTTGTTCAGCTTAAGCTTGTAATTGAAATACATACGGATATTTTTATCGACCCTGCCAGTATGAAGGGGATCCATCAAAGGAGGGTGTTTTGACGAATAATAGCGGTTCAAGAACGCAATTTTTGCATCAAAACTATTTTTCATCTTTTTAAGTTTTGGCAATTGCCAGGCAAATCCCATTGAAATCCTGTCCTCAACATAGGTCGCATCGGGACCATTGGTTGTTTCCGGGGTCTGATAGGAGGCATCGAAACCCTTGGCATCAGAGGTAATGTACTGGTAACCCAATTCTATTTTTATCTTTTTATGAAGGCGTTGGTAAAGCTGTGCACCGTATGTCCAGTTTTTACTATCAAATTCCGTGTAATGTTCATTGTGATAATAAGGTGCATAGTACAATGAAAATTTTATGCGCGTACTTTTGAAAAACGTATTTTGAATCCAGAAACCGTAATTATCCTTTGAAAACGCATAGGGTTGAAATACGATCGGATCATATCCATAAACGAGCAACCATTGACGGTCGCGGAAATGCCGAACATAAAACTCAGGGATATAGCTATAAGAAAACTTAAAACTCAACCGCTTGGTTATGTACTGACGGATACCAAACGCCATATAGCTCCAGTCCTTGATTTTATTAACCGCATAAGTCCTTCGGCTGACTTCCCCATTTACAACGGTTTTCCTTTTTTTAAAAATATAGAAAGACGAGCTTAGCTGCAAAGCTGTATAAAAAATCACATCATCATAGGTGTCGATGTGAAACCGCCCTTCATCTTCTCCCTTTATAAACCTGTCCAAATACTGATCGGAGTATTTTAAGATATTGTCATCGTAAATTGCAGCCAACTTAAAACTAACTGAATAAACCGGTCTTTTTTTCTTTTTCTTCTTTTTCTTTTCGGCAGCCATTACAGAACTGCCCGACAGTATCAGCAAAGCCAACAACAGCATCATTCCTGATTTGCGGAATAAGCAATGGGAGTTTGTTTTAATATTTTTCATCCGCAATTTATTTTTCAAGTTTTACGTCCTTTTCCGGGATCAAGAACCTTCCCAGGATTTTGCTTTTACCTTTATCCAAAGGGAAGATTTCGTAGGTATGCCTTCCTTTAGGGACATTGATCACAAATTCACAGGCTTTTCCGGGGATCAGTTCCTTATTGTTTTTATATGTGGTTACTTCCGACCGTCTGCTACTGAGTTGATATGTGTTTATTACTTTGTCCTTTTCTTTCACCTGCAAGCGGTAATGTATCCTCCCTTTCATTTGGTAATGGTTCTCCATACGGGTCAGCACCCTTAATTCGGTAGGGCCGTTTATTTCTGTTTTCAAGGGTTTTTCCAGTGAAAACCGATAGTACTTTACGATTTGTTCCTTTGTGATCAAATCAATGGGTTCCGTTGGCCGCACCGGTGAAAAAGCAATCCAATCCTGTTTCTTGGCCTTTGTGGGCCTAAAAATATAACGGGCCGCAACGGGGGGCGTTTTTTCTTTGAGTTTGAAATCAAGTGTATGTGTCCCACGGCCCAGTTCAATTTCAAAATCCCTAAGCTCGCCGGGGATACCCAATGAACCATTCAAATATGTCGCTTTTTTGGAAGGGCCCACATAGTTTTCCTTCACGTTTTGTTGTTCCCCTCCATTTATGGAATATTGTATTTCATATTTGATATTGTCCTTTCCCCCGGGGACAAACCTTCCCCGTGAAATCACCCGGAGTATCCCGGGCCCGCGAACACTTATCACCGAGGCTTTCTCGTTGCTCAATGAGTAATAGTTCCTCGATTTTTCAGAAATCACATGGGTTACCCTTTTCTGAAAATTCGTTGGTTTCAGGTATTGCGTTTTCTTTTCGGATTGGGCAAGCAAGCCCGAATACATTGCAAATAAGACAAGAACGGCAATCAGTATCTTTTTCATTTGAACAGTGTTTATAATATCAATCATTGGGTTAAGCTTAAATTTTACAAAATGGGCACATCTTCCGTTTCACCTTTATTTTCCTTTTGGTTTTTAGAAAATGGAATGGGGTCTGCACCGAGTCGCTGGTGTTTTTGTTCGCTAAAATAGACAACGACGACAATTAATATCAGTATGAAGGTGGCAATAGAGGCAACTATCAGGTTGTATTTTTTTTGGACAAAAATTTCCCCTGTTCCCGGCTCGGGCATGGGGACAGGACTATCGGGCAACCCGTATTTCGACAATAATTGGCTTATGTTCAACAGATGGATGATCGGGATCTTTTGCTGGCCCATTTGGATGATAACGCCCCGTACCGGAAAATTCTTCATGGGCAAAAAAGCTGTGAGACCGGCAGGGATGATTTTCCCGTTTATTGTATTGCCAAGACTTGCAATTCCACCGCCAATATTGATAAACGCTTTTATGGGTTTCCCGCCGCCATGTTCTTTATAGGTTTCCATCCGTTTTTCGATACTCTCTTCGATATGTGCTTCATGGATAAATTCAATTTTGTTCCTTTGGATGGCCTTGGCGATCAACTCCCTTCCTTGTGGGCTTAACCCACGGCCAACATCCGAACCGCCACCAATGGAAGCTGCAACGGACCGGGTGTGGAATATCTTTGATTTATTGAGAAGGTTTTCCATATCGAGCCAGGTAAAATAAGGGTCGTTGGCACCCCAATTTGATGAGCCAACAGAAGTAATCACAATGGGGTTCAGCCCAAGGGTTTCCAGGGCGGCAAAGGTTGCAATATTCAATGCCGGGAAAGAGCCCGTCATTGCCACGGCCACATTATCCCCTTCTTCAACTTTTGCATCCTTCAACAATTGTACGATCACTGCGGCAAAGTTGGGGTTGGTGGATGATAGCTTTGCTTCTATATAACCGCGGTCGGTCGTTATCTGTGTATATTCCTGCCCTATCATAGCAGTCTGGTTCGGATCGTTCACCTCATCGATAAAAACCCCTTTCTCCAGCCGGAAGTCTTTGATGTTTGTAGCCGCCGATTTGGCCAGTTGGGCAGCTTCAAGTTTTTCTGCATACCAATCCTGTTCCACGTCAACTTTGCTGTTCTCAACGGCAATAAACGCCATGAGAGACAAGAACGAGAGTGCACTTAGTATGATATTGGATTTTGCCCTGAATTTATACATCTTGTTTCTGTCAATATATCTTTTTTCTATCTTAAAATCAAATGTTCAAAATGTCCCAATTTCAAAAAAACAAAAGGATATCCATATAACACACCACTATCAAGTGGGGAGAACAGATAATCGTTTTTTTGAATTTTCATCTTGTATTTTTTAACAACATTCCTATTTGGGCAACAATGCCCCAACGAATACAACTATTAAAATCAACCTTACCAATACCGAGGTGATAAACAATACACTTATCGTTTTGAAAACACCTTGTTTTGCGAACCAATGCGCAATCAAGCCCGGGATTACCCAACCCACTGCCGCAAGTTCCATGGTGGTCGATGCAAAATCGATCATCAGGAAGTAACGGGAAAAATTTGCGAGCAAACATCCGATGAGCAAACTCAAAACCATCTGCCGACGGCCATACAAAAATGTATATTTGCTCAATACCTTTATGATTATATAGGTCAGCAGGCTCACGATCAAGACCCCGATCAACCGGTCGGGATGTGCAAGTTGCAGGGCAATGTAACCAGGGACCACGATACCCCCGGCGGCCAGCCCAAATACTTCATAAGAAAGCAAGCTGAAAACCAAGCCCAATGTAATTGCTACTTCTATCATTGTAAAGATTTATTGTTGTTTCTTTTCTTTTGATATTTAATGATTCAAAGCTTTAAAGTAAGATCATTCTAACTTCTGTGCTCAAAGTATTCTGCCGTTTCGGCGCCCTTTCCGCCCATATTTCCAATGGCGACAATCGTTGACTTTTTATCCGTAATGCCCAAAATTTCTTCAAAAACCTGTGGGGGCGTGGTCCATCCCAGGTTGATTATCTTTTCACCGGGCAATCCGTAACCTATTGTCATGTTTTCAACCACTTCGGTCGATTGGCCCATCAATATCAAATAGTCTATTTCGTCACCTAATTTTTTGGCGACCATCCCTGCCAGTTGCTTTGCCCGGTCAAGCCTGTCGTGGCGCGTGTTCAAGAGGACGATACATATTCCCTCAAAACCAATTTCATCCCTGATTTTTTGCCAAACCATATAGGTCGATTCCGGGTCATTGGCGGCAAAAGCATTATAGAAATAGAGTTGCTTCTGAAATGCTTTCACCTCGAAACGTTTTAAAGCCCCTTCATCGGGAATTGCCTGATACATCCCTTTAAGGGCGGTTTCACGATCCACATTTAGATGTTCGCAAATTGCAAGTGCCAAGGCAACATTGTCCTTATGCTCGATATAACTGAAGCCCTTCATCTCTTCCTCGCTTATGGCAGATGAATCAATAAAATGGGAGGTTGTTTTCCGTTTGTCCGCAATTTTTTTCAATAAACCGGGGTTCACATTTTCGGAAGAAAACAGATGTTCGTTCTTGGGGATGGTTTTCCCCATTGTTTCCGCAATCTCCGGCAAGGTATGTCCCATAACGTCCACATGGTCCAAGCGCACATTGGTCATTACACTCACATTGGAATGGATCATTTTGTTTTCGGTAATCCATTGGTATTGCGGTTGCAGTGCCATACACTCCATCACGAGGGCTTTTGCTTTTCGCCCTGCTGCATACTTAACGATGGACAATTGTTCCAGTATATTGGCATCGGATTTCCGGTAAATGTAAGTTTCGGTCCCATCTTCGATAATCAGGCGGGGAAAGGTGCCCGTTACCTTGGTAATGGTAGAAATCCCTCCGGCCCGCAAACCAGCGCCAACCAATCGCGTGACACTCGATTTCCCCCTTGTGCCATTGATATGGACACGGATGGGAATGGAATAAATCCGCTTTTGATGTCGGAAATATTCAACGAATCCCACTATGGCCGCAGAAATTATCATTACCAGTAAAATGAAAAAACTATACACTTTTTATCCTTCTTTATAATTTGGCATAAATATTACAGATCACTCCATGATGAGCATTTTCCTTCCAGCTTTAAATTCCGTTAAATCAAAACCCAAAATGTCGATTTTTATGACCGTACTGTTATTGTCATCGCTGTGCAAGGTGACTTTTGGTGGTGTATTGGATGCATTGTTTTTGCTCAACGATACCCATTCAGCATTTATTTGAAAAGGAAGGAAAGCAGTAATTACCAGTACAAACAGTAGTTTTATGAACATGGTTTTATTTTTGGGTTATCAATGAATCGTAACACTACAAAGACATTTGGTTTTTTGATTGGTTGCCCAAATTTCAGCATATAATCAAAATCATTCGGCAGCCATAAACAGTAAATTACAGTTTACTTGAACTTTAGCAATTTGAGGGTTTTTATATAATTCCCCACATGGAGGCGATAAAAATAAATTCCGGGGCTAACCTTGTTTTGTGAGTCGTTCAACCCATTCCACACAACGGAATACTTACCGGGATTTTGCTGGCCGTCCTGAAGCACCCGAACCAATTCGCCGTTCACATTATAAACCGCAAGGAACACATTGCCCGTTTCAGGTAGCACATAATTTATCCAGGTGCTTGCGCTAAATGGATTGGGCTGGTTTTGCCCCAACATAAACCCATTACGTCCACCCGGATCCTGATTATCTTCGATATCGGTAATCAAATTAAAACTGGGGGCTTCAGTCGTAAACTTAATCGCCAGGTTATTTATCAATTCGGAAGCGGTGGGGTCATATGCTTCGTCAAACACATACTGTAGCCCAATGGCCTGTGAATGATTTTCAATCCCAACGGTATTGCTCGTAATATCCTTAACGTCCTTGTATTGGAAAATAATTTCACCATCGCCCGTTGCTGTTGGGTAATGGGCAGGATCGAAAATCAATACCTGGAAGACCTCGTTCTTGGGCTCCGCAGTCGTATCGTTGTGCGCTATACTGTCCCATTCGATAATAAAACGGTGGTTGGCCACATCATTGTAATAGAGGATATTCCCCTCTTCAAATTCCCCATCGTACAAATCGTCCCAGAATGGAGCCGCCATAGAGCTCACATTGTCGTTATTGGGAAGCGCAGCATTAAGCGGGGCGGTTTGCGAGCCACTTCCAAAAGCTATCCAGCCATCGGTGCTCACACGGACCTGGGTGTAATTTATCCCATAATATTCAAAGGTAAAAGGAAGTGAAACCGTGGAGGTATATTCACTTATGCCCGGCACATTGATTTGGGTCCCCGTTTCGGCTATCTCCACCCAATTATAAACCGGAGTCTGATCGTAAAACGCATCATTGCTCGAATAGGCATAATACCCGTATTCATCGGGACCCGTATAATCCGTAGGGATTGGAAGGCTCACGGGAATGTTCAACCCTATTTCCTTTTGATATGGATAATTTCCGTTTTGTGTATTTAACTGTAAAGAGAATCCGGCCAAATACCCGGTAGGACAGGATGCATCAATACTGACCTCAAAATAACTGTCCGAGTTCATTGCAACTTCTTCAATGTTCAATGTGCCAAAAGTCCCAGTTGGGCCGTCAATCGTAATATATGGATCATTACTGCTTAAAACAGCCAATACATTTGGGGCAATATCATCACCAAAGTTCTTGATCGAAAGGACCAGGTTTACGGTTTCGCCCGGATCCATCCTGAAGTTCGAATTGCCAGAACCTTCGTCATCCACCAAAAAATTCTCGATCAGCAGGTCGCAACCATGCACGATGGCTTCGAAATCGTAATCATAGGAATTGTTATTGGTTGTTACGTGCAATTGCAAGGTGATGATTTGGCCTACCTGGCAATTTGGTTTCAGGAATACCTGAAAGGGTTCGCCCGAGGAAGTATTCCCGGGTGTGAGGTTTCCAAAGCTTACCTGCCCTGTGGTAATTACCTGAACAAAATCAGGATTGGCGGCCGTAAGCGTGGCCTGCACATTATTGGCCGTTTGTGTCCCCCAATTTTTCAGGGTAAATGTGATGTCACAGTTTTCATTGGGATTGATCAAACCATCCAAATTCCCGTCCAAGTCCACCACTTCAGGATTTGGCTCCAACTCAACTACCTCCTCCGGTTGGATCACGGTCACGCTTCCCTGAAAAGGGATGACATTTCCGCCTCGTACGGTCAGGGTCAAAGTTTCGGCAGATTCCGGGGCAAACCCGATTATTGTTTTCCCAAACGCATCGGTCACACCGGTAATAAAAATATCTTCACCGGTAATACACACTTCGGCATTGGGGACCGGAAGCCCGGTGGAAGCAAATGTTGTCGTGATCTCAAGTTGGTTGATCCCAACGGTGACCGATGAGGGATAATCAACGTTTACATCCAATGGCACTTCCTTCCAGATATGGATGCTGGGATCGCCAAGGACACAGAAAACCCTGTATTGGTATTCAACCCAATAAGTGTTGCCAAACACATTGTACATATACAGTTTTCCTCGCAACAATGCCTGGCCCGGTGTGTCCATACCTTCGAGGAACATCCCTTTGTAAATGCCTTTGTCGATTTTATTGTTATAAGTTGTGTGCGTATTGGAAGTTGGGCCAACAAAAGCGACCCCGCCCCTTGGTGCACTCAATGATCCCAGTTGCACCCATGCCTCACCAAAACAATTGCCCCCAGAGGCATCGAACATGGCAACGCCACACCCAATACTGGTGACAAAAGTGAACTTTTCGCCATTGTTCAGACTGGAAACATCGGAAGGGGAGAATTCATAACAGTTGGCGTGCCATCCATCGTACCAGCCTTCGCCCCGGTAATTGAGATAGCTCCGTCCCTGGTTAATGGCATTCGTTACATCGCTCAAATCCATTGAGCAGCCCGAGCCCCAATATCCATCGCTCATTAAGGTATCGACCGTAAACCCACCGTCATCCCTCATGCGCTCAGCGGCATATCGTTTTGTTATTACCTGCGATTCATATTCGTTGTTCGAGCAACATATGCCATGCTTGAACCAATCGGTATTTTCGGTATAGGGTTCTTTTTCGTACTTCAAAAACTTGTTTATCATCACCTGCATCCGGTAATCGCCCTGGTTCGTAAATCGCCCGATCATCATTTCGGGGAAATAATCATTTCCCTCAATTTCAACAAAGAAGTCTTCGTTCACAAACGAATAATCATAGGAAACGATCTTTGTTGGGAATACGCCATCATCGCCCACAATTAAAATGTAGGTGGGCGGATATTCCCAGTTTTGGTAAGCATCGGTTATATGGTCTTTTATTATGTTCGGGTTGGAGGCATTGGCCCCAATATCACTGAATTTCGTGACATGGACATCGGTGCCGCTTTCCCGTTTCCAGTCGGCATAAACCTGGAAACTTTCGATAAACTCATCGGGCATAATGCACAACATCACTTCATGGCCTTCTTCCTTACCGCCATATTGCATTTCCAAAACGCTTTTATAGTTGAAAATAAAGCTGTCGTAAATCTTTCCAAAGGACGGGGCAATTTTCTTTTTTGCCGTCATTTTTGGATTGACCGCATTCCCCTGACCGTAATTGACCCGGATCGTGATTGAAGAAACCGCCTGCAACTCATTTTTAGAAGCAATATAGTGCAGGGGGAAAACAGAAACACGGGCAATGCGGAAGTCACGGAAGACTGCCGGGGCATCCATACTTGTGTAATCTTGTGGAAAAACGCCGGTGGACTGGTAAGCCTTTGTGTCTTCAAGGTAAGGGGTCTCCGATTGGCCCTCGATCCAACTTTTGCGGGCCGGCGGGATATGGATATTTTGGAATGTCCGAACTTCCCCGGTTTCGATCACTTCAACCGAAACGCCGGCCTGATCGGGAATGGCAAGTGTTTTTGCTATGTATGGCAAAGCAGGGTATCCCGGCTCAACAGCAAATATTTCGGACAACAGATCAACAGATTGGTATGTTTTTCCTTCCACTTCGAAATCCTTCACATCAAACCCGGAAATATCAATCTTAAGGACTGTACTGTTGTTGTCGTTACTTAACAAAGTGACGACCGGTGGGGTTTTCGGTGCGTTGTTTTTGCTCAACGAAACCCATTCGGCGTTCATTTTAATGGGTAGAAATGCTGAAATAGAAAGGACGATCAGGAAATTTTTCAAGGTGAACATAACATTTTTTTAGGGTAAGAATCTTAGCATGTTGCTGGAATCTTAAAGTTAGACATTCAGTTGATTTTTTTGAAAAGGGATACTTAAGCAAGACCAAAAGTTTTATTAGATGGTTGCTTTGGTCATTTCATGCCATGAACATTGAAATTCGACCCTTGATTCACATAAGTGAAAGATACGAAATAACTTCCCCATTTAGGCAAGTTCTTTTCACCTTTTACTTTGTTGGAAAAACATTAAATAAACTGTGGCTAT
>JAADJA010000054.1 GCA_013151015.1 Chlorobiota bacterium
TATGGAACATATTCGCATTAGACACAAACAAAGACAGGCGGATATTGACAGGTATTATCGAGAAAAGTTATTTTAGTAAAGTAGAATTAAGGGATATTTTTAAAAAAGATTCGTATAAAGGAGTTTCTGGATTGAGGGTTTTTGGGGCAATTGGTGTTGGGATGGGCCTGTCTGCAATCTGTTTAGGGATTTTGTTTAAACTGGAACATTGGCCTGGGTCAAATTTTAATCTAATGATTGGTTTGGTTACGACATTAATAGTATCAATAATAGCATTGATTAAGTTTTTCAAAAGTAAAGATAATTATTATAAGCAAATTCTTAAAAGAACAGCAATAATTGGAGGACTCGGGTTATTGTTAACTGCAGTACCAGATTTGACTTTGCAAAAAATCCAATATCGGAATCATCCTGAATATATTAAAGCATATGAAGAGTATTTAAGTAATCAGGAAAACAAAGAACTTAAACAAAAATTAGAATTAGAGTATAAAAAAGCAACAATGACAGAAAAGGAATTCGAAATATATCAAAAATATCAAGAACCCAATAAGCAATCCAAATAAAATATATTGCAATGAATTCGCTTTTGTATGTATCCAAAAAAAACCGCTGGTAAATTTACCAACGGTCCTTTTTCAATTCTTAAAAACAGGCCGGATCAAAAGTTCACAAAGGTAATACCTGCCGTCCAGGGATAAAGCTCAGGGCCTTTGTCTTTTTTGAACATGGTATTGACCGCATAGGTGGCAAACAGGTTGATCTTGCCCCAGCCAATCCTTACCGTGGCATCAAATTTAAACGGGTTCATGTAGAAATCGTCAAAGGTTTTTGTTTTGGCATTGTTGGGCGATGTGGCGGTATATTCCACTTTATAAGCATCCGTATTCGGGTCGTAACGTGTCACCTCAAAATCCTTGTTGTATTCATTGTAATATTTTTTGGTGTGGGAAGAAATCCGTAGCCCGGCAACCATGCCCATATTGATATGGAAACTGTTTTTGTTGTGGTAGCGGTTGGTCTGAAATTCAAACAGCAGAGGGATATCCACGTACCAAACGGTCAATTTTGATTTACGGATACTGATCCCGCGATCGATATATCCAATCAATTCCGAGGAATCCGAGTTCAGGCGGGTTGCCTTGCTGAAACGGTAGTTGTTCCAATATGTGCCCAAACCTGTTACCATCCCCCATTTCTGGTTTTTGGAAAGGCTGATGTTCTGCTCAAAGAAGTTAACATGCACGGCCCATGATTTGGTTGTGCGCAAGTCCATGTATTCGGTTTCTTTCGGAAAACTCATTTTGTAATCAGGATCAACATATCCGTTCAACCCCATTTCGAAGCCCGCCCAGTGGCCGTTGAACTTTTTTGTTTTGTGGCGGCTGAAGCTCACATTGCCATTTTCATCCACATGCAGTTCACGGTTCCCAACACGGATTTTTACCGAATCGGGGCCTTCCCAAACTTCCACTTCAAGGCCGCCCACTTTTACCTTTGTTGAATCGTAATAATTGTTTTTCCGATAGGAATAGGTGTAAGGGTTTTCGGTACTCTTATAAGAAGTTGTTGGTGCTCCCACAATCGTAACATCTGCCGATCCGCTTTTGTTGCCCGAGACTTCCCCGCTTACGTTCAGGGTGGCATCTGCAGCCCCTGACACATCATATTTTACTTTATCGGACACCATACTGGTTGCGTCCAGGTCCGCTGCCCCACTGACTTTGGTAATATGTGTGCCGCTCCTGCCGGAAAGTTTTAGGTCGGCAGCCCCGGAAACCATGGTTTCGAGGTATTGCACATCTACATTTAGCGAAACGGAAGTTGCCCCCGAGACTTCTATCTTCAGCTCATCGGTCTCGATGAGGCTTTCCCCTTTTACGTTGGTTGCCCCGCTTGCTTTTAGCCAGGTGAGTTCAGGAAGTGTGACGAATATATTTTGTACCGTTGGGTTTTTAAGGTCTTTCGTTTTAATGAAAAGGGTATTGTTTGAAACACTGGTCTGGATTTTATCCTGAAGGTTTGAATCCGTTTCGACTTTCAGGCTGGTTTCCGGGGAAATCGAAATGAAGACATCTACCGTGCCACCGGCTTGTATCCCATTAAAAGTGGGAACTGCACGGTTTTGTTTTACAACGTTTTTGTCTCCTTTCACCTGGGCCAAAGCAGAAATATTGATTCCGAGAACAAGGATGAAGGCAATAGTTGTTGCCAAGGGTTTTTGTAAGTTCATGCGAATGATTTTAAATTGTTAATTTTGTTGATTTGGGGATATGACGGACGTGATTTCCGATTTGTTACAGGAAGGCAAAAAAGTTTCAGGCCGCTGATTAATCTTTTTGGTCATGGTGGGCAAGTGGTGTGGCGACCAGAAAGGTGGAAAGTGGATTATGTGACTAAGGTTGCATATACCTGGTTTCTATGCGGTTTGGCTTTGGCCGTAAAGAAATATTCACATTAATGGCTAAAACCAATTCAATATCTCTTATCATATCACCGGGCTATCCGCCCGGTACGGACAGGAAGAAGGGTACAAAGCGTTTTCCCTAACAAGAAAATCAGAAGACTCAACCAGCCACCAGCAACTAATTTTTATTGTACATCGTCATTGTCAGGGAAAGGCCGATTGAGACAAAACTTTTAACAATGGAAATGGCTGTTTTTATTTTTGGGACCAGGATTTCTTCTTCGGTTTTTGTCCATTTTCCCAGCACATAATCGGATTGGTAACCTTTCGCAAAATCATTTCCTATCCCCACACGCAAACGGGGGAAGTTTACCGTGTTCAGGTTTTCGATAATACTGATAAGGCCATTATGGCCGCCATCGCCACCTTTGCCGCGCAATCGCAAAACACCGGTGGGGAGGGCAATGTCATCCAGGATCACAAGGATATTTTCGAGGGGGATTTTTTCTTTGTCCATCCAATACTTAATGGCTTTCCCGCTAAGGTTCATATAGGTATTTGGTTTGATGCAAATCAATGTCCGGGCTTTGTATTTCAGTTTGGTCACATCGGCATACCGTTCCGTTTTAAAGCTTGCGGCCCCTTCCTGGGCAAGTGCATCGGCAATCACAAACCCAATGTTATGCCTTGTGTTGGCATATTCTGAACCAATATTCCCGAGACCAATGATAAGATATTTCATAATTGAAAAATACTAAAAACAAATGTAAAAAAAATCCCAAACCCCGTAAATGGGATTTGGAATTTTTCTGTAGATGGAATCTATTACTTATTGTCTTTGGATGCACCAGAATCCTCGCCCTCTTTACTTTCTCCTTCAGCGCCTTCAGCACCTTCTTCACCTTCACCTTCTTCTTCCTCTTCATCCTCAGCTGCACCTCTTGCAGTTTTAACCATAACGATTACTGCATTGGGTGTGTCGAGGAATTCAAGTTCTTCGTTCACAACGTCCCTGACCCTTACGGAACTTCCAATATCCAATTTGTCGATATTGATGGTAATAAAATCGGGCAGGTCTTTTACCAAGCCATTTACTTTCAGTTTCCTGATTTTCTTGAAAAGTTTTCCACCAGCTAAAATACCGGGGGCAACACCTTCAAACTTAACAGGTACTCCAATGGTAACAGCTTTGTCCTCGAATATTTCCAAGAAGTCGGCATGTAACACCTTGTCGTTTACAGGATGGTACTGTATGTCTTGCAAGATAGCAGAATACTCTTTCCCGTCCAGTTGAAGGTTGATCAAAAACACTTCTGGTGTAAAGATAATCTTTGAAAATGCCATTTCGTCAATGGTGAAATGGATTTGCTCTTTGCCACCATAAAGCACACAGACAACTTTGCCCTCCCTGCGGTGTTTCTTAGCATCTTTTTTCCCTACGTTCTCGCGAAGAGAACCGCTCAATGATACTGTTTTCATAATTTTTGTTATTTAATTAATATTTAAAAATGTACAACAAATCAGCATGAACTTTGATTAAAGAAAAATTTATTTTTTCGCTGATCGGTTATGTTAAAGTTTATATAATGAACTTATCGATTTCGTTTTCAATACCCGTTTTATAACGGTGGCAAACAGGTTGGCCGTTGATAGGATATGGATTTTGTCACAATCCTGTTTCAATGGCAATGTATCGGTTACAACAATTTCTTCAAATACCGAGTTCCCTATTTTCTCATAAGCATCGCCCGAAAAAACAGGGTGGGTACAAAATGCCCTGACACTCTTAGCTCCGTTTTCTTTTATGAGCTTGCCCGCTTTTGTAATTGTACCGGCGGTATCTATAATATCATCTATCAGGATCACATCTTTTCCTTCCACATCCCCGATCAACTGCATTGTCCCGATTTCATTGGGTTTAGAACGCTGTTTGTAACAAATGACGAACCCTGTGTTCAATATTTTGGCATAGGCCGCAGCCCTGCGCGTACCACCGGTGTCAGGTGAAGCCATGACGAGGTTCGGTAAATTCATGCCCTGGATATAGGGTATGAAAATGGACGAAGCATAAACATGGTCAACCGGTACATCAAAAAACCCCTGGATTTGATCGGCATGAAGGTCGAGTGTGATAATACGTTTCACGCCGGCAGCGGTAAGCAAATTGGCAATCAGTTTGGATGCAATGGAAACCCGGGGCTTGTCTTTCCTGTCCTGGCGCGCAAAACCAAAGTAAGGTATCACGGCCACAATCCGCTTGGCAGAAGCCCTTCGTGCGGCATCAATCAGCATTAACAACTCCAGAAGGTTGTCGGAAGGCGAAAATGTGGATTGGATGATAAATACGTCCCTGCCACGGATATTTTCTTCAAAAGAAGGTTGGAATTCCCCATCGGAAAAACTGGTCACAACCACATTGCCCAATGGATGTCCATCCTCATGTGCAATTTTATCAGCAAGATATTTGGTTGCCCTCCCGGAAAATATTAAAGCCCGTGCTGCCATTTGATGAAAAAATTAAGGGTTTCTAAATTGGCGGCGAAATTAATATAAATTTGATACAGAACAAATTGAATTATTGCATTCCGTTGCATTTTATCATAAACGAAACTGCCTGCATCACTCAACTTGATTTTAACAAGATGGAGTTTTCATGGAAGCACTACTTATCCAGTTTCATCGAATACATAATGGATTCCAATTGTATCATCAAATCGCGTTTTGGCGCATTGGGCGCATATACATAGCCATCGAGCGTGACGACCCGGTTTCTTTTTTCGTCCACAAAAGTATAGCTCACGAACGGCCCGCCCATAAAATCGTTCTCCACTTTCCATAATCCCCTTGTTTCGACGGCATACATCCCAAGGAAGTTTATCCTTTTAAATTCAGGTTTAATATAATCCCTGGAAACGGCCATGTAGGAACCCTCCGTGGGTCCTGGAACATATTCCTTGGTAAGTGAATCGCGGTAGGAAATAATGCGGGTGGGGTTAAATGCGTTCGTATCCGTAAAATCATAGGTATAGATCATAATGCCCTGACTGTTGTTTTTTGTCTCTTTTCGTAGCCAGGCGAAATTTGAAAACTTCTTTGCGATGTAAAAACCTTTGGGTATTTCAAGGGTGAAATCAAAGGCCTTATGGATTTCTCCCTGCAAGGTTATGTCCCTGAAAGCCTTAAAAAGGTTATAAACCCGTTCCCTCTCCGATTGCATCTGGATACCCAGGATCGTTTCTTTCTTTTCTTCAAAAAATTTCAGGAACGCTTTTCTGCTTGGGGCTGTAATCTTGATTACCCGTTGCGGGGAAGACCAATAATCTTTCCTGACTTCCATTTTGGTTTTTTTTGCGGTTTTTTTAATGTCCACGATTAAGACATTATGATGTGTCCTGAACATTTTGGAGTCCAAAAAAGCTGCCATGGGCACATTGGCAAGGTTGAATATGGGTTCGGGCTGGGGAAGGATTTCAAAATCCTGTTGGTAAAATGCCCGTATGGAATCACCGATATTTTCTTCCCATTGTGTTTTGTTGTTGGTCACAACAATCAATTCGGCCGTTTTCCCGGACGACCGCAATGCCATCTTCTTTTTTGTCTCTTTACAGGAATTCAAGGAAAGGATCGTAATTATTGCCGATAGAAGGAAAACTGTTCGTTTCATAAAACCCGGTTGTTAAAGTTAGGGATTAAATAGTGCAAATTTAAAAATAAAAGCGATGTGTTTATATTTGGGGCCGTGTTTGTGATTTGATTGCCCATACATTTATAAGATGCAGGAGATGGTGGATTTCCACAGATTTTTGAATGAGAAACTTTCGTGTCCTTTTTTACCCTTTCGCCGTATCGTTTCTTTGACTCATCGCTCCGTCGCAATCTATCCCTTTAACTGGACTTTTAATTTGTCGCCGGGCTTTAACCTTTTGGAATTGTTGATATGGTTGAGTTTCCTGATTTCATCAACGGTTACCCCATCATAAAGTTTGGCAATGTCCCATAAAGTGTCCCCTTTTCGGATGGTGTGGTAAACATAGTTGTTGCCGTTTTTGGAAGTGGTTTTTGTGCTGGTTGTTTTTGTGGATTTTTTTGCAGGGGCATATACAATTAGTTTTTGTTTTGGCTGAATTGTATTACTATGCAAGTTATTCCACTTTTTTAAATCACCCGTACTGCATTTGTATTTTTTTGCGATCAATCCTAGGTTTTCACCACTCTTTACGATATGATAATCCTTGGTTCGTCCTTTGGTATTTGTCGATTTTGAAATACTTGCAGTTGCAGTGCGTTTCCCGGTATAGCCCGGTGCATAAACCACCAATTTCTGTCCGGGATAAATCCGGTTGCTTCTTAAATTGTTCCAACTTTTCAGGTTGCGCACCGAACAACGGTATTTCTGGGCTATCAATCCAAGGCTTTCCCCTGATCTTACGTAATGGATGTTCCGCTCTTTGGCTTTTTTGATTTCTGCCAATAGTTTTTCCCGTTCAATACCTTTTTTGCTTTTATAATCATAAAGCTCTTTCTCTTTATCAATAAATTCCGGAATGTATTCTTCCGGTAAAGTCAGGACATATTTCTTGTCTTTGGTCGAAGGGATAATGCCACTTTTAAAGGTTGGGTTCAAGTATTTGAGATATGCTTTTGGGATTCCCATCAATTCGGAAATTTGGTCGAACGACAATACGTCGTTTACTATAACGGTATCGGTTTCAGCAAAAAAGAAATCGGGTTTGATGGGGTAAAGATTATGTTCGGCAGGATAATTCATGATATAAACCACCGCAATAAATGCCGGGACATATCCCCGGGTTTCCCTTGGAAGATAAGGCCAGATTGCCCAATAACTTTTCACGCCACCAGCACGGCGAATGGCCCGGTTCACATTTCCTGCACCCGAATTATAGGCGGCAAGTGCCAACGACCAGTTTCCATAAATATCATATAGGTCTTGTAAATGGCGACATGCAGCATCGGTGGATTTGTAGGGATCAAAACGATCTTCGACCAGGGAATTGGATTTCAATCCATACATTTTTCCGGTACGGTACATAAACTGCCACAGGCCCTTTGCCCCGGCCCTTGAATTTGCCGTTGGGTTAAGTGCCGATTCAACCACCGAAAGATATTTTAGTTCAAGGGGCATATTGTGCTTGTCCAATTGCTCTTCAAAAAGGGGAAAATAGAGTTCGGACAAACCCAAAACCTTTGAAGTAAGTTCCCGTCTTTTTACGGAATAGGTCCGAATGTAATTTTTGACGTTTTTGTTGAACGTAAGTTCAAAAGGAGTTTGGATATTTAGGTTTTCAATTCTTTCGGCTAAAATAGAATCAGAATAAACGGGAATGGAATCTGCTGGGAAATTATATACATTCAGTACGTTGGTGTCAGTTGTGAAGTTTGTGTTTGTATAAAACCTTAAATTAACAAGACTATCCAACATACTAAGGATTACACTGTTTTCTTCAACAACAATTTCAGGATTAATAATGTCCTGTTCCTGGATGTTTGAAATTCGAATCTTTAAAGAATCTTCTACCAATGTGCTATCAGATTCTGGAATGCGAGTGGCAAAAATATCAATGGAAATAGAAAGTGTAAGGATTATAAGTATGGCTGTTTTTAGTTTCGTCATTATTTTTAATCTTAATAAAATGATAATAAACACTCTACGGAAATCACGCAATATCGTTGCAAAAGTAGGGATTAAAAAAGTATAACGCCAAAAGGGAAAACTTATTTGTTAACCGGAAAAAGTGAACAGGGATTTAGCCCTAAAATAGCCGTTACGCAAAGAAAAACTATTGAAATGAAAACTGTGGGGAAACAAATACCAATATTCATTTCCCACTTGTAAATCAAGAAAAAATTAATTTTTCGAAGGAATAATAAAGCTAATTTTTCTTGTCAGCTACATCACTATTGCCCGAATTGTTTTGTTCGTCGGGGTTCAGGCCATCCTTAAATTCACGGATGCCTTTTCCCATCCCTTTCATCATTTCAGGGATTTTTTTGCCACCAAAAAGCAACAGGACTACGAGGACTATAAGGCCTATTTGCCAAGGGCCAATCATACCTATAAGAATATTTGCTGTCATGATATTGTTCTTTTTATGAAGTGCAAAGATACAAATTATTGAATTGGTAGTTTTATATTTGGGACGAAATATATTTGAAGTAGTATTATGGGTGTTGTGCAACCAATTCATACCAATATAGACCTTGCTTTAGTAAGTTTGCCTGTTGATTGGCCAAAAATAGGTTTCTTAGCAAAGTTTTTGTTAGACAACTTGTTTTTGATAAATGTTATAGAATGAGGTCCATACCAGTAACCCTGATTTTTTTGTTTCCAATATTGCTTTTTTCTCAAGCAAATTATACCTTTATGTACGAAAAAGGTTTTTCGGCACATTCCGGTGCCGAGAACCTGATTGCCGCAAATTACCTGTATGCCACATTGGACAAAAACTATATCCCAACGGACATTTTCAAAGAAAAAAAAACGGTGGGGAAATTGGGCAATATGGCATATCGGTTTGCTAAATTCTGGTATATTGATTTTGAATTAAGTGCATGGGCATTTCGAGCACAGCATGAGTATTTTGGTCATACTGTTAGGGCAAAACAAGCTGGTTATTATGATGCATGGCCTGTAATTGGATATCCATATTATAGTAAAGATAAAGGTTTAACATATAGAGGTGAGAGAATAGGATATAGCAGTAACCAAGAAAATAAATTAATCAATTCAGGAGGCACGGAAGCCAATATAATCATTGCAGAAAACATTTTTATAAAAACATTATTGAGCAATAGAATCCTTTACCAACAAAGCCTTTTATATATTGGCAACAACACTTATCAGAGCCTTGGTATATTATTGTCCAATAACATTTCTGATATACAAGATATCAAGTATTATAATAAATATGTCATATATAATGCAAATGATGAAAAATTACAAAGGCAATTTAAAACAATTGCTTTGATAGAATTGCTTACAGATCCAATGAATTATGTTTCGCTATACTCTATTTTCAAAAACTATATTTACGAAGGAAAACACGGGACAAAAATACCCATGTTAAGGATTGGCAAAAAAATCCGTTATCTCCCTGATTTCCGCTATGTACTGGCATCTTACTCACCGGAACTGATGTACGAAAACTATTTTAGGTTTGATGATAAATTGCTAAATATAACCATTCGGCACGCAGCATTGACCTCGCATAAATCATTTGGCGTTACGGCAAGCCTTTATAACTATAGTATTTCAAAGCGCCTTAGTTTTGATACGCAAGTATCCTATTGGACCCAACCTGAAATCAAAATCTATAATGATGCGAACGAAAAAACAACATTTGATGAAAACAGCTTGGGCCTCGCTTTTATACAATCAACATATTATAGGATTGTGAATAAAAATGATTTTTCCTTAATGATTGCTGTAGGTTATAAAACAGGCGGCTACCTTGAAGGGGAAATATTGGACGAGGGGCTAATTTTAAGGGGCGGATTGAGTTTCCGGTTCGAAGAGTAATTAATCAAATTGGATTCTCAAGTTCTATTAACACTTTTGTTATCCCATAAAACATGGCTCATAAAATATGAGCCATGTTTTATGGGATTTTATAAATTCCGTATGAATATTTTACGATTGTTTTATTTCCAATAGTGCCATTTCCACTATTTCCTGATGGTCAAAGGCAAGCTTGGGCAGCTTGTTGATTGGAAACCATTTGGCCTCGTTGGCATCGTCACCCCCTTTTACTTCGGAATTTTCTTTGGTTGTAAATCCCCAATAAGCCGTACCAATTGTCCTTCCCCGTGGGTCACGGTCCACGGTACTAAAAGTATGGAGCTGTTGCAGCTTGATCCCTTTTAAACCGGTTTCCTCCTCCAATTCCCGTACGACCCCTTCTTCCAGTGTTTCGTCCATGTCCACAAATCCGCCGGGCAAGGCCCACATCCCTTGGAAAGGTTCATTTTTTCGCTGAATTAAGAGGATTTCAAAACCATTATCATTCTCAAGGAAAACAACAGCATCTGTAGTTACCGCCGGACGGGGATATTTATAGGTGTAGCTCATTACTGAAATCTTCTGTGCTTATCTGTGAAGCCTGTGTGCTTTTTACCTAACCTCACTTCCGTCATTAAAATCTTCGGACGGGCTGACAAAACACAGTTTTCCGTTTTTATCTTCAGCCATTAGTATCATCCCGTTGGAATCGATTCCCCTCAATTTTTTGGGTGACAGGTTAACTAATATGCTCACCTTTTTACCAATGATTTTTTCAGCTTGGTAAAATTCCGCAATCCCTGAAACCACAGTTCTTTGATCCATACCTGTATCAACTTTAAGTTTTAAAAGCTTTTTGGTTTTAGGGACTTTTTCAGCTTCGATGATGGTTCCTATCCGGATATCCAGTTTTGCAAAATCTTCGAATTCAATATTCTCTTTTGCAGGTTTCACCTTGATTTCATTTTCAGCATTTTCCTTTTTGGTATCAAGGAGTTTCTGGACTTGTGCTTCAATAATTGCATCTTCAATTCTTTCAAAAAGGTATTCCGCCTTATTCAATTGTTTACCTGCTTCCAACAAATTTGTATTGCCGCCATCTTTCCATGTGAGGCCAGACAGATTTAACATTCCTGATAATTTCTTTGCCGTGAAAGGTAAAAAAGGTTCACATAAAATGGCAAGGTTTGCACAAATCTGCAATGAAACATTCAGGATTGTCTTCACCCGATTCTCATCAGTTTTAAAAACCTTCCAAGGCTCCGCATCTGTCAGGTATTTGTTTCCCAGTCGGGCAAGAGCCATCATCTCCGTTAAGGCTTCCCTGAACCTGAAATTATCCAGGCTGGAACCTATTCTTCCCGGAAAGCTTTTTATTTCTGCAGCTTTATCCTCTTTGGTAAAATCGTTTGCAGTGGGTACTATTCCGTCAAAATACTTTTGGGTAAGGATCAGTGTACGGTTCACAAAGTTCCCGAAAATATTCAGCAATTCACTGTTGTTCCTTGTCTGGAAATCTTTCCATGTAAAATCGTTGTCTTTGGTCTCTGGTGCATTTGCGGTAAGCACATAGCGCAACACATCTTCTTTTCCCGGGAATTCTTCAAGGTATTCGTGCAGCCAGATTGCCCAGTTTCGCGAAGTTGATATTTTCTCGTTTTCAAGGTTCATAAACTCGAAAGCGGGTACATTGTCAGGCAGGATATACGAACCTTCCTGTTTCAACATGGAAGGGAAAATGATGCAGTGAAATACAATATTGTCTTTCCCGATAAAATGGATCAAGCGGCTGCTTTCGTCTTTCCAGTATGGTTCCCAGTCTTTTCCGGTTTTCTCTGACCATTCCCGGCTTGCCGAAATATAACCAATGGGCGCATCGAACCAAACATAGAGCACTTTGCCATCTGCCCCTTTTACTGGGACTTTTACGCCCCAATCCAAATCGCGCGTAACCGCCCGTGGGTGCAAACCTGTGTCGAGCCATGATTTACATTGCCCGTAAACATTGGTTTTCCAATCGTGTTTGTGGCCTTCGAGTATCCATTCCTTTAGCCAGGGTTCGTATTTGTCCAAAGGGAGGTACCAATGCTTGGTCTCTTTTTTCACGGGTTTGTTCCCGCTTAAAACCGATTTGGGATCGATAAGATCGTTGGGGCTTAACGATGTCCCACAATTTTCACATTGGTCGCCATAAGCCTTTTCATAACCGCAATGTGGACAGGTTCCTGTAATATATCTATCGGCCAAAAAATGCTGTGTTGCCTCGTCATAATACTGTTCCGAAGTGCGTTCAATAAATTCTTTGTTGTTGTATAATTTTTCAAAAAAATCCGAAGCCGTTTGGTGATGGATAGGACTGGAGGTGCGGGAATAAACATCAAAAGAAATCCCGAATTTTTCAAAGGAATTTTTAATGATCGAATGGTATTTGTCCACGATTTCCTGTGGCGAAACCCCTTGTTGGCGTGCTTTTATGGTGATCGGTACACCATGTTCATCGGATCCACCGATAAACAATACATCTTCCCCTTTCAACCGCAGATAGCGTGCATAGATATCAGCCGGGACATAAACGCCTGCGAGATGCCCGATGTGGATGGGCCCATTGGCATAAGGCAAGGCAGATGTTATCGTGTAGCGTTTGAATTTTTTGGCTTGAGCGTTTTTCATTCGTTATATGTTTGAATTTTTGTCTAATTGATTTTTTGCCATTTCAACTGCAAAATGAAGCTTTTCTGCTAATAATTTCCTGGGCAATACTTTTGTAATAAATTCCGCAACCTTAATATTGGTTTTGTCTAATTGCAATAATTCAATTTGTTCCCTATTGCCTTCTGTACAAAGGATAATACCCACAGGTTGCTTTTCATCAGGTTCGGTATCGAATTTTTCCAACCAGCGAAGATAGAGTTCCATTTTACCTTTATATTCAGCTTTAAACTCCCCAATTTTCAGGTCAATTGCAACTAACCGCTTTAATTTACGATGATAAAAAAGCAAATCCAAATAAAAGTCTTTTTCATCAATGATCATACGTTTTTGACGTGCCACAAAAGTAAATCCCACCCCAAGTTCCAAAATGAATTTTTCAAGTTCATGGATAATTGCCGATTCTAAATCTTTTTCCAAATAGGTATCTTTAAGATTAAGAAAGTCCAAAACGTATGGATCCCTAAAAACCAGGTCAGGGGTAAGTTTATTTTTTTCCTTAAGCTGTTTTAATTCCAGTTTTATCAGTTCTTCTGGTTTTTTGCTTATTGCCGTACGCTCAAAAA
This sequence comes from Chlorobiota bacterium, assembly GCA_013151015.1. GTDB lineage: Bacteria > Bacteroidota > Bacteroidia > Bacteroidales > JAADJA01 > JAADJA01. The sequence goes on from JAADJA010000054.1 coordinate 13,199, forward strand.
GCATACTGTCAATTTTCTTTCGCAAGGTACGGACACTCCAATTTTCAATACGGCACATTTGAGAATAAAATTCTCGCTCTAATTCCGTCTTTAAATAAATGATTTCCTTAAAATGGGACCAACTCAATTGTCTCCACAGTGTAGAGACAATCTCAAATTCCGGAAAAGTCTCTACAAAGTAGAGACAATGTCTTAATTGTTTTTCACTCCAACCCTTTCCAAATTCCATACTTAATTGTCGTGACAGTGATGCGACAATTTGCTTACCATACTCTGCTCGTTCGTTTTGCAATATTTCATCATTGATCTTTTTCCCAATATTCCAATAAGTTGCCGTCAAAGTCGAATTAATAGTTTGAGCAACAACTGAACGGCTTTCTTCAATCAATTTCTTGATTTCGGAAAATAATTGTTTACTATTTATTTCAAGGTTGGTCACAATGCGTTATAAATAAATGCATATTGAATTTTGTCGAATAATTATTAATCTGGACTTTAAGGGCAAAGATAAAGATTTACCTCCTAATGTTTGTTCATAAACAACAAAACCCGGCTATCTGACCGGGTTTTGAATTTTAATGATTAAAAGTTTAATCTTCGTCAGATTGTTCTTCGTCGTATGCTTTCAACAATGCCTGTTGTACATCGTTTGGCACATTGGTGTATTCCGCGAACTTCATGGAATACATTGCACGCCCACTGGTAATTGAACTAAGTGCCGTGGAATATTTGTTCATTTCTGCGAGAGGTACTTTTGCGGAAATCTTCTGATAATTCCCTTCTGCGCCCATGCCCATGATAATTGCCCTTCTTCCCTGAAGGTCGGTCATAACATCGCCCATCCTGTCTTCAGGAACCAAAACCTCAACATCGTAAATGGGTTCCAAAATCTGAGGCCCTGCATTTTTAAAGGCTTCCCTGAAAGCATGCCGGCCAGCAAGTTTAAATGAAATTTCATTGGAATCCACAGCGTGCATTTTACCATCATGAACATAGAAAACGATATCACGTGCATAAGAACCGGTGAGCGGGCCTTCTTCCATTTTTTCCATTACACCTTTCATGATTGCCGGTAAAAAGCGTTGGTCAATAGCCCCACCAACGATACTGTTGATCATGACAAGTTTTCCACCCCATTCCAGTTCAACAACTTCTTCCCCCCTGATCGGGTATTCCTTAGAGTATTCCATTCCCTCGACATAAGGCTCTATTTTCATATGAACCTCGCCAAATTGCCCAGAACCACCGGATTGTTTTTTGTGGCGGTACATTGATTTTGCCTCACGTGTAATTGTTTCACGATAAGGGATTTTGGGGGACAAATATTCAATCTCAATATTTTCGAGATGTTCAAGTTGCCATTTTACGATGATTAGATGGAGCTCACCTTGTCCACCAAGGATCAATTGTTTCAATTCTTTGGAATAATCAACATGAAGCGACTGGTCCATTTTCTTCATTGAATTTAAAATGGCATTCAGTTTTTCATCATCGCCCTGGTTAACAGCTTTTACAGCAACACGGTATTTAGGTTCCGGGAACTCGATGGGCTCCACTTCAATTACGTCACCTTTTAATTCGATGAGCGAACTGTTTGTTTGAGTGTTTTTTAATTTTACGGCTGCCCCGATATCCCCTGCAACAAGTTTTGTGATTTTTTCCCTGATTTTCCCAGCAGTCACAAACATTTGGCTAAGGCGTTCCTTGGTACTTGTCTTGGAATTCATTACGTCTGTACCTTCTTCGATAGTTCCGCTATATACCCTAAAGTATGAAATCTCCCCAAGGTGGGATTCACTGGCTGATTTAAACACAAAAGCATTGATAGGGCCTTTCGGGTCACAAACTATTTCGCCACCTTCAACGGTTTTTACAGGAGGCATTTCATCAGGAGAAGGAGCATTGTTTGTAATAAACTCCATCAAGCGGTTTACGCCCCAGTTGTTTTTGGCATTGATACAAAATACAGGGAACAGTTCCTTTGTTTTCAATCCATCGTGCAAGGCATGTTTCATTTCTTCTTCGGTAAGCGTACCGTTTTCAAAGAAAATTTCCATCAAAGCTTCATCACTTGAGGCGAGGTCTTCGATCATTGCAGCCTGCATTTCTTCGGCTTTTGCTTTTTCATCATCTGGAATATCAACAATGTCGGCTTTTCCACCGCCATCGGTGAATTTATACATTTTCATTTTCAACAGGTCGATCACAGAATTGAACCCAACGCCAACGTTCACGGGATATTGGCAAACAGATAAGCTTCCTTTGAACTGTGCTTTTAATTGCCTTACCGTTTCATCAAAGTTTGAATTTTCATGTTCCAGGTGATTGACCGCAAAAATTACCGGGTTGTTGTACTTGATGGTATATCTCCAGGCTATTTCGGTCCCTACTTCAACTTTATTTTGTGCGCTTACGACCATTAGTGCGGTGTCCACCACACGAAGGGAGGAGGTAACTTCCCCAACAAAATCATCAAATCCCGGGGTATCAATGATATTAAGTTTTTTCCCGTTGAATTCGGAAAACAGGACTGTTGAAAAAACGGAATTCTGACGTTCCAGCTCAATGGGCCTGTAATCGGAAGCTGAGCTTTTGTCGTCAACCGACCCTCTTCTGTTTAAAACTTTCCCCTCGAATAGCATATCTTCGGCAAGTGTGGTTTTCCCTGATTTGGCACCACCAACAATGGCGATATTCCTAATGTCTTTTGTTTCGTAAACCTTCATATTCCAGTGGTTATTAAATAATTATAAATATTTTAAAATATAGTGGGCGCAAATGTATGAAAATCTAAAGAATTAATGAACAATAATTTGTTATTAATAATGGCATGAAATACCAGATTCTTGTTTTGGTCTTAGTTGCTAATTACTTAGATGTGAATTCCCCCTATAAATTTTTTATCATTTCCCTCGATTCTTTCCACCTTGTCGGGTCAAGCTTGGGCCCGATCACCTCAATGACTTTCCCGGCAAGGATTGATCCGGCGGTCCCGCATTTATCCAGCGAAAGTCCTTTGATCAAACCATAAATAAACCCAGCGGCGTACATATCCCCGGCACCTGTGGTATCAGTACTTCTGGCATCGATCACGCCAATGCTATGGATTTCGTTCCCCTTTTTCACCATCGAGCCTGATTTGCCTGTTTTTACAATGGCAATATCACAAATATTTGCAAAAATCTCCAGGGATTCTTTAGGGTTTTTTCCGGTAAATGCTTTTGCCTCTTCCTCATTGGCAAACACGATGTCAACATAGTTTTTGAGTATTTTTTGCAAAAATTCAAGATTGTCTTCCACCACATTATAGCTTGCCATGTCGAGGCTAACCTTTAAGCCTTTTCTTTTTGCGATTTCAACGGCACGTTCAATGAGTTCATGGTTTTGTACAAGGTATCCTTCGATGTGAAAATAATCGTAGCCTTCAAAAATATCTTCGTTCAGGTCAGGTGCGGTCATTTCAACGGCAGCGCCCAAGTAGGTGGCAAATGTCCGTTCAGAATCAAGGCTTATCATCGCCATTGCTTTTCCTGTTGGAGTATCGCTGGTAAGCAACTCAGGTTTTATATTGTTCTTTTCAAGGTCAGCAATAAAATAGCGGCTGAACTCATCTTTTCCCACTTTACCGATAAAACCTGTTTCAACCCCTAATCCGGCCAATCCATGAATAGTATTTGCGGACGATCCCCCGGAGGCAATTGTTTTGTCCAGATCCATAGTGCCTTTTTCGATCTTATCGGTTGTTTCGTAATCGACAAGTTGCATACTGCCCTTGGGCAAAGAAAATTTTTCGAGTGTTTCGTCGCTTTTCAGCATTGTTAAAATATCCACAAGGGCATTGCCCATTCCAAGTACTTTTGCCATATTTATCGTCTTAATTAAATTTCATATTTTTTTTGCAAATGTATTGTTTATTTTAAAAAAACATATACTTTTGCACTCCTTAAAAAAAGAAACGTTCTTTTGATAAAGAAAAATTCCTCTTTAGCTCAGCTGGTTAGAGCATCTGACTGTTAATCAGAGGGTCCTTGGTTCGAGTCCAAGAAGAGGAGCACAAAGCCACGCTATTAGCGTGGCTTTTTTCGTTTTTGCGATGTATCACATTTATCTTAGCACATGGCATTTTTTATGATACCAAGTTAATTAACCGATATTCACCTACTCTTAGATGACAATAACAATAAAATCGCCTAAAGATACGAATACCAGTATGGGATGTAAAATTAGTGTTTTAACTGGTGGGACAACAGTGATTTTTAAGTCCGAAAAGTTAAACTTACGCCCGAATTAAACTTTTATTTTACTTATCATAGTCTTGAGATAGTTAGGGCCAAACTCAATTTATTGATATTGTCACCACCAAGGAATAATTCTTTACACCGAAGGAAGAGGTGATTGCAAAAACAAACTTGTCAAGATTTAATATACTTTTGCAAATATGCTGATAAGCTTTTTTAAATCGAGTTACCTTATCCAATACGGACTTCTTGTAGTGCTTGCTGTGTTACTTTGGTTTGGGGCTTTCACCCACCCGGTAAACCATGGCTTTATTGCCAACTCGTACCTAAGCCCGGCCTTCAACCTGATTTCATCTATTGCGGTCCCTGGAAGCATATTGGGCATCATCATTGCATTTCTCCTTAACCTTTTCATTGCTTTTTCCCTGAATTTTTCACTCATAAGGAATGATTTAACCCCAACAAATTCACTCATACCTGCATTGGTCTATATTGTGGCCTCATCTGTTTCCATCCGGGTCATGGGCCTGAACCCGGTCTTGTTTTCGTCTCTGCTTCTCATCATTTCATTTCATAATTTGTTGGGGATTTATTCTGAAGAAGATGCTTTTGACAAAGTATTCAATGCCGGGTTTTTCATCGGCCTGGCATCGGCATTCTATTTTCCTGCAATTTTCTTCTTCCTTTTTATCTGGTTCACATTTGTGGTTTTCAGGCTACAGAACTGGCGGGAATGGGTCATTGCTTTCTTAGGGCTGGTCACCCCATACCTGTTTATCTTTACCTGGTTTTTTTTAAACGATGAGCTAACGGGGCTGCTCATTTCCTATCAGGAATACTTCACCTCTATTTCTTTTTTCAATTTCCAGTTGGATATGGGCTGGGGGTCTTTCCTCATATTTGGGATAATGGCCTTAATGGTCCTTGTGGGGATTTTCAGGGTAATGGCGGGCATCAACGAAAAGACTATCCTTGTCAGAAAAAAAACATGGGCCATCATGTGGTTCACGATCATGGCACTGCTTGTTTTTTTTATTTCGCCGCCAAGTGAGTTTTATGGCCTGGGGCTTTTGACAATTTCCATTAGTGCTTTCATCGCCATTGCATTCTCTTACATAAGAAGGTTGTTTTGGTTTGAAATTGCGTTTGGGATATTTATTATAATGATCGTTTTAAATAATGTTTTTGGTTCTGCATAGCTATAATGCTACAAGGTTTAAAGGTGACAAGGAGGCAATGCGTTAAAGGGATAACGCGACAAGGGTTAAAGGCAAATATTTGAAGCATTGAAGCATTGAAGCATTGAAGTATTGAACCATTGGCATCGAACCATTAAATCATTTACAATAATATGCTAAAATCCTCCTACACAAAAAACCTGATGGAAGCAGGCTGCGACGAAGCCGGAAGGGGCTGCCTTGCAGGGCCGGTTTTTGCGGCAGCGGTCATCCTTCCAAAAAACTATCAAAATGAAAAGTTGGACGATTCAAAAAAGCTGAACCTGGGCAGGCGGGAGGAATTGCGCACTCAAATCCTGAACGATGCGATCGCCTGGGCAGTGGCATCTGTCGATAATGGGAAAATTGATGAAATAAATATCCTGAATGCATCCATTCTTGCCATGCAATTGGCAGTGGGCAAATTATCCACACAACCTCAATTCCTGCTGATTGACGGCAATCGTTTCAAGCCATACAAGGATATCCCCCACGAGTGCATTGTCAAAGGCGATGGTAAATACTTGTCCATTGCGGCCGCTTCCATTTTGGCAAAAACCTACCGGGATGATTTTATGGAAAAGATCGACCTGGAATTTCCCGAATACAACTGGAAACAAAACAAAGGCTATCCGGTGGAAAAACACAAAACCGCCATTGCAAAACACGGGATTACCCCTTATCACCGCAAAAGTTTCAAGTTCAATGAACAAATAAAAGTCCCCTTTATGTAAGAGCCTATAATTGACAATTATCCTTACTTTTGCCGTCCCTAAATAAAATACTTTAAATTCAAACAAAAATTGACGAAAATGAAAAACACATTGTTTACTTTTCTAATCGGGATACTTATCCTGACCGTTCCCGTGAAATTCACAATAGCACAGGACAACGACACGACCAAAGGTTACAAATTCACCACGGTTAAAGACTTATCGGTATGTTCCGTGAAAAACCAATACAGTTCCGGGACCTGCTGGAGCTTTTCCTCCAATTCGTTCTTCGAGGCCGAATTGTTGAGAATGGGAAAAGGCGAATTTGATTTATCGGAAATGTTCGTGGTATGGCACACATATTCCGACAAAGCCGTGAGCTATGTCCGCTGGCATGGCGATAATAACTTTGGTGGCGGTGGGGCTTTCCACGATGTACTTTATGTTTTGGAAAATTATGGGATGATGCCCGAAGAAATTTACGATGGGAAGGTAATTGGCGAAAAAAACCATGTCCATGGGGAAATGGATGCCGTTTTAAAAGGTTACATGGATGCCGTCCTCAAAAACAAAAACAAGAAATTAACGCCCGTGTGGCACGATGGGCTTGATGGTATTTTGGACGCCTATCTCGGTGAACTACCTGAATCGTTTATTTACGAAGGAACGGAATATACACCACGGAGTTTTGCGGATAACCTGGGGATAAAAGCAGAAGATTATGTTGAAATCGGGTCTTATACGCACCATCCGTTTTACGGACAATTTATCCTGGAAGTGCCCGACAATTGGCTGTATGGCGAAATTTACAATGTTCCCATGGACGAGATGATGGCCATTATCGACAATGCCCTCGACAATGGATATACCGTGGGCTGGGGAGCAGATGTAAGCGAAAAAGGTTTTTCGTGGAAAAATGGAGTGGCCATTGTCCCTGATGAGGATGTATCCGATTTGAACGGAACGGAAAAAGAGAAATGGGAAAAGCTTACCAAAAGAGAGAAAAAAGCTGCACTTTATAAATTTGATGGCCCCCACAAAGAAAAAACCATTACGCAGGAAATGCGCCAACAAGAATTTGACGATTACCTTACGACCGATGACCACGGTATGCACATCACGGGAACAGCCACCGATCAGGATGGGAATAAATATTACATCGTGAAAAACTCCTGGGGGACCGATGGGACTATTTACAATGGCTATTTTTACGCTTCCGTCCCTTATGTACAGCTTAAGACCATTGACCTTATTATCCATAAGGATGCTGTCCCGGAAAACTTACGCAAAAAACTAGGGTTTTAGTTCCTTCCGGTTTTTATAATCAAAAAAAAGCATATCCCCGATCCGGGATATGCTTTTTTGGTTTTTGATTATTTTTCATTGGAATTTATCCCATGTTGGCAAGGACTGATGTCAATAAGCATCCGTACCGGATAATATACGGATATGAGAAATAAAACACTGAATTTAATGCCCTGTACAATAAACTTTTTCGGGGTTTTCCCGTACAATCAAGGCTAAAAAAGTTTGTACAAAGTTTATGTTCAAGGTCCGCTTCCACATATTGTTAATTATCACCTTTTTATTTGCATTGTCAGCAAGTGCCCAAACAACTGTTCAGAAGCAGAAAACCATTGATAGCCTCGAGCATATTTTAAACAGTTCGTTCAACACAAGTATTTCCAATAAGGAGATTATCCTAATTTGTGACAGCTTGTCGCAGTTATATCTCAAAACCAACCGGAACAAAGCCATTGAATTTGCCATACGCTCGTTGAAAAGTGCCGAAAAAGAAAAAGACATCAACCTTGAGATCAAACCCTTGAAAAACTTGGGGGAAGTCTATTTCCGCCTCGATGACTATGAAAAATCCATTGAGTATTATACACGCCTTGCCAAAATTTACGAACAGCAAAACAAGGAACTGGAAACAGCCCATGTTTATTCGCATCTTGGTGCGGCAAATACGCAATGGAGCAAATACGATATTGCGAAAAGCTATTATGATAAATCAATAAATATTTGCAAAAAACACCAGGATTTTGCAGGAATTGCCATGTGCCTTTCGGGCTTGGCGAATATCATGACCCATTGGGGCGATTACGAACTTGCCCTATCACAGTACCTTGAGGCACTAAAGTTTTGGGAAGAGATGGGGAACCTTACCGGAATCGCCCAATCCTATAACAATATCGGGATGCTTTACCAGGAAATCGGCGAATATGAAAAAGCAAACGATTACTACAAAAAGGGATTGGCCATTTTTGAAGAACTGAACGATACCTGGAGCATCGTAAACATGATCCTGCATATTGGCGACATCTACCTGAAAACTGAAGATTACGACAAAGCCCTGGAATATTATTTCAAAGCATTGGAAATTGAAAAGGGCATTCACAACAAAAAACTGAAAGCGATTGCAATCAGTAATATTGGCGAAGCCTATAACAAAAAGGGGGAATTCCTGAAAGCACTCGACTATCAGAACAAAGCCCTGAAACTAAAGGAGGAGCTTGGTGACAAGAAACGCCTCAGCATAACCTATTCCGAATTGGGGATTATTTACAATAACCTTGGGGACTATGAAAAATCCATTGATTTCCTGAAGAAAGGGCTGGAACTTGCCCTGGAAATCAACTCCAACTATCAGATAAACACTTCCTATAAATATCTGTCGGATGTATATTCTTCGGCTGGTGATTACGAAAATGCCTTTTACTGTTTCAATAAATATACCGAGGGCTCAGAGCAGGTCAACTCAATGGAGAACAAGAAAATAATCGGGCAGTTGCAATCGCAATACCAACTTGAGAAAAAAGAAAAAGAAAACCAGATATTGCGGAACAGTGAGCAATATAACGAAGCCCAAATACGGATTCAATGGCTAATAATCGGCCTTGTAAGTATTATCCTCATTGCATCTTTCATCCTGGCATTTGTTTTCAAACGGCGCGAACAACAAAAGAAAAAACTAAATGTGCAACTTGCCTTAAAAAACAAGGAGATTGAACAACAAGGAGAAAACGTACAGAAACTGAATGCCGAACTTCAGGAAGCCAATGCCACCAAAGATAAATTCTTTTCCATTGTGGCCCACGACCTGAAAAACCCATTTAATTCACTCATATTGCTCACCGAAATGCTCCTTGACGATATCGACACTTTAACAAAAGAAGAAATTGTTGAATATCTTGAAAAAATAAAAACATCATCGGAGAATACATATATGCTTTTGCAAAACCTGTTGGACTGGGCAAGCTCGCAAACCGGCAAGCACAAAGTACACCCTGAAAAGATTGACGAAAAAAGCCTGGCCCTTGAAATGCTCTCGCTGCTTTTGCCCAATGCGGAAAACAAAGAGATCAGCATGAGATCGGATATTCCCGCAAACAGTTATTCCTTTGCCGATAAAAACATGATTTCGACCGTTTTGCTCAATCTGTTGTCGAATGCCATTAAATTCACACCGAGAAAAGGGAAAATCAACATAAGCTTTATCAACAAAAAAAGTTCACATGTTTTTGTGGTTTCTGATAACGGTGTCGGGATTTCCGAAAAAGACAGGAAGAACCTTTTCCGCATCGACAAAAAAATCCAGAACAAAGGAACCGAAAAGGAACCGGGAACGGGCCTTGGGCTTCTTTTGTGCAAGGAATTTGTCGAGAAAAACAATGGCCATATCTGGGTTGAAAGCGAGCTGGGCAAAGGCAGTAAGTTTTTCTTCTCCATTCCCGTCAAATAAAACCCACATTTCCTTGCTAATAACAATTTAACAAGTAAATTTGCCATCACTATTTTTTGGAATATCTTCAGGGCAGGGTGCCTTGCCAAAAAGTGATTTTTGGCAAGAATTCCCGACCGGTGGTCAAAGTCCACTACTTCCTGGCCGTAAGTGTCAGGGACTGATCCGGTGAAATCCCGGAACCGACAGTAACAGTCTGGATAGAAGAAGGTTTTCTGGTTACCGCTCCCGGGTTTTCGGGAATGGTGGTTGTTTTGTTTCGCCCTGAAGTTTGTTCTTCGGGGTTTTTTGTTTTTATGTGAAACCCAATGTTAGTGTAAAAAATGGATTGATGAAGCACAAAATCAATCACTGGTTATATTAATAAAAAATTAGTGTTAATCCGTGAAATTAGTGGACAATTAAAGCAATGCAACAAAAAGATCACATAAAATACATGAAACGTGCCCTTGAACTGGCCAGGCTCGGAAGTGGGCATGTACACCCCAATCCGATGGTGGGCGCGGTCATTGTTAAGAACGGAAAGATAATCGGCGAAGGCTACCATGAATTTTTTGGCGGGCCACATGCCGAAATAAACGCCATTAGCCATGCCACCGAAGATGTGAAGGGAAGCACTATTTACGTTACCCTCGAACCTTGCTCACATTACGGCAAAACACCTCCTTGTGCCGACAGGATCATCAAAGAAGGTTTTGAAAAAGTCGTGATCGGGATGGGGGACCCCAACCCTTTTGTAAACGGAAAAGGGATCGACAAACTCAAGAAAGCCGGGATCGCGGTCACAGACAATGTCCTGAAAGAAAATGCAAAACACTTAAATGAATGCTATTTGAAGAATATCCACAAAAAAGAGCCTTTCTGCGTAATGAAAACCGCCATGACACTCGATGGCAAAATCTCTACCTTCACAGGCGACTCGAAATGGATTTCAAGTGTAAAGTCGAGGCTCTATGTGCAGGAACTCCGTCACCGGTACACCGGAATCATGGTTGGGGTAAACACGGTTATCAAGGATGATCCAAAACTGAATGACCGTTCTGAAAACAAGATTAAGAGTGACCCTACCCGGATCGTAATCGATTCAAGCGGAAGGACCCCAATGGAAGCACAGGTGCTCACGGACGACATACAAACGATAATTGCTGTCACAAACAATGCCCCACCTACTTTTATCGAAACAGTAATCAAAAAAGGAAAAGAAATCGTTATTTGTCCCGAAAAAGATGACAAAGTAGATTTAAAATACCTGATGAAAGTCTTATTTGAAAAAGGGATCGACAGTATTTTGCTTGAAGGGGGAAGCACGCTCAACTTTACGGCCATCAAGGAAGGGATAGTGGATAAAGTAATCTCGTTTATTTCACCAAAAATCGTTGGGGGAAAAGATGCACTCACCCCCGTTGGTGGTTATGGGATCGAAAACATTAGAAATGCAATCACCCTCAATATAGAAAGTGTGACCAAAATTGATGATGATATTTTAGTTGAAGCTTACATAATCCATAAATAAAATGTTTACAGGGCTTATAGAAGAAATTGGAATCGTGCAAAGTATTCGCTTTAACGGCGAATCTGCTGCCATAAGCATAGCGGCGAACACAATTACCAATGACCTGAACATAGGCGATAGCGTGAGCACCAACGGAGCTTGCCTTACCGTTGTTTCCTTTTCAGGTTCAGGGTTCACAGTGGATGCGGTGGCCGAAACCATGCAAAGGACAAATCTTTCAGAACTAAAACCCGGTGACAAAGTGAACCTGGAAAGGGCGCTTCAACTTAGCGACCGGCTCGGTGGACATATGGTGAGCGGACACATTGACGGAACCGGGACCATTGCACTAATAAACACAGTGGGGAATGCACATATCCTTAGCATAGAAACTGCTCCCCATATTTTGAAATACATAATCGAAAAAGGCTCCATCGCCATTGATGGTATCAGCCTCACGGTAATGTCGGTCAACAAAAAGAGTTTCAAGGTGGCGATTATCCCGCACACGTACCATAAAACAACCCTGGTTTCAAAAAAGGCCGGGGACACGATCAACCTCGAGTGCGATATGGTGGGAAAATACATTGAACGTTTCCTTAATTTAAAAGAAGATAAAAAAACAGAATCGAAAATAGATTTGGGGTTTTTGAGGGAACATGGATTTTAAATGGGTTGCTGGTTCCAAGTTGCATCCGTTAATATTAGGATTTTATATATTGAATTGTGATGAAACTTTGTCACAACTTAACTTGTAACCTGCGACTAAAACAATTAAACAAACCTTAAGATTAAAAAAAAACAATGGACGATTTCAACACAATAGAAGAAGCAATTGAGGATATCCGGCAGGGCAAAATGGTTGTCGTGGTAGATGACAAACGGAGGGAAAACGAAGGCGATGTGATTATGGCCGCCGATAAAGTAACTCCGGCTGCCATTAATTTCATGGCAAAATTTGCCGGAGGGTTGATTTGCATGCCCATCATCGGGGAAAGGTTAAAGGAATTGAACATTGGGATGATGGTGAGCGAGAATACCGATTCGCACAAAACAGCTTTCACGGTTTCTATTGATGCTGCCGAAACCAGCACCGGTATCTCGGCACACGAAAGGGCCTTGACCATCCAAAAACTTCTTGACCCGGCTTCAAAACCTACCGACTTCAACCGTCCCGGCCATGTATTTCCGTTAGAGTACAAAAAAGGCGGCGTCCTTGTGAGGGCAGGGCATACCGAAGCTGCCGTTGACCTTGCAGAGATTGCGGGATGCCATCCGTCCGGGGTTATCTGTGAAATAATGAACGAAGATGGGAGCATGGCCCGTGTCCCCGAATTAAAGGAATATGTCAAAAAACATAAGCTCAAACTCATAACGATTGCCGACTTGATTGATTACCGCCGTCGCCACGAAAAATTAGTTGAAAGAGGTTCTGAAGTAAACCTGCCAACAAAATCTGGCATTTTCAAAGCGATTGGTTTCAGGGATAAAATCAATGGTGAAGAACACATGGCTCTTGTGATGGGTGATGTTGCCGATGGCAAACCCGTACTTACAAGGGTTCATTCCGAATGTTTAACGGGCGATGTGTTTGGTTCAAAAAGGTGCGATTGTGGCGATCAGCTGGACGAAGCCCTCCACCGGATCGCAAAAGAAGGCAGGGGGATACTTTTGTACATGCGCCAAGAAGGACGCGGCATTGGCCTGATAAATAAACTAAAAGCCTATCATTTACAAGATGAAGGGATGGACACCGTAGAGGCCAACGAAGCCCTTGGCTTTGCCGCCGATTTAAGGGATTACGGGATCGGGGCAGAGATCCTTTCGGAATTGGGGGCCAAAGAGCTGAAACTGATGACAAACAACCCAAAGAAAATCTCGGGGATTTATGGTTTTGGGCTGAAAGTCGTGGAAAGGGTGCCCATCGAAATCCACCACAACGAAAACAACCACCATTACCTCGAAACGAAGAAAATGAAGTTGGGGCATATGTTGAACATATAAATATTAGAGATGAAAATTCCTGAAAAAGGTGTACATTGGATTTATCACATTATCCGATGCTTTCAGGTGAGTTGTAACAGATGAAACACAAAAGTACAAAGTACCAGGTGCGAAATATTGGTAGCCCCGTATGTAGCAAAGCGGAATGTGTGGAATTAAATTATTAATTCATATAGGTTTTGTCACGATTTTCGGCTTCGCTGTTGAAAATCCGGCCAAAACCAACAAAGAGAATTTCAATAAATCAAATAATAAATAACAATATGAAAACATTTGAAGGAAAACTGACCGCAAAAGACCTGAAGTTTGGGATTATCGTTGGCAGGTTCAACGAATTTATCAGCAGCAAACTTCTGGACGGGGCGTTGGACGCGCTCAAGCGCCATGATACTTCTGAACAAAACATTGAAGTGGCCTGGTCGCCGGGTTCATTTGAAATCCCTTTGATCGCCAAAAAAATGGCCAAATCGGGGAACTTTGACGCCCTGATATGCCTCGGTGCCGTTATCCGTGGGGCCACTCCCCATTTCGATTATGTCTCAAATGAAGTGGCAAAAGGGATTGCACAGGTTTCATTGGAATTGGAAGTGCCAATCAGTTTTGGTGTACTCACCACCGACAATATTGAACAGGCGATCGAACGCGCTGGTACAAAGTCCGGGAACAAAGGTTTCGATGCTGCCATGGCCGCCATCGAAATGGCCAATCTTTTAAAGCAAATATAATTGGTTTCAATAGCCAGGGCTTCACTTGAAGTGAAGCCCTGACTGCAAAATTGCAAAACAAGCAGAACCAAATTTGCAGATAGCGTAAAATGTCGCTATATTTGCAGAAAAATGTCGCATATGCTATTAGATAATAATATTGATCGTCCCGAAGAAAGGGAAGCCGTTATTAAATGGCTCAAAATAAAGAAAACACCTTTAAGGAAAGATAACACAAAATATGTCTATTTAGATATTATCAAGAATGGGATTGCAACAAAATCAGTAAATTATTTTCTGCAACATACGGGCTTAACAAAAACGCAAGTGTCCAAATTAATTCATGTTTCAATCAGGACATTACAAAGGAACAATCCTGAAAAGGCATTGAATATAAACTCATCCGAAAGGTTACTTGAACTTACACGCCTATATTTTATGGGGATCGAAACTTTTGGGGACAAAGACAAATTCAATAAATGGCTCTATAGGCCAAATCTTTCTTTGGCGAAACAAAAGCCAATTGAACTTCTTGAAACAAGTTTGGGTGCTGGAATGGTCATGGACGAACTTTTAAGAATTGAGTTTGGGGTATTTTCATGAAGGTTTACAGAATTGCAAGGAAAAAGCGAATCGCTGACCTAAGTGGTTTGGGGGCTAAATTAGCTGGTGGCAGATGGAATCCAAAAGATTTCCCTGTTCTATACACAGCTTCAAATTCTTCTTTGGCCATATTGGAAAAATTAGTTCATGTTGATTTTGATTTGTTACCAGATGATTTATATCTGGCAGAAATTGAAATTGAAGGGAAGTTTAGTCAAAAGACCATAGAAATAAAAAAACTTCCCATGAATTGGAATAATTACCCTAATCCTGACCTACTAAAGAAAATAGGGGAATCATGGTTGTTGGAAAACAAAGAATTAGTTCTTAAAGTCCCAAGTGCAGTTAATGCGAAAGAGTATAATTATCTGATAAACCCAGCCCACATTGAATTTCCCAAGGTTAAAATCTCCTCAATATTTCCGTTTAAAATAAATGAAAGGCTAACTAAATAATCAACACATTTGTTTTTGGTCGGAGCTTCACTTTAAGCGAAACCCTAACTATTTTTACCATGTCAAAAAAAATCAAAAACATAGGGATACTGGCCCATGTGGACGCCGGCAAAACTACCCTGACCGAGAGTTTCCTGTTTCTTGCAAATGCCATCAAACAAAAAGGGAATGTTGATCGGGGTTCTGCTGTTACGGACAATTTGGATGTGGAAAAAGAACGCGGGATTTCCGTTCGGGCCGCAAGTGCTTCCTTTTTTTGGAAAGATTATCAAATCAACCTGATCGACACACCCGGCCATGCCGATTTTTCTGCCGAAGTGGAAAGAACACTTTCCGTGATGGATGGCGCAATCCTCATTATCTCTGCCGCCGAAGGGGTACAAGCCCATACCTATACACTTTGGGAAGCCCTCAAAAACATGAACATCCCTGTGATAATTTTCATCAATAAAATTGACAGGGAAGGTGCAGATTATTCAAATACCTTAAAAGAAATCCAGGAAGAATTGAAAGCCCCGGTTTTCCCTTTGCTCGGGGCAAAAAACGAAGGAAGCCGTGAAGCTACGATCTTCGCCCTTTTTGAGGACAGGGATTTGGATGGAGAAAACCTCAAGATCAAAGAAACAGCCTTGGAAAGCCTGGCCGGAAAAGATGAGGAAATACTGGAAAAATACCTGAACGAAGAACCCATTGGGCAGCAGCTGCTTTTTGACAAAGCCATCCAACATACACTTTCCCGTGAAATATTTCCGGTCTTTTGTGGTATCGCCAAGCAAGATATTGGCATAAGTGAGCTGTTGGGAGCCGCTATGGATTTCCTGCCAGATGCAAAAACCGACATCAATGCAACAACATCAGCTTTTGTTTTCAAGGTTGAACATAATAAAACCCTGGGCCGGATTGCCCATGTCCGCCTTTTTTCTGGAAAAATAAAAGTGCGCGACACCATCCGAATTGCGGGCCGTGATAAAGAGGGGAAAATTGCCGAGATAAAAAAAGCAACCATAGGGAAGTTTGAAAATATCACGGAATTATTTGCAGGTGATATTGGCGTGATCAGCGGATTGCAGGAAGTGAGGGCCGGCGATATCCTTGGAAGCACCAAGTCCATCCCCCACCCGGTTTCGCTCCAGCAAACCGTTATCACCGTTCAGGTAAAGGCAAACAAAGACGAAGATTACGCAAAATTGGCCGAAGCGCTTTCCGAACTCAATTCCGAAGACCCTTTGCTGGATTTCAAATGGTTCAAGGAAGAGCGGGAAATGCACTTGAAACTGATGGGGAATATCCAGGCCGGGATTTTGGGTTCGGTGTTGAAAAGCCGTTTCGGGATAGAGGCCGAATTTACCGAGCCTACGGTCATTTACAAAGAAACCCCGGCTGACCTTGCCGAAGGATATGTGGAATACACCCTGCCCAAACCGTGTTGGGCCGTGATGAAATTCAGGGTTGAACCGGGCGAACGGAGTTCGGGGATACAATTTGAATCCAAGGTGGGCGTGAATAAAATCAAGCAGAAATACCAAAACGAAGTGGAAAGGACGATCCCCAAAGCATTGGTCCAGGGGATAAAGGGATGGGAAACAACCGACATAAAAGTTACCCTTACCGAAGGCGAAGACCATGAAATCCATTCCCGTCCGGGCGACTTTATCCTCGCAACGCCCATGGGTTTGATGCAGGCTTTAAAAAATGCCGGGACCAATTTCCTGGAACCCATATACGATTTTGAGATCAAAGCGCAGGAAATATTTCTTGGAAAAATCGTTGGCGACCTCACAAAAATGCGCGCAACTTTTGAAAGCCCCCTTTTTGAAGGGGATGTTTTCCTGATCAAAGGGAAAATCCCCGTGGCCACTTCCATGAACTATAGCATCCAACTGAATTCGCTGACAGGCGGAAAAGGAAAGCTGAAATTGCGATTTGGCGGATACGCACCCTGTGATGAAGAACACGGAAAAACAAGAGATTACAAAGGGGTAAACCCTCTGGACGAAAGCCAATGGATACTGCACCACCGTGGGGCTTTTAAGGCAGATGAACGGAATTTTTAAACCATTAAAATCCACACAGCGACCACATAATCAAAACTTTATCAAGTATTATTAATCTCCTTTTTGGCGCAAATTTTAGGGACAGGCCATATGTGCCGTTGACTTGTGTCCTTAAACTGTTCAATTACCCCAAGTCTTCTGTTTCCATGGCATGACCCGGTTGCATATTACAAATACAGCTCCCGGTTCTTGTGTTTGTATTTGCGGTCCATATAGCAAAGATATTAAAAACCAAGTCACAACTAAACCTTTGCTGGGTTTTGGTTCAGCATTTCCGACATAAGCAAATACAAACGGGGCAATTCCTTTTTAAAGTTGTCCGGGCTTTCAAAGAAATTCTCCAGGGCAACGGCAAAAAACTCCATTGCGTTGGTGGCAGCATAATCCCTGAAAATATGCTTTCTCTTTACCTCTCGCAATTTGGAGTTGTTTTTAATAAAAACAAGCCATTCACGGTAGTGATCCTTAAACGAATTGTTGTAAGGGTTCATCAAGTGTTCCAAGAACAAAGCGTGAGCAAACTCATGGTAACCCAGGTTGATGGAATCATCAGGAATGGAAACCCCAAATTTCAAGTCTTCCCACGAAAAAACAATGACACCAGACGCATTGGTTTCCCCTTTTAAATGCAAATGGGAAACCCTGGAATAAAATTCTTTGGGATATACAACGATAGTGTGGAACAACCCCAGTTTATAATCCCTTAAACCAAAAGTGATTTTAACAGCGGCAGAGGCAATCAGGAGCTGCATTTCGGTTGTCATAAGCAGGCCTTCCCGCATTACAAATTTTGAACTTCATTAACCTGCTCTCGAAGGAACGTTGCAATTTTGGTGAGAGGTCCCGATAATATTTTTCGCTCCTGTTGAGTGTCTTTTTGTAATGGGCAGGCATATGCTTTGGGAAAACCTCAAAGTAAACCGGTGGTGACTGATCAAATATCAATGCAACAATCCCCTTTCTTAGTTCGATAGCGGTCAAAGATATGTAAACGAACACCGCAATGGCTACAAAAAGGAAAACAATTTGAACGTTCATATGATGTTGTATGTATTGAGCTTGGAAAGGTAGTTAAAATTTATGAACCTAACCTGGACAAACCAGAAATCACACACACCTGCCTGTCGGCAGACAGGGAACCCTCAGAATTTCACAGATAACCATAAACACACATTTCTCGAAAAATTGAGGTTTTGCTAACGACCAAAGGAAGTCCGTATAGAAAAACACGAATGTCAGAAATAAGATACTAATGTCCCTCCCTTTAAAGTAAAAAAGGGTGTACGACAAATTGCACTTTTTTGCCCCTAAGTCCCCTAAATTTGAATGGGTGCAATTTGTCGTACACTCACATTTATTATTCCAACACAAAACCTTACATTTGCATAAAAATAGACAAGATGGTTTTTATTTATTTCCTAATTGGCATTTTCGCCGCTTCTGCATTGCTCCTCATCCTGATGATGCAGGGGTTCAGGAACACCAAAAAACCCCATACCAAAACACCGGACGAATTTGGGCTACCCTTTAACGAAATCAGGATACCCACGAGAAACAACCGGAACCTTTATGCCTGGTGGATCCCTGCCGAAACCGAATGTTCCGACACCCCTCCTACGCTTATCCTCGTCCATGGCTGGAACCGCAATGTGGAACGGATGATGGCTTATATAAAAATGCTTCAGCCAAAAGGATATAATCTTCTCGCTTTTGATTCGCGCAACCATGGCAACAGTGATTCCGATAGTTTCTCGTCAATGATAAAATTTGCCGAAGACATACAGGCAAGTGTTGATTACCTGGAACACCATCCTTGCGTGAACCATGAAAAACTGGGTGTTATCGGGCTTTCCATCGGAGGTGCGGCTTCCATTTATGCAGCGGCACTCGACAAGCGGATAAAGAAAGTGATTACCGTTGGCGCTTTTGCCCGGCCTGATGATGTGATGGCACTTCAATTCACGAAAAGGCATATCCCTTATATCCCTTTTGTTTGGATACTTTTCAAATATGTTGAATTCAGGATTGGGGCTAAATTCGATGAAATCGCACCCGTTAACAATATCAATAAATCAGAAGCAGAATTCCTGCTCGTCCACGGCACCGAAGATAAAACCGTCCCCTATGAACAAGCCGAAAAATTAATTGCGGCAGCCAATCCTGACAAAGCAGAATTGTTCACACTTCCCGGAAGGGGTCATTCGGATTGCCATAAACATCCCGGGTTTTGGGAAAAGTTAGAGGAGTTTTTAGGGTAGGTAATTCACGGTTTTGAAATCAGTTTAAAAAGCCATCAATCCACCCATTACTGACGCTTCCAGGCCGTTCCGGCGCTGGAAGGTCGTGCTTATCTTCTACGGCCACCTCCGCCATAACTTCTACTGCTTCTTGACCGGTTATAATTTTGTGTACCACGGCTCCGGTTTTGGGACGAACGGTCCAATTGCTGTCTTTGGCTCTTTTGCATTTGTTGGTTCGATGGCCTTGACTGTTTACTTGCCGGTTTGGTCGCTGGCCTTGTTTGCGTTTTAGCAGGCTTGGTTGATGGTCTGGTTTGGGGATTTGTAGGCTTTGTAGATGGCTTGGTTGATGGTTGCTGTGCAGGCCGGGAATTTGATTTTCTGTCATAATTTCCACTCTTGTCCCTTTGATAGACATTTCCTTTTTTATCGGTGTACATATTGTTCTTTTTATTGGAGGGACGGCTTTGCCTTGTATTCGGATTATTGCGGGTTTGCGTACGGTTCCCGGTCTGCTTTACACCGGTACTCCGATTTCTGTACACATTGTTGGGATTACTTCGTTGTCCGGCACGGTAACCTGCCCTTGCACCCTGACGGTACCCGTTATTGTATCCACGGTTGTATCCATGATGGTAACCATGGTTGTACCCTCTTCGATATCCATGGTGGTAACCCCTCGGACCCCAGGGATGGTAAGGGTGAAATCCCCAGCCAACACTCATGCTGAACGTAAAACCCCAGCCCGTATAAGGATTGTAATGGACACCGTAGCCATATGTGACCGGCCTTGGATAATAATAAGCACCGTACCAGGGTTGGTAATAATAGCCGGTACCATAAACCACAACTCCCCCATAAACATAGGAATAGGTGTAGCCGGGCATATAGCCCACATATACCACTTCCGGTGTGGAATCATAAATATAAACATATTTCACGTTATAAACAGGTGATTCCGGCGGAATTTTATCCACCTCATCAGGGCGGTTTATGCTTACTTCCCAGGGACCGGTCGCCTTATCGGAGACAAACCAAACCGCATTGTCAACACAATAATATTTGTTGTTGATGAGCAAAACCGTTTTATCGGTATTCACGGCATAGGACATATCTGTCCCTTCCACTTTCTCAAATTTAGGGTTACCGTCATAGGTTACTTCCACTTTGGCCTCTTTTCGGTCAATGGTTGCTGTTTGTGGGATACTCTGTTCGAGGAGGGCATCCTGTGCTTCGGGCGTATCTGGCACGCTCACCCTTACAGTTGCCATATCCGAACCTTCCGGGATTTTAGCAAATTCATCCGGCAGATCCTTTGGCTCTACAAATTTCCAATCGCCATCCTGTAAAGTTTTTGAGTGGTACCATCGCCCTGCGATCAAAATGTAATGCTGTTGCGAATTCACGTCCATGATGATATCGTCCTCCGAATTGGTAGCATACAGCAAAGACGTACCTTCAATAGTGGCATAATCGGGTTCACCGTCCGTTGAAATCAATTCGGAAGGTTTCGTTGCCACGATCAAATCCGGGGCTTCTTTAATGGCCATGGCGACTGAATCAAGTTCTTCACCATCGTTGGATTCCTTGGCAAACTTTTCAATTTTGTTGGGTACTTTATCGGTTTCCTTCCAGCCTTTTGTGATTTCCGTAGAAACATACCAGAACTTTCCGTTCTTGATATAATAATTATCCCCTTTGGGTTCCTTCACAATAAAGAAAGGAGTGTTCAGCACATATTCCAGTTTGGAGCCTTTATCTTCTTTTAATTTGGGTTTCCCATCAATACTGATCAATACAGATGGCGAAGTCCTGAAATAAATATCCGGTGGATCATTGTTCAGTTGGACGGAAAGGTTTTTCAAATCCTCCACTTCTTCCAGGTTGGCAAGCAGGCGGTCGAGTGACATTTCAAAATCCCAGGACTCTACTTCTTTGATAAGGAGCGCTGTAAACGTATCAACTTTCCCCTTATCTTCCATATC
Source organism: Chlorobiota bacterium (assembly GCA_013151015.1). Taxonomy (GTDB): domain Bacteria; phylum Bacteroidota; class Bacteroidia; order Bacteroidales; family JAADJA01; genus JAADJA01. The sequence continues at coordinate 34,649 of JAADJA010000054.1, forward strand.
GGGGAAATTGACCCGAGGGACCTCAACACTTTCGAGCCTTACGGTACGGGCATCCAAATCCGTTGACATCCGGGCCTTGAACCAAACGGCCCCAAAAACCATGTCCCCTTCAACAGGTTTGAACGATATTGCCATCCTCCCTTCAAGGATATTGGACTTAAACGATTCCAACTGCGGCTGGTAAAGGGTGGTGACCCCTTTTTCAGAATCAATCTCCCGTGGCCATGAAAATCCATTTTTTTCTTCCTGGGCAAAAATTGTACTTAGGGAAATAAATAGTGCAATGACTGAAATAAAAATCTTGTTCGACATAATCCTTTGTCTTTTTAATATGAGATACTAAAACAGGTTTTACTGAAATTGATTGTACAAAATTACGATTAAAATCGGGACTTATTTTTGAAAAGCTGAAATGGAACATCTTACTTCGACATCCAGTCAAGAAAAAAACGTGGGACTAGTCCCTTGAAGAATTTTATTTCGAAGGAAAGGAAAAACCGGAATTGCCCGAACAAAAAACCATAAACAAGCAGAAGCACATTATATAAGGGCAAAACCACAACTATTTCAATCAACACTTTAACATACCATGGATTATCGGGGGAAAAACCCAAAGCATGGAAAACGGGTATTTTTACGAACATGGATGAAATGCCCGTTATCCCAAAGATTGAAAAAATGAGCCAAAAATGGGCATTGTCCTTTATCCCCCATTTTTCCTTCAATCTGTTCATTTTACTTTTGAGGAAATCCATAAAATATCAATTTCAGAAAGGGCAACAAAAAACCAGACGGATTGTTCACACAAAGACCACAAAGGCAATTCATGCAAAGTGCGCAAAATCAATCCATTGCGTTTTTCGTTGTTTCTGGTTTGTTCAGCTTAGGGTATGGAAACACCTGAAAATCTTGATGCAAATGAATGAATAGAAGCCCCTTTTAGATGTAAAATGAGATTGATTTTGAATTAGTATCAGATATTGCAACGGTCTTAAATTACCCATTTCAACTTTTCAGTATTCCAGCATCTTCCACCACAGCCATTTTGTCATAAAAAACCCGATGGCATATCCTTTGTAAACCCGATGGGGAATTCGAAAACAAAAAATTTAACAGATATGCAAAAAGGAACGATCAACATTCAGACGGAAAACATTTTTCCCATCATCAAGAAATTTTTATATTCTGACCACGACATCTTTTTAAGGGAAATTGTATCAAATGCTGTTGACGCTACTCAAAAGCTCAAAACACTGGCATCCCTTGGGAAGTTCAAAGGCGAACTTGGCGATTTGACCATTCATATTGAGGTTGACAAGAAAAACAAGACCATTAAAGTAATCGACCGGGGAATTGGGATGACCGGCGAAGAGGTGGGTAAATACATCAACGAAATTGCTTTTTCCAGTGCCGAAGAATTTGTGAAAAAATACAAAGGGAAATCCGAGGACGATAAAAATGCGCTCATCGGCCATTTTGGACTGGGGTTCTATTCTTCATTCATGGTTTCCGAAAAAGTGGAAATCCTCACCAAGACCTACAAAAAGGGGGGTTCCACCAAAGCCGTGAAATGGGAATGTGACGGAAGCCCAAATTATACGCTCACCGAAACCGACAAAACCGATAGGGGAACCGAAATCATCCTTCATATTGCAGATGATTCACTGGATTTTCTGGAAGAATTCAAAATCCTGGAACTGTTGAAAAAATATTCGAGGTTCCTGCCCGTCCCTATTCAATTCGGGACCGAAAAGATTTCGGAAAAAACAGGAAAGAAAGACAAGGATGGAAACGATGAGTACAAAGAGGTGGAAAAGCCCCGTATCATCAATAATACCAAACCAACCTGGACCCAAAAACCAGCCGATCTTACGGATGAGGACTACAAGAATTTTTACCGGGAATTGTACCCCATGAACTTCGATGATCCTTTGTTCCATATCCACCTGAACGTGGACTACCCCTTCAACCTTACCGGTATCCTTTATTTCCCGAAGGTGAAGAAAAACATTGAAGTGCAAAGGGACAAAATCCAATTGTATTCAAACCAGGTATTTGTGACCGATTCGGTGGAAGGCATCGTGCCCGATTTCCTTACTTTGCTCCATGGTGTGCTCGATTCCCCCGATATCCCATTAAACGTTTCGAGAAGTTACCTCCAGAGCGATTCCAACGTGAAAAAGATATCGAACCACATTATGAAAAAGGTGGCCGATAAACTGGAAGAGCTTTTCAAGAACAACAGGGAAGACTACGAAAAGAAATGGGACGACATCAAAGTGTTTATCATTTACGGAATGATTTCGGAGGAAAAATTCTACGACAGGGCCAAAAAGATTTTCCTGTTCAAAAATACGGATGGCAAATACTTCACCTTTGAGGAATACAAAAAACACATCGAAAAAACACAGACCGACAAAGACAAAAAGCTGGTTTACCTTTATACCAACGATGAAAAAGAGCAACATGCCTTTATCGAATCGGCAAAGGGAAAATCCTACGATGTACTTATAATGGATGGGGTCTTGGACAACCATCTCGTGAATACCCTGGAGCAAAAACTGGAAAATTCATCCTTCTCAAGGGTTGATGCCGACATTATCGACAAACTCATCAAAAAAGAAGATGAGCAACCTTCAAAGCTTACGGACAAAGACAAAGAGAAGTTGAAACCTGTTTTTGAAAAGCAAGGTGAAAATGGGAAGTATGCCATTGTTTTTGAAAGCCTGAGCGAGAAAGACCAGCCCGTTATGATTACACAGCCCGAGTTTATGAGGAGGATGAAGGACATGTCGAAATTGGGCGGTGGAATGGATTATATGGGAACCATGCCCGACAGCTACAATTTGGTGGTGAACACAAACCATCCGGTAATTAGTACTATCCTGAACGAAAAAGACGAAAAACGCCAGGACGAGCTTACAAATCAACTGACCGATTTGGCAAAACTCTCACAAAATTTGTTAAAAGGGAAAGAGATGACTGATTTTATTAAAAGAAGTATTGACTTGATAGGTAAATAAATTGTAATTTTAGCAGATAAATGAAATTCACAAATTCAGGGCTTGACTTGGAGTCAAGCCCTGAATTACTAATATAAAGCAATCATGAAAAAATCGTGGATAATAATTGGGATAATCGTTGTAGTGCTTATAATAGCTTACTCTTCGATAAAGGGAACATATAATAATATGGTGACGCTGGATGAGGGTGTAACAGGGCAATGGGCACAGGTTGAAAATGTTTATCAACGGCGTGCCGACCTGATACCAAACCTTGTCGCTACAGTAAAGGGATATGCTACACATGAAAAAGAAACCTTGGAAAGCGTGATAGAAGCAAGGTCGAAAGCAACATCGGTAACCATTGACCCATCTAATTTGAATGCAGCTTCTATACAACAATTTCAGGCCGCACAGGATGGTTTGAGCTCTGCCCTCTCAAAACTTATGGTTGTGGTTGAACGTTATCCCGACCTAAAAGCAAACCAGAACTTCCTCGAATTGCAAACGCAATTGGAGAGAACCGAAAACAGGATTGCAGTTGAACGGAGGAATTTTAATACGGGTGCCCAGAATTACAACACTTACATTAGGACTTTCCCGAAAAACATCTACGCATCCATGTTCGGTTTTGAAAAGAAAGCCTATTTCAAATCACAGGAAGGGGCGGAGACTGCACCAAAGGTGGAGTTCTAATAAACCTTTTTGGGTAGAAGAAGGCAAGTAAAGTGGAGACCCGAAAGGTTGAAAATGTGCAGTTGGCAATAGGCTAGTTTCCAAAACCTGTAAGGTCGGAACAAGCCATTGCAAGGGCGACCTGACAGGTTGAAGATGGACTGTGCGGAAGGGGCATAAAAGCTTGAAAACAGGTAGTGGGCAAAGGACAAAACTGATTCTATAGTTAATCATTATTTTTTTGTAAAAGCCTGTAAATTTAAACAATAGATCAATAACACAAAGAGCATCACATGACAAAATCAGCCAGGTTTTTTTTCTCAAAAGAAGAAAAGGAAGACATCGTCCAGGCAGTTAAAAACGCTGAACTGGATACTTCCGGAGAAATTCGGGTACATATTGAAAACAAATGCAAAGGCGATGCAAAGGACAGGGCTGCATTACTGTTTAAAAAGCTGGGAATGCAAAAAACCGAGTTAAGGAACGGTGTTTTGTTTTATCTTGCTTTGAAAAACAGAAAATTCGCTATCCTGGGCGATGGTGGGATAAACGAAGTAGTCCCCGATAATTTCTGGGACGACATACGTGATACCATGCTCAACTATTTCAGGGAAGATAATTTCGCCGAAGGTTTGGCCGAAGGGATTTCGATGGCAGGCAAACAATTGAAAAAACATTTCCCCTATCAGTCGGATGATGTGAACGAATTACCGGATGAGATTTCTTTTGGGGAGAAGTGAAAAACAAATGCTTGAATGGTAGAATGCGACAATGTTTGAATGAAAAAATAAGACAATGCACAAAATAAATCTCATATCCATAATATTTCTGCTTTCCTTTGGTTCGTTATGGAGCCAGGATTTCCCGGAAAAGCCAAATCCACCACGGCTTGTGAACGACTATGTGGGATTGCTGACATCGCAACAACAAAAAGCCCTTGAACGGAAACTGGTCGCCCTCAGCGATACCAACGGGACACAAATTGCCATTGTCATCGTGGAAAGCATCCACGGATATGATATTGTTGATTATTCACAACGGCTTGCACAGAAATGGAACATTGGACAAAAAAAGGACGATAACGGTGCCATCATTGTTTTAAAACCCAAAACATCTGAGGGTAAAGGAGAGGTAAATATTGATGTGGGCTACGGACTTGAACCCTACATTCCCGATATTACCTCAAAGCGGATTATCGAAAATGAAATGATCCCCAATTTTAAACAAGGAAACTATTATGGTGGGCTCGATGCTGCGACCAATGTAATGATTGATTTGGTGTCCGGGCATTTTACGCCTGACCAGTACAACAAAGGAGCCGGTGGTCGTAGCCCTCTTGGTTTTCTCGTTCCATTTATTATTATGATCATTGTTATTTCCATGATTTTCCGCAGGGGAAACGGAAACCATACCATGGGCGGCAGAAACCACAGCAGTTCCCTTTGGACTGCACTTCTTCTGGGAAGTATGATGGGAGGCCGTGGCGGCAGTTCTTTTGGTAATTTCTCGGGAGGGTCTGGAAGTTTTGGCGGTGGGGGTGGAGGCTTCGGTGGCTTTGGCGGCGGGAGCTTTGGCGGCGGTGGCGCCAGTGGGAGTTGGTAAGCGTTGACCCCAGTTGGGTCGGGGCAGGCCATAATTTGGTTGTCCCGGCTGGTTGAAATCAGAATAATGTTACTGCAACTTCATTGTAGCAATTTGTACTTTAGTTTTCCCTAAGCCCAATTGTTAAAAGGATTTTACTGTTATCTTCAATTGCATTATAGATATGCGCCACCTGTTCAATATTATTCTTTTTAATTTGATTTGACTTAATTTTAAAATAACTTGAAATCAACAGCTTGTTATCATCCATTTGCTTTATACTAAATTTGTAAGTGCCGAAATTATTATTGACTTCCATATTTTCAGGAAGGTTGTAAAATGATACTGTCTGGTCAAATTCAAGCATCCATGCATAAGAATCAGTTCCTGTAAAGTCCGCATAAAAATCCGTGAAACGGTTTTCAGCTTTAAAACCACGATAAATGATATGCTTTATACATCCCGAAAGGTCCAACAAAACTGTATCGTTTTTTGTACTGATAATCCCGGAAACCGAATATTCGGCATTAATCAAAGTCCTAAATGGAAAGTAATTATCTGTGTCAATAACCTCCACGTTCCCAATATCCTGTTCTTCACCAAACTCCCACACTTTCTCACGATAAATTGGGTTTATAGTACTGTCTATCGGCCCTCCTTTATATAAAAATCTCGTAGTTGTAGAAAACTGTCCAGACAATGAGATTCGTGAAGAAAAAGAAATACGATCTTCATCAAGGAAAACCATTGCCTTACTATTTATCTTTCTGGTATTTTCAGAAATTGAACTGGAAGGTGTGTTTTTGTATTTGGAAAAAAACATTTTTCCGGTTGACGAGCCTATTTCATAAAACCACCTATTAACCAATAAAATGGGTGTGTTTTCATAATAAAACGGCAATTCTTCACAAAATAAATTACGTTTATCTGTCTTGGGCATAATATAAGCGAGTTGTTTATTGTTGAGGATTATGGCAAACAATATCTCGTTGCCATTAATTGTTGCCAAATAATCTTCGCCAATATAGCCGGTCCTTGAATCTGACGGAAACCCCATATAAAATTCCATGTCCAGCAAATCGATCAATGTAGCATAAACCAATTCCTTATTACATTCCCATATTTCGCCATTCGCCAATTGTGTCCCGGTGTGGGTCTTTATCCTGTCATTATTGTTCCCGAAATAGGAATATGCATCATTATAGGCGACACTGTCATTAATATATGCCTGCATTTCCCTTAATTGTACAATCCCGACCGAGTCGTTCTTGCCCAATTCGATGAACCTGTCAATAAAGCGATAATAATTTAGATCATCCTTTTTGCCCTTTCCCCGACTTCTACGATCGGCAGGCCAAAAATTGTTTGCTGTTCTGTTTGTTTTTGGAATGGTCAATACATCCCTCATAGGGATAAATCCTGTTTCATAGCTGTTAAAATATTCCACAAGGAAGTCATTGGGTTTTAAGGTAAAAGAAAGCCAGGGCAGATTGGTTTGCGGCCTCGAGCCGGGTTCATCAAGACTTCCGGGTTGATTCTCAAAGTGCCACTTATAGTTAACCATATTATCCAATGTATCAATATCTGGATAAGCACAATTTATAAAACCCGTATCAACTTCAAGGCTATACTGGTGCGACAAATAGAAATCAAATTTTTTTCGGGGAATTTTCGTGACAAAAAAGAAACGGGACGATATCAACCTTTTAATGTTATATTTGAAAGGGAAAGAATACTTATACTTGATTCTTATCCTTTCACCAGGTTCGGCTTTCCCAAAAGAATAGCAATAGCTGTACAAATACCCAAAATGACTACTTTCTGTTATTATTTTATGCTTTTGGATTTTCTTTTCAAAAGCCAGGTTTTCAGGTTCCCCGTTATTATGGATAATTGTTGCTTCAAACCCCTCAATGGATACTTCGTCAAAAAGAGTTGATTCATTCCTGATACCAGGTGAATGTGGCCTGTAAATCTCATCAAAAGGCTGTGGAAGTACAAAGGGGGTCAGATAATTATTACCAGCTTCAGAAAGAATCTCGTATTCAATCTCCTTTTCGACAACGATTCTGATATAATATGCTTTTTTGCCTATAAAAGACACCTTCATATTTTCATGTTGTATTACTATATCCTCATTATCCAATAAGGCTTCAAACTCAGCATCACTCAATTGGGCAATTAATGAAAGTGCTTGAAAAATGACAAATATAACTGTTATGATTTTTTTCATATTGATAATATCCCTGTGGTTTTAATGATTTTGAACAAGATATGCTTTTTATGGAAAACAAAAGTAACCATAATCCTTAAAGGATCAAAGGGAGGAGTCAATGGTTTAGAATGGAGGTCCTTGGCATGTGGTGCAAATTGGAGTTGGCAGAATAGAAACTTGTTGAGTCGGGGCAGGCCATAGTATTGTTAAGTGACCCGACTGGTTGAAATCAGAATAATGTTACTGCAACAAGCGTAGTCCCATTGTTGCATGAGTGGGATTTTTCTTTTAATGTTTAATCGCCCATTCCACAGCCTTTTCTGCATGGATTTTTGTGGTATCAAAAATTGGGATATCCACATCATGTTCCGAAATTGGCAGATGTAAAAACCTTCAAAGAACCCAAGTCATGAAAAACATCCTCCTGCTCACGAATTTTTCGGAAACAGCACGGAAGGCGATTACTGCTTTCGTAAGAGTTCATCTTGAATCCATCCAACAAAACCAAATAGGTTTGCTTGCCCTGATCGACCATCGGATAAATATGATAAGTAAACTATTCGCCAGCAGTGTCACCGGGAATTTTGCATCCCGTGCCGAAGTGCCCTTGCTGTGATCCATGAGTGAATCATTTTAAAATCCTAACTTAGATAAACTGTCTAAAGCCCTTTAAGCAACCTTCCTCCCAAATACCACCACAATAAAATAAAGGATGGCAATGTTCACAGGGAACAGTATATAAAACGGAACGCCGTAAGCTGCCGGCAATGTCCCAAACAAAGTGCCAACAACCCCAACCACCAAGGCATAGGGCAATTGGGTCCGTACATGATCGATATGATTGCACGAACTTGCGAGCGAACTTAAAATTGTTGTATCGGAAATAGGTGAACAATGATCGCCAAATACCGAACCCGCCAGAATGGAAGAGACCACATTGTTGAAAATCAACATTGTTGCATCATAGTCCAGGCCATGGTTTTGGGAGATTGTCCACGAAACGGGCAAAATCAAAGGATAAAGAATAGCCATGGTCCCCCAGGAGGAACCCGTTGAAAATGCAATTACCGCAGAAAGCAAAAAAGTAATGGCCGGCAGCAGATAAGGGCTAAGGTGCATATTGACCAGGATTTGTGACAGGAAATCGGCCGTGTGCATGTTCTGGGTGATTTTTGCAAGCGACCAGGCAAGGATTAAAATAAGAACTGCATTGAGCATGGTCGAAAAACCCTCGATCATATAAGCAATGCTTTTCCTGATATTGAATATCTTTTGGCCAACGGTCAAAATCACGGCGATGAACATTCCCGACATGGATGCCCAAAGCAACGCAACGTAAGAATCGGAATTCCCGATTATTTCAGAGAATTTCGTAAAAGCCGATACTTCCGGATTGTTCCACAGTTTGCTGTCCCAACCCGTTATTACCAATCCGGCAAAAGTTCCGAAAACAACAATGAAAACCGGAATGGCAGCATTGTACCAACGGGCCTTTAAGGTTTCCCCCTCCTCAACAGTATCCCCGGATGCAACAATCGTCTCCATTTCATTTTCCCCTGCCCTTGCCCTTTTCTCCGCTTTTAACATGGGTCCAAAGTCCCTGCCCTTGAAAATCAGTATCAACATAAAAGCAAGGGTAAGTATTGGGTAAAACCGGGTGCTCAGCGACCGGATAAAAACGAGGTAGGCACTTTCGTCGAGGCCAATGGCATTGATCCCTTCCTGTATGTAGGCAATTTCAATCCCGATCCAGGTGGTAGTGAGTGCAAGTGCCGCAACAGGGGCGGCAGTGGAATCCACGATATAGGCCAGTTTTTCGCGGGAAATCTTCAAGCGGTCGGTCACGGGCCGCATGGTATTCCCGACAATAAGCGTATTGGCATAATCGTCAAAGAAAATGGCCACTCCCAATAACCAGGTGATAAACTGCCCCGATTTGGCATTGGCCGCATATTTCGACAAATAATTTACAATGCCCCGCATCCCGCCATTTTTCGTGATCAGGGCCACCATCCCACCTATCATCATCGAAAACAGGATAATGGATATATGGCCTTGGTCTTTCATGGTATCCACGATATAGGTATCGATGATGGCAAACAACCCACTGAACAGCGCAATAAAAAACGATTTTCCCTGAAAGATAAACAAGATAGTGGTCCCACTGAGCAATCCCAGGAATAGGGCTGTATAAACCTCGCGGAAAACCAATGCGATCAGTATGGCGATCAAAGGTGGGATTACCGACATCCACAAGGGAACGGGTGTAACTGTTTTTGAAAAAGAAAAACCACCGATTGAAATCGTCAATTCTTCCTTTTCCTTAAAAACGTGCTGAAAAACATATTTGCCATTTTCCGGATGGATGATAACATCTGAACCATTAATTTTTATAGGCAGATTAGAACTTCTATCAAAATTTGGTTCGTTAATACTAACCTCAATTTCAACAGAAATATCTTGTATGATAATTGGGTTGATTTCGATGGAAATATTTTTGGGATTGAAATCTGATAAATCGGCTAAGGATTCGATTTGCTGCCCCGCAGAACTAATAAGGCTAAAGGAAAAGGAAATGATTAATGAAAACAGGAAGACGAAACTTCTATAACTTATCTTTCTATGTTCTCTATCAATCATTGGATTTTATACATATTCCCACAACAATTTTATATAGGGGCTTGTCTGACAAAGTATATTTTCAGAAACTCCTATTTCTCCGAAAAAAACTTGAACAAATCATTTCCATTGGCAAAGATCAACAATGAAAACAGGATGACCATCCCAACGATTTGGGCATATTCCATGAACTTATCGCTTGGTTTGCGCCGGGTTATTATTTCGTACATCAGGAACATTACATGACCACCGTCAAGTGCAGGGATGGGGAGTATGTTTAATATGGCGAGCATAATTGACAAAAATGCTGTCAACGTCCAAAAACTTTCCCAATGCCATTTTGCGGGAAAGAGGTTTCCAATGGTTATAAAACCACCAACTGATCCCAATGCGTCCACCTTCGGGGAAAAAAGCAGTTTTAGCTGCTTAAAATAATCCCCTATTCCAAAATATGTCCTTGAAATTCCTGCCGGAATAGCTTCCAGAAAAGTGTAATCCTTTTCCCTAATATCAAAGTATTTGGAAAGATTTGTTACTGGGCCAACGCCAATTAAACCCTTTTCAGGAACCGGAACCCGGATATTGACAGAATCACCATTCCTTAGAACATGAACTGTAACGGTTTCGTTTTTATGTTTTTGTATCTCGGTTTTAAACTCATCAAAAAATTCGGTGGGAACTTGGTTCAATCCGATGATTACGTCCCCTTTCTCCATGCCCGCTTCTTTTGCCGGGGAGTTTTTCACAAACCTTTCCACTTCAAACGGAAAACGGACACTTATAAAATCCCTTGATTTTTGCTCAATAAGTTTATTTACATAATCATCAGGCACATCCAATTCAATGTTCTGTCCATTGCGCGAAATTTGAATGGTCTTGACCCCATCAAGGATAAGTTTTTTGGGGATTTTCCCAAAGCTTTCGACCTTTTCGTTATCAAGGGTGAGTATTTTGTCACCGTTTTGCAGTCCCAGTTCGGCACCAACGGAATCAACCACAATGCCGTATTTCAGGCTTTCGGTTGGCAGGTATTCTTCGCCCCACGTAAATAGCATCCCGATGTAAATTGCAATGGCCAATAGTATGTTCATGGTAACGCCGCCAAGCATGATGATTAATCGTTGCCAGGTGGGCTTGCTCCTGAATTCGTAAGGTTCCGGCGGTTTTTTCATTGCCTCCTTGTCCATGGATTCATCGATCATACCTGATATTTTCACATATCCCCCCAGCGGCAACCAGCCAATGCCATATTCAGTATCCCCTTTTTTGAACTTGAACAACGAAAACCAGGGGTCGAAAAAAAGATAAAACTTCTCAACTTTCGTCTTGAAGGCTTTTGCTGCAATGAAATGGCCAAACTCATGGATAATGACAAGTATGGACAAACTGAAAAAAAACTGAATAACTTTTATGAAAATTTCCATTTAACGGTAGTAATTAATAATAAGGAACACTAAACGAATATACTGTAATTTTGTTTTAATAAATCAGGAAAATTTCCTCAATAAAGAAACAGCCTTTTCCCTTGTAAGCCTGTCGGTTTCAAAGTAATCATCCAATGAAGGCTTTTCGATGAAATAAACTGTTTGGATACACTCCTCAATAATGTCGGGCATCTGTAGAAAACCTATCCGGTCATTCAAAAAAGCATCCACTGTCATTTCGTTTGCCGCATTCAAAACACAGGGGCTGTTCCCTCCTTTTTCAAGCGCCTCGAAAGCGAGTGCAAGATTACGAAAAATTTTAATGTCCGCTTGTTCAAAAGTAAGTTTGGGACAATCAATAAAACTGAACTCTGGGAAGTTGGCCACAAGCCTTTCGGGATAGGCAAGTGCGTACTGGATTGGCAGGCGCATATCAGGAAGGCCCATCTGGGCTTTCAGGGAGCCATCCTTGAATTGAACCAGCGAATGGACAATGGATTGCGGGTGGATAACCACTTCGATTTCTTCGGGTTTCAACCCAAACAACCATTTGGCCTCTATCACCTCCAGGCCTTTGTTCATAAGGGAAGCAGAATCAATGGTGATTTTATCGCCCATATTCCAATTGGGATGGTTCAATGCCTCTGTTTTTCCAATTGTCCCAAGGTATTCCAGGGATTTCCCCCTGAAAGGCCCTCCCGAAGCAGTAAGGATAATTTTCTTGACCGAATCAGGGCTTTCACCTGCAAGGCACTGGAATATGGCGGAATGTTCAGAGTCGATGGGAATCAGTGACCCTTTTTTTTCATTGATGAGTTGCGTTACGATTTCACCGGCCACTACCAGCGATTCCTTGTTTGCAAGGGCAATGGGTTTTCCGGCTTTTATTGCATGTATCACAGGCTTCAGCCCCGCAAAACCAACAAGGGCGACCAAAACCATATCAACGGTATCCATTTCTGTGATTTGTGAAATTGCATCTTCCCCGGCATAAACTTTAATATCATGTGGGTCGAGGGCATCAAAAACTTCCCGGTACAAACCGTCATTACCGATAACCACCACATTGGGTTTGTAGATGAGTGCCTGTTCGATGAGCAATTTAGAATTCTGATTGGCAGTTAGCACTTCCAGTTGAAAATGTTCGGGGTGCAGGCGGATAACTTCCAGGGCCTGAATCCCAATGGAGCCGGTGGAGCCAAGAAGGGCGATTCGTTTTTTCAATGGGCTATTCCTTAGTTAGTTTTATGTATTTGTTTTTAAAAAACAACATACTCGGTTGGGTCAACCGGCATACCGTTGTACCACAGTTCAAAATGGAGGTGCGGGCCTGTGGTAAGTTCCCCGGATTCACCAACTATGGCAATGGGATCCCCTGCTTGTACCACGCTACCCATCTTTTTTAGCAAAACGGAATTGTGCTTATACACTGAAATAAAATTCCCCTTATGCTGAATGCTGATAACATATCCTGTTTCGATGGTCCAATCGGAAAAAACGACCGTTCCGTCGAGGGTGGCTTTCACCGCTTCATTTCTTTTTGCGACCACATCGACCCCAAAATGCTGCTCGGCCAGGTTGAACTTTGTGGTAATAATCCCTTTTAAAGGGGTGAAAAACAAATAATTGCTTAAGGAAGAAACCGGTGCGGCGAGTTCTTCGTTTTCATTGTAAAACAAATCATAGGAAGATTCATTTTCGTACTCGGCGCGGAGCAATGAATCCTCCGGCGAACGTGAATATTCGATATCTTCGTAATTAGCCCCTTCGACAGCCACCACCTGACTTGTATCTTCAACAATATCTTTTCCCTCGATCACGCTCTTTAAATTCCGCAAATAAACATTCTTTTGCTGAACATCCGTCTGTAACGAATCAGCCATATGCTGCAATTCGATTATCCTTTTTTGCATGGTAACATCCGTATAACCTGGGATATATTCCCGCAGTGGGGTGAAGGCAATAAGGAAAGTGGTGAAGACAATAAGCAAAATAGCCGTAATCCCGGCAACGGTAAAAACATTTAAGCGCGAAAGCCTGAACGAAATTTTTTCCTCATAGGTCTCCTCGTTCATGATTACCAACCGGTACTTATTGCGAAGTTTCTCTATTCTGCGTTTCCGTCTCTCTTTTTTAAAATCCTCGGGCATTTCACTCAAATTTTGATTTGCAAAGATACCTTAATTTTTCTACCCTTAAATTGAATGTTAAAAGAATCCACAAGCTCCAAGTGTGAACAATATTGACATTTAATCTACTTTTGTCCCTTTCAATATTATTAGCGTTTGTATTCTTTTTTTTATTTTTCAAACCCTAAAAAACAACAAAATGAAACAGGCATTTCTCTTGTTCTTCTTTGGCATATCGTGGTTGTTTCTTACCGGACAATCAAACACCGAAATACCAGTTGTTTATTCCAATTTTTACTTTGAAGATGGGAATTTGATTTTCAAACCGGAAGGCTCACCGGACAAGATGACCTGGATCCCATCGGAACCGGTATATTATTTTGACAAAATAGCGAAAAGTCCCAAAGGCACGGAAAACGGGCTTCGATTCGATTTTGGGGACAAAAATTTCAACGGCACGATTTATTATGGGTTTATCCTAAGTGAAAACATTAAATATCCCCAACCCGTTTATTTTCATAGTACCGCAAAAATAAATGCGGGCATTGCCGAGATTGATATAAGGAACAACTTATCAGGAAAATATGATATCGCCAATTGGGAAGAAAAAGGGTTTTCAAGGCTTGGTTACCGGATTGTGTCATCGGAGGGAAAAATTGTTTACGATGGGAAAATCAATGTAAGGGGGAAAGGGCCTTTTGAAACCGATGTCACTATTGTTTCGGGGCCTTTTATCAATCAGGTAACGGATAGCAGCGTCATTATTTCGTTTGAGACCAATGTTGAGATCATTGCTTTTGTGATTGCTGACGGGCACTCGTTTATGGACAAAACCCAAAATAAAAACTTCGAGTTGAAAATAGATGGCCTAAAACCATTGACAGAATATTCTTATACGGCAAAATATGGGGATTACTCGGATACATATTCTTTTAAAACCGCCCCACCACCCGGATATAACAAAGAGTTCACATTTGCTTTTGCGAGCGATTGGCGGGCCGGAAACGGGGGCGGCGAACGCAGTGTTTTTGGGGTCAATGCCTATATCGCAAAACGCCTTGTTGAAAAAAACAGCCGTTCACAATGCCGCATTCCTGCAATTTACCGGTGATATGATTTCGGGCTATTCCGATAATTGGAACGAACAAAAACTCCAGTACCATAATTTTAAGAATGTGCTGGAACAATATGCCCATTATATTCCCGTGAACGTGGGGATGGGAAACCATGAAGCCCTGAATTTTTATTTTGCAAATGAAGCCGGCGAAGTGGTCATGATCGACAAATTCCGGTTTGGGGCCGAATCGGCGGAAACCTTATTTGCCGAAATGTTCGTAAACCCGCTCAACGGGCCTGAAAGTGAGGACAATTCAAAATACGACCCAGACCCGGAAAATCGTGATTTCCCAAGCTATAAAGAAAATGTATTCTCCTATACTTATGGAAATATTGCCATGATCGTACTTAATTCTGACTATTTATATGCACCCACCGAAGACCAGGTTCCAAAAACAGGGGGCAATATCCATGGATATATCATGGACAATCAGTTACAATGGTTTAAGGAAGAGATTGCCAAATACGAAAAGGACAAAAACATCGACCATGTTTTTGTCACTATACACACTCCCGCATTCCCCAATGGCGGGCATTCCGGTGACGATATGTGGTATAAAGGGAACAATGAAATCCGGCCTTATGTCGCCGGAAAACCTGTTGATAAAGGGATTATCGAACGGCGTGACGAATTCCTCGATATAATGATCAATAAAAGTTCCAAGACCATAGCCCTGCTTTGTGGCGATGAACACAACTACAACCGGATGCTCATTGATTCAAGAACGAATATCTATCCAGATGGCTGGAAATGGGAAAAGCTGAAAATCTCCAGGCCGATCTGGCAAATAACAAATGGCTCGGCAGGGGCGCCTTATTACGGACAGGAAGAATTGATATGGAGCAGTTCCGTTCAATTTTTTGCAACACAATATGCCCTGGTTTTCTTTCATATCAATGGAAACGAAATCGAACTGGAAGTGATAAACCCCGATACGGGCGAAGAAGTGGATAAGGTAAAGATCCGATAAAATGGAGAATAAATTTTGGTGACCTCAGGTTTTAATCAATTTTTTCATCCATTCCCATAACATTAGTTCGGTAAATAATTATATTGTATTGATTGCTATGTATTTGTAGTTTGAAAAGTATTTTATCATGTTGTGTACATCAATACGTTGCGTTCTTTGTCCCGCATATGCGGGATTGCGCGAGAAAAAATTACCGAAGTATTGCCATAACATTATCAACAATCCTTTGTTCGTTATTATTTTCAAAATTAAATATTAAGGCACGGAAAATGGAATAATTTTGCACTTCGTTAAATAAATTGAAATATAGTGCGTTAGTCCATGAAATTGAGCGTGCAATTCGAGCAATGAATTAATGAAATACACAGAAAATAAAATTAAAAACAAAAACAATGAAAAGACCAATCACAAGATCACTTATCCCCAAATTGATGATTTTACTTCTCATCGGGGGAATGGCATTTACGACAGGTGGGTGCAAAAGCAAGAAAAAACTGGCACAGGAACAGGCTGCCAAGGAATATGCCGACAAAGTGCAGAAAGCAATTTCCGACCTTCAGGCTATTTTGGACGATGACGGAACCATGCCAATTGCCGAAATGGAACGCAGGCTGAACGACATCAAATCCCAGAACCTGAACGACAAAACCGTAAACGAACTGATCGTGAAGGTTGAGGATAAAATTGCAAAGTTGAACACAGAATTAAAAAAGCTGGAAGAGGAGGAACAAAAAAGGCTGGCCGAAGAAGCGGAAAAGAACAAATACAATTACATCAACGATTCCTTTATCGAAGTGGCCCATGCAGCCGATACCGAAACGGCCAACATGAAAATTTCAGGTGCGCTTAAACTCTATGCTTCTGAGGATGTCCCTGTTCTTATCATTATCCACCAGGAAGGTGAAGTGGTTGATTACGACAAACCGACAACCATTAAAGACTACCTTAATTATGTGAAAGACCAGAAGAAATACGATAATAAAATTGCCAGGGTCAAGATTGACGACTATGGCCAGATAACCGAATTAGAACTAATTAAAAAATAGGAAATCATGAAATCGAAATATTTGTTAATTGCAGTATTGTTTGTCTCCTTCTCATTTGGTGCCATGGCACAGGATGAAATAAGCCCCGACAGAAAACAGGCCATCGACAGCCTGGCACTCGAAAAAGTACGCGACCTGAGCAAGTACATCAGCCTGATTGGCGATAAAGCAACCGATTTTTCGGAAGCCAACCGCGTTATCGACCGTGCCGTTGAATTGTTCATGGAAGGGAGCGAAATGGGCGTTTCGTCTATCTATCACCCCGAAATCAATTATTACCCTGTGAGGCAATATCTCCAGAGGTTGATGAGGCTCAATTACAACAAGGTGGATATTGAGTGGTACAAAATCCAGTACGTGAGCGACCTCGAAAGGCAACCCGATGGGAAATACGTAGGCGTAATAACCGTGTTCCAAAAATTTTCGGGCTATAACAAAGAGGGCGACCTGGTTTATCAGGATGTGACCAAGAAAGACATTACTGTTTATGTAGAACGAAAAGAGACACAGATCGGTGGGCGCCTTATTGGTTTCTGGGACGTGATGCTGGGCGATATCCGTGTGAAGGAAACCGAAAAGCAACCATAAAAGTTGCCAATGCGGGCTTGACTCAAAGTCAAGCCCTGATTAATTAAATAGGATGTCCTTTAAGTTATAAAACGTGGTCATATTGAGCTTGTCGAAATGTGTTCAATTGTGGAAACCAAATATGTTTCGACAGGCTCAACATGACCATTTGTATAAAAACCAATAAGCATTGGCAAAAAAAACAATCTTCATATTTTTATTAATCAATCTATTAACAAGTTTCCCTGTGTTCTCCCAAAGTAAACTGGGGAGTGCCCTTGGCGATGAAAGCCACCTCTATTCCCAAACCAAGCAGGTCAACCAGTTTTTCCGAAGGTTCAACAACGAAGAAGATCGGGAAGGCAATCGCTATTATCCCGGCGACAGTTTGTACCGCGACAATGCTTTCCGCCATATTTACCTCGATATGCTGTTCGACAAGGAAAGTCCGGCCATCGATCCCGAATTGAAAAAAGAATTTATCTCTGATGTTACCAGACAGGACAACCCAAAGTTCCTCCAGTTCAGGGGAGGGCAATGGTTTGCTGAACTGCCCACGACTTTTAAGGACAAAGGGCAATTGGTTTACCCCATTTTGTTCTTGCATCTCGAACACGAAAAACTGGGGTACAAATGGGTGATGACCAATGTGTATTTCGACCGTTTTTTAAGGGAATTTTTCAAAGGGGATAAAACGGTGATCGAAAAATCCTTTCTCCATCCCATGAGCCACGAGCTGGATTTCATGAACCTGCACAAAGCCTTTCAGGACAAGAAATACGTTGAGTACTATGCCCAGGCTGATTTTAAACCCGATTACCTGAGTTTGCTTTTTTATGAAATAAAGTCCGGCGACCTTGAATTTGTTGGTTCCGGCGACCCTAAATTTCATTTTTTCCAGATTGATGGCTGGTATTTTGAAGTCTCGTTTGTAAACCGTTCAGGATACAATACAGGATGGCTCGTCACCAAGCTCTTCAAAATCACCGATGAAGAGAAAAACGATCTCATCAAATTCTATCTACCATGAAAAAAAACATATTCGTAATTCTATTTGCTTTTTCGTTAAGCCTAAGTTGGGTCCAGGGCTTTTCACAAAAAGAAAAGGCCATGGAAGATTCATTTTCCCCTGAAGAAATAGAAGCTTACAAAAAGCAGGTAGCTTCGCTTGTTGCTTATTTTCAGGAAACAATGAATTTCCTCGGCGACCCCACTTCTTTGGCCATCGAAAAAAAAACAGTGGTAAATGAAAGTTACCTCAAAATATTCCTGAACGACAAGGTACAGATTGAAGATGATTTGGACGAAGGGCGCGAAGTACCTTTGTACAAAGATGCACAAGCCTATCTGAAAGATGTGGGGTTTTTCTTTAAAAGCGTGGATTTCAAATTTGTGGTTTCCGACATCAACCTGTTTGTAAACGATGACGGCCAGCATTTCTTCAGGGTCACTTTTAACCGTATCCTTTCGGGCATCACCGTGGCCAATGACACCGTGAACTCCAAAAAAGTCCGTTTTATGGAAGTGAACCTCGACATAGCACGGAACGACCTGAAAATAGCAAGTATCTATACCACCAAACTCAACGAAAAGGAGGAGATAAAAACCTGGTGGGAAAACCTTTCGCCCGAATGGAAAAAGTTTTTCGGCAAGGATATCAATATGAACGATTCGGTTTCGCTGGCCGATGTTGTTTTCATTGGCGACAGCCTTTTGGCCATCGCCACATCTTATGTTGAAGAAAGGCCGGATACCACGGCCGGCTTCGACATTGAACTTCCCGGGGAAAGGATGAACACAGCAAATATGGTGAATGCCTACGACACGGTTTTCACCGACCCAAAGACCGTTTACGCCAAATTAAAGGGGATATTGAACCTTACGGAAATAGATATTTCAGGAAATGAAAAACTCCCGGACCTGTCCCCATTGGGGAAACTTTCTTCCCTGGAAAAAATCAATTGTTCCAAAACGCTTATCGACAACCTGATCCCACTTCGGAACCTGAATCGATTAAGGGTCTTGGATTGTTCCGAAACACCCGTCAAGGATCTGTCCCCTTTGCATTATTCATCGAGCATTACCAACCTGAACTGCAGCTATCAGCTAATTACCGATATTTCAGCAGTGGCAGGCCTTACCAATTTGGAGGAACTGGATTGCTCGGGAAACAAAATCACCGGCCTTTCCGCTATCCGGGATTTAACATCCTTGAAAAAAGTAAAATGCAGCGGGACACGGATCCAGGATTTGGGTTTTGTCAGTAATTTGGATCAGTTGGCCACCCTTGACATTTCAGGGACGCTTGTGGACAAGTTGGATGCCCTGTCAGGTTCTGACAGCCTGAAATACCTAAATTGCGACAACACATTTATCAATTCCATCGAGCCCCTTTCGGGATTGTCGAATTTGACAATTTTGCACATCAGCCAAACAGGTGTTTCGAGCCTGGAACCTGTGAACGGCCACGAAAACCTCACAAGGGTTTATTGTGATGACACACAAATCAAAAAGGCGAACACCATCACCTTTATGAGAGAGAACCCGGGCTGCCTCGTTATTTTTGAATCGGAAGAGCTTTTTAACAATTGGGCAAATATGGAACAGGCATGGAAGGATGTAATCGTCAAATATGCAAATCTTACCGAAGAACCTACCCGCGAAGACCTCCATGCTTTGATAAAGCTCGAAAATGTTACTGTGGCGGGCAATAAGGATATTACAACGCTTAAGCCTATCCGCCGTTTGTTCAACCTGAAAATACTCGATATTTCATCAACAAATGTTACCGACTTTGAAAATATTTCCGAATCCATCGGACTTGAAGACCTGAATGTTTCCAATACTTCTGTCGAAAATCTGGAATTTGCCAAAAACATGGACAACCTCGGGAAACTCGACATTTCACAAACAAAAGTTTCAGATCTAAGTCCGTTGAACGCAATCTCCTCCTTGCAGTTGATTTTGGCAGACAGCTCCGGGATCAACGATAAATCTGCATTTGCTTACCATACAGAAAACCCCTCATGCATCATCGTATATAAAACGGAAGAGCTTTTAACATGGTGGAACGCCCTTCCCAGTTCCTGGCAAGACATTTTTTCGGGAAAATACAAAATCGACTCCCCGCCTTCTCCTATCCAACTGCATACACTTTTGTTCACTGACTCGTTGGACTTGTCCACTTCCGATGGAATTGGGGACTTGGAACCCTTGACAATGATAATTGGCCTGAAAAAACTGAACTTCAAAAGCAACAAAGTGGTTGACCTTCAACCCTTGACCCGGCTCAAACACTTGGAGGTACTGGAATGTGCACAAAACCCGCTGAACGACCTTGCCCCCCTATCTTCATTGGGCAAATTACAGGAATTGGATATTTCGAACACGGCGGTGGAGGATTTAAAAACGATTTCAACACTTGGCAACCTAAGAACATTAAAGTGTTCCGGCACGAAAATCAAATCATTGAAAGTTTTGGAAAGCCTTGTTAAACTTGAGGAAATAGAGATAAACAATACTTTGGTAAAAAGCCTGAAACCACTTCAGGCATTGCCAAACCTGAGATCAATAAAATGTTTCAACTCCAAGATTTCCCCCAAGAACATTGAAAAGTTCAAGAAGGCAAAACCGGATTGTGAAGTGATTTATTATTAATGCGAATCAAGGGTTGAACAGCATTGATTATCAGCAGTTCAACCCACTTTGGGGTTGATATTGAACACAGAATACCGTACCCCGCACTCCGTACGGGGCTATTATTGTTTTTGTCCTTCGGACAAACGAATCCTGACTGCGTGTCGCTGAAGCTTTAGCAGAGGCACAAAGGATTAAACAACAATAACCATGAGTGTAACCCATGGACAATTAGACATATGAATACAGAACCCTCTAAGGGTTCAACTCTTGATTCGCATTATTAATTAGCTGGAAAGACCTTCCGGTTTTGGCACGGTCTGGAAGAGTCTGGCAATTGGAAAAAGGGAATAGATTTCAAATGAACAAAAACAATAGTTCGGTAAATAAATACAACCTATTGGTTTTTAATTATTTGCAATTTGATGAATAGCTTAAGCATATTGTTGCAATTCAGCACGTTGCGTTCTTTGCATCGTTGCGCGAGGGAAAATTTACCGAAGTATTATAAAAATAGCAGCTTCATTTAAAAATACTTTAGTTTTGCAATTCGAAATCGTCATACATTAGCAACACAAAAATCAAAATCCACATGGCATCAAATCGTTTAATGGACCCCATCGGCCGCCTGATGGGCCTGCGTTATAAATCACATCCCTGGCATGGCGTTAACATCGGCAACGAAAGCCCCAAGGTCATTACTTCCTACATCGAAATGGTTCCGACCGACACCGTGAAATACGAAGTCGATAAGGAATCGGGTTACCTGAAAATCGACCGCCCCCAGAAATATTCCAATGTGGTGCCGGCACTTTACGGTTTTATACCCCAAACATTCAGTGGAAAGAAAGTGGCTGAATATTGCATGGAAAAATCGGGCAAGAAAGACATTAAAGGCGATGGCGACCCTATCGATATTTGCGTCCTCACCGAAAAAGAGATTACCCACGGGGATATTCTTGTAAGGGCAAAACCCATCGGCGGTTTCCGGATGATCGATGGAAATGAATCCGATGACAAAATAGTAGCCGTATTGAACAACGATGCGGTTTATATGGGATACAACGACATCTCTGAACTTCCAGCTTTGGTCGTGGCAAGGTTAAAACACTATTTCCTGACTTACAAGGACCTTCCCGGAAACGAGCGGGACGTAGAGATTACCGATGTTTTTGGAAAGGAAGAAGCCCACGAAATCATTAACCGCTCACTGGATGATTACCAAAAAAGGTTCGAGAACCTTGATAACTTATTGTCAAGTGTGTAGATAGATTTCATCCGGGAGCTTTATTTTTTCTTGACATACTTCCATTCCCTATGGCAGTCGTAGCACATAAAAGTCCGTTTGAATATGGGGAAAATGGCACCAAGCAAAAAAAAGACGATTAACATTAAAATATCCGGGTCCCGCTTTTTGCCAATATTTTTGGATTTACAATAAGGACAAAGCCTTTTATCCGTCAATTCATCTTCGATAATGAGTTCCGTTTTTTTTTTGGTATCCGCCGGGTTAATATAGCCCCCCTTTGTCAAGGTTTCGATTCCGTGATCAAAATCATTTTCGTTCACCAACAGTTTTACGCCACCGATGGCATTCGAGTAAAAATTATTGACCTGCGCCGTTAGTTCATCCTGTATAATCACATTGATTCCTTCTGCTTCAAGAAGGGTTTTTGCCATATGGGCTTCATGCGGATAGGTAAATGATATGATTATTCTCCAGTTTCCCATAATATTTCCTGCAAAGCGGTTTAAGGAAAACCAAAAATACGAAAATTCTGTGACAATAATACTTTCACAATACCGTAGGTGGAGGACAAAGAAAAGTTGTTACTGACTAATATATAAGTCAAGGGCTGTTATCTTCAGCAAATCCAACCTAAAAAAGCAAAAAGACAAAATTTTTCCATATGCACCAGAAAATAATTATGTTACTTTTGACAAATAACATAAAGCAATTGCGACAAGATAAAATCAGGCATTGTTAGTTTAGTATACATTTCGTACATTTGCCGAAAAAAACCATGGATTGTGTAAGGTGCAAATCATCAAATAAGGTAAAAAGAGG
>JAADJA010000124.1 GCA_013151015.1 Chlorobiota bacterium
TATCAGAAAAATTAGAACGATCGTTTAAATTGCTCAAAGGGCATGGGCACATTACGGAAATCAATGTGGCCGAAACACTTAAAGAAGTCAGAAAAGCCCTTCTCGATGCGGATGTCAGCTATAAAATTGCCAAAGATTTTACGAATACCATTAAAGAAAAGGCACTTGGCCAGAAAATATTGACTTCTGTTTCTCCCGGACAGCTCATGGTAAAAATAGTCCACGATGAAATTGCTGATTTGATGGGTTCCGAATCAGTTGACATCAACCTGAAAGGAAATCCGGCCGTAATCCTGATTTCAGGCCTTCAAGGTTCGGGCAAAACTACTTTTTCAGCAAAACTTGCCAATTACATTAAAAGCAAAAAAGGGAGAAATCCGCTACTTGTGGCAGCTGACGTTTACCGTCCGGCGGCTATTGACCAGTTGAAAGTCCTGGGTGAGCAAATAAACGTAAAGGTTTTTTCCGAAGAAGAAAACAAAAACCCGGTCAAGATTGCGAAAAACGCAGTTTCACATGCCAAGGAATTTGGATTCAATGTGGTAATCATTGATACTGCGGGACGACTTGCCATTGACAAGGAAATGATGAAGGAAATCACCAACATCAAGGAATCCATCAACCCTCAGGAAACCCTTTTTGTTGTAGATTCAATGACAGGCCAGGATGCGGTAAATACAGCAAAGGCCTTTAATGACCAACTTGACTTTGACGGGGTAATACTTACAAAACTGGACGGGGACACACGTGGTGGTGCGGCCATTACCATAAAATCCGTTGTAAACAAACCCATAAAATTTGTGGGTATTGGTGAAAAAATGGATGCCCTTGATGTTTTCCACCCAAGCAGAATGGCAGACAGGATACTTGGGATGGGCGATATTGTTTCACTTGTGGAAAAGGCCCAGGAACAATTTGATGCAGAAGAAGCCAGAAAGCTTCAAAAGAAAATTGCTAAAAACCAATTCAATTTCAACGATTTCCTAAATCAAATAAAGCAAATAAAAAAAATGGGGAACGTGAAAGATTTGATGGGCATGATTCCGGGAATGGGGAAATCACTCAAAAACCTTGATATTGATGATGATGCCTTCAAAGGAATTGAAGCCATTATTTATTCCATGACGAACGAGGAAAGAGAAAACCCGAAGTTGTTGAACGGAGGCCGAAGAAGAAGGATTGCCATTGGAAGCGGTTCTGATATCCAGGAAGTAAACCAACTGATAAAACAATTTGCCGAAACACAAAAAATGATGAAAATGATGTCTGGTGGCAAAGGTAAAAACCTGATGAAAATGATGGGTCAGGCAAATAACATGAAACGTGGGTTTAAAGGAAAATAATTGATTTCTAAAATAAAGGGGCATTTGAATCAACAAAACCTATTTCGATGAAACTAATAGACGGTAAAAAAACTTCACAGGAAATAAAAAAGGAGATTGCGACAGAGGTTGCAAAAATGATCGACAATGAAGACCGGAGCCCTCATTTAGTGGCCATATTAGTAGGTGACGATCCGGCAAGCCAGACATATGTGAAGAACAAAGAAAAATCCTGTTCAGAAGTCGGGATTGTTTCCTCGATATATAATTATCCGGCGGATGTAACTGAAAAAGAACTTTTAGAATCGATTGATTTTATTAATAAGGATGATGGGGTTGACGGCTTAATTGTTCAATTGCCACTTCCTGACCATATCTCAGCAAAGAAAATCATCGAAAGCATCGACCCTAAAAAGGATGTTGACGGATTCCATCCACTGAATGTGGGCAAAATGGCTCTTGGGCTTCCTTCATTTTTGCCTGCAACCCCATTTGGTATCTTACAACTCCTTGAACGCTATAAAATCGAGACCGAAGGCAAAAAGTGCGTTGTCCTTGGAAGGAGCCATATTGTTGGGTCACCAATGAGCATACTCCTTTCGAGAAAAGCTTATCCCGGAAATTGCACGGTAACTGTCTGTCATAGCCGGACAGAAAACTTAAAAGAAATTACAAAGGAAGCAGACATCCTTATCGTAGCTATGGGGCAAGCTCAAATGGTTAAAGCCGACATGGTTAAAAAAGGCGCTGTAGTAATTGATGTGGGCATCCACCGTATCCCTTCAGATAAAACCAAGTCAGGATTTAGGTTAGTTGGTGATGTGGATTTTGATGAAGTTGCCACCAAGGCTTCGTTCATTACCCCGGTTCCGGGAGGTGTTGGGCCCATGACCATTGTCTCCCTGCTCAAAAATACTTTGCTATCGGCCCAAAACAAAAGCCGCTAATTTCCATCTTGAACTTTTTTAAGCATGAATTATTTCAAAAACTTCTTCCTCCCTGTTCTCATAATCCTCTTTGCTTTTTCTGAGAATCTAATTGGCCAGGAAGCTCGGCAAATCGATATTATTGATTACCCTTCTGTTCCTGAAACTTTCGGTAACCTCCCTTCAAAAGTGGAAGAAACCTCGGGACTTATTTATTTGAATGGATCCGTTTGGACATTTAACGATAGTGGTGGGGAGCCTGAGATTTATAAAATCGACAATAAATCTGGAAAAATAACACAGATTGTCAGGATTGCAAATGGCGTTAATTCTGACTGGGAAGATATTGCACATGACAACGACTTCGTTTACGTAGGTGATTTTGGGAACAACTGGGGAACAAGGAAAGACCTTAAGATATATAAGGTTGCCATAAAAGATATTGGGAAAAAGAAAAAAACAGAGGTTGATGCTGATGAAATCCGTTTTTCATATACCGATCAAGCCTCTTTTGAAAAAAACAACCGGGGACATAATTATGATTGCGAATCTGTCATCAGTTTCAATGATTCCCTGATTATTTTCTCAAAGAACTGGGGCAATGGCCGGACAAGGATGTACAAATTGCCAAAAACGCCCGGGGATTATAAAATTTCCCCTTCGGGTTACTTCAATGCCGATGGCCTTGTTACCGGTGCCGATTACAATATTGAAACAGGCGAATTGGTTTTGATCGGATATAAAGACCATGTCCCTTTTATTTACTTCTTTTCGGGGTTTAACGGCAATAACCTGAAAGGTGGGAAAGTTTGCCGTATAAACCTCGTTAAAATGAAAGGATCACAAACCGAAGGGATTGTATGGCTCGACAATTACAATATCCTGATTTCGACCGAACAAAGAAAAGACTACGATCAAAAGGTATATAAGCTCCCAATAAAAGAAATCGTTAAATATATTGAGTAAAACCGGCAACTTACCATAACTTAATCACAACCCATGTCAGACGACCAATTATTGGCTTCAGGAAAAGCACTTCCCCTTATGGAAGATTTTTACACATTGCAGGGCGAAGGCTTTCACACCGGAAGGCCGGCATATTTCACAAGGATCGGGGGATGTGATGTGGGATGTAGCTGGTGCGATGTGAAAGAATCGTGGAATGCCAAACTCTGGCCATTGACAAACACGGATGAAATCGTTAGTAGGATAAATTCATGTGTGGCCAAATCGGTTGTTGTCACGGGTGGGGAACCCTTGATGTACCCTTTGGATTATTTATGTGACGAACTCAAAAAACGAAATATCAAAACCTTTCTTGAAACTTCAGGCTCGCATCCTTTAAGCGGACAGTGGGACTGGATTTGCCTTTCCCCAAAGAAATACAAACCCCCTTTGAACGAAATTTATACGAAAGCTGATGAATTGAAAGTTATCATACAATCAAAGGGTGATTTTGACTGGGCCGAAAAAAATGCCGAACGCATGAGTGAAGATTGCGTATTGTACTTACAGCCCGAATGGAGCAAACGCAACGACATTATGGAACCAATAATCGATTATGCCATGAAAAACCCAAAATGGCAGGTCTCTTTGCAAAGCCATAAATACATGGGGATTCCGTAAAACCGGTAAAAAAACGACATGAAAAATTTCCAATATCTTTTCTTTATGTTTGTCCTGCTTTTTGCAACTATTGCGAATGCTCAGCAATTGTCAACAAAATCAAAAAAAGCTGAAAAAGCCTATATCAATGGCGAGGACTCGTTCCGCATTCAGGATATAGCCGGGGCGGAAAAGTATTTCCTTAAGGCAGTTGAAATCGATCCCAACTTTTTTGAGGCCTATATGATGCTTGGCGATATCTATGAAAAAAACCATGACGACACCAATGCTGTGATTGTTTATAACAAAGCGATCGAAATCGACACAACTATTTTTCCCGCTGTCATGTTCCTGACTGCCAATGTGGAATTCAAGAATGGTTGGTATGCTGGGGCTGCAAAGCATTATTCTATGTACATCAACTCCAAAGGGGCTTATGAGAAAAACCTGGCCCGGGCGAAAAAACAACTTGCAAATTGTAATTTTGCAATGAAAGCCCTGGAAAACCCAGTCCCTTTCGACCCGAAAAACCTGGGCGAAGGGATCAATACGGACAAGGAAGAATATTTCCCATGCATCACTGCCGATAACGAAACCATTCTTTTCACACGGCTATTGGATGATTCGAGATCATATTCAGGGCGACAGGAGGATTTCTTTATTTCAAAAAAGGAAAATGGGGAATGGCAAAAAGCCAGGAACTTGGGGCCGCCCATCAACTCGGTTTATAACGAAGGCGCCCCTTCCCTATCGGCGGATGGGAATATCCTGATCTTCACGGCTTGCGAAAACATGGACGGATATGGTGCCGGACGTGATGGTTTTGGAAGGTGCGATTTGTTTGTCTCGAAAAAGAACGGCCCGGCCTGGGCAGTCCCTTATAATATAGGGCGACCGGTGAATTCCTCGTATTGGGAATCGCAACCTTCTTTTTCGGCGGATGGAAGGACTTTGTATTTTGTAAGCAACCGCGATGGTGGATATGATATATATGTAACGAAGGTTGACAATGAAGGCAAATGGTCGAAACCTGAAAAACTTGGGCCGAATATCAACACATCGGGTTATGAAGGTTCTGTCTTTATCCATCCCGATAACCAAACCCTCTATTTTTCTTCTGACGGCCATGCCGGAATGGGGAAAATGGATATTTACCTTTCGCGGAAAGACAGCCTGGGAAATTGGGGCAAAGCTGAAAACCTTGGCTATCCCATTAACACATTTAAAGATGAAAACAGCATTGTAGTGAGTACCGATGGGAAACTTGCCCTTTTTGCCTCCGACCGTAAAAACGGATACGGCGGACTCGATATTTATGGGTTTGATTTATATGCTGATGCCCGCCCACAGCCTGTGACCTATATGAAAGGCGTGGTTTTCGATATCGAAACCCTTAATAAACTTAAAGCAAGTTTTGAGCTTATCGACCTAAAAACAGGAAAGACGGTCGTCAGTTCTTTTTCCGATCCCGATGATGGGGAATTTCTGGTTTGCCTGCCCGAAAACCATAATTTTGCCCTTAATGTTTCCAGGAAAGGATACCTTTTCTATTCTGAAAACTTTAGCCTTAAAGGGGGCCATCAACATAATGAGCCCGTCCTAAAAGATATTCCGTTAAAACCAATCAAGGTGGGTGAAACCGTGATTTTAAACAATATCTTTTTTGAATCCGATAAATATGACCTGAAACCGGAATCGACAGTTGAACTGCAAAAGCTGGTCGATTTCCTCCAGAAAAACCCAACAATCAAAATTGAGATTTCGGGCCATACCGACAATGTGGGAAGCACGGAATATAATATTGACTTGTCGGAAAACCGGGCAAAAGCGGTATATGATTTTCTAATTGGGGAAAACATTGCCACCGAAAGGCTCCAGTATAAAGGTTATGGTGAGTCGCAGGCAATCGACAGCAACGATACCGAACAAGGAAAAGCCAAAAACCGGAGGACCGAGTTTAAGATTGTTGAGTGATTTTTCAATTTCTTTGCGTCTGTTGTGCCGATGTCCCGTTGTTCTTTTGTCCCCTTGTACTATTGCGCAAACATTTTCACGTTGTGCCTTTGTCCCGTACATACGGGATTGCGCAAGAAAAAAAACGTATTACAAAAACCTCCACACCAAATAAAACACCATAAACCCTCCCAAAAACCCCATTCCGATAAAGGCATAAACCCTCAACCATAGTTTGGGACGGCCTTCTTCGGGCATATGTTTGTCCGTTACCACTTTATAATTGAGGAAAGCAAGTAAGGGAGCCGTCACAAACGAAAGGGTCGTTGCCATGTCAACCATAAAGCGCATGCTGTTCTTCAAATAAACAATAAGGACCAAAGCCCCAGCGGCCACAACCACGATCCAAAACCAACTATGGAAATCGAATTTTGATTTTTTAATCTTCAATTTCGGGAAAAATTCTTCTGTTAGCGGTTTCATCACCCTTGGATACGCATCGAGGCAGGTGAGGGTGGTTGAAAACATAACGGTAATGGCCGCTATGGCAATGATGTAATAGGACCAATTTCCAATACTATCCGTAAAAACCGAAATCAACTGTCCGGCAAAGACAACCCCGTTTGCACTCAATTCCTCACCGGAACCATATAATACCAAAGCCCCCAAGCTCAAAAAACAAACAGCCAGGAAAGCCGTACCGATATACCCGATCTTAAAATCCAACAGGGCGTTTTTCAAACTGGGCCTCTCCCCCATCTCTTCGATTTTTGCAACCGTCCACAAGGATTGCCAGGTGGCAATATCAATAGGTGCGGGCATCCAACCCACAAAAGCGATCAGGAAAAGGATATCGGCATGTTTGAACCAGGAAAAATCCTTTGTGAATTCCGGGTTTGGGTGATACCCCTTCAACATGGCCGCAATGGTCGCACCAATTGTTGAAACAGCGAGAACCACCATCACGATTTTTATCAGCTTATCAAGGATTGCATATCGCCCCACCATAAGGATAATCATGGTAAAGAAAAGGATCAGGCCGCTTATTTGCGCAGCATCCATCGAAATACCAAACACATTGCCAACCAATCCGGCAGTTACAACAGTAACCGCGGCCTGAATCGTAAACATTGTAGCTATGGATAGGACAGCAAACATCACCACGGCCCATTTTCCTATTTTACTGTAACCATCAATCAGGCTTTTCCCTGTGGAGGCCGCATACCTTGGGGCAAATTCAAAAAAGGGGTATTTCAACACATTGGCAAGTATCAATATCCCCATAAGGTAAAAACCATATCCAGCGCCTGCCCTCGTTGATTGCACCAAATGTGACACACCCACAGCTGCCCCGGCATATAGCAAACCAGGGCCCATTATTTTAAGAAGTTTTTTTAATTCCATAAAAGCAAAATTCAATCTTGAGTAGTTTGAAGATAAAATTCAAAACTTCAAAAATACAAATTCCAATCATCTCGAAAAAACTTTACTTTTGCACCTCGTTAATATCATCATTGTGACGAATCCATGGAATATGGCAAATGCGTTGGCATTCAGGAGCAATCTGTTTTTTTTAAACACAATCCAAAAGGGGTTACTGATTGCCACGAAGCCCATACGCACAATTCCGCCCGTAAGTTTCCCGCAATGACGTGTAATAATAATCAAAAACCCTTGAATCAAAAATTGATCACATAAACATAGGAGAATCATTAAAAAAACAATTATGGACAAAGCAATAATAACCTGGACAAAAATTGACGAAGCCCCGGCTTTGGCGACATACTCACTATTACCCATCGTAAACGCATTCACAAATGCAGCAGGCATAACCGTGGAAACAAGGGACATTTCCCTTGCAGCAAGAATAATTTCAACATTTCCCGATAACTTAAAAGATGACCAGAAAATTGATGACGAACTGGCTTTTTTGGGCAAATTGGTAAAAAAGCCCGAAGCAAATATCATTAAGCTCCCAAACATCAGTGCATCCATCCCTCAATTGAAAGCGGCCATTGCCGAGCTACAGGAAAAAGGCTACGATCTGCCCGATTATCCCGAAGAACCAAAAGACAAACTTGAGGAACTCGTTAAACTAAAATATGCAAAGTGCCTTGGCAGTGCCGTTAACCCTGTCCTCCGTGAAGGGAATTCCGATCGCCGCGTTGCACCTTCCGTAAAAGCATTTGCCCAGAAACACCCTAAAAAACTGGGTGCCTGGACCTCTGATTCAAAAACCCACGTGGCCCACATGGACAAAGATGATTTCTATGGAAATGAGAAATCCATCATCATGGAACAGGATGATAACGTCCGTTGGGAATTTGTTGCTGCCAATGGAAATGTAAGCATCCTGAAAGACAATACACCTATGTTAAAAGGCGAAGTCCTTGATGGGACATTTTTAGGTGCAGCCACACTCCGGTCTTTTATCCAGGAACAAATAGATGATGCAAAAGCAAACGATACATTATTCTCGGTACACCTGAAGGCAACCATGATGAAAGTCTCCGATCCTATCATTTTCGGAAATTTTGTTTCGGTTTTCTTTAAAGATGTTTTTGAAAAATATGCTGGCCTTTTTAAAGAATTGGGAATTACACCAGATCTTGGACTTGGTGATCTATACAAGAAAATTGCAAACCTTGATGAAGGCAAACGAAAAGAAATCGAAGCCGACATACAAGCTGTTTATGCAAAGAACCCTTCTTTGGCAATGGTTGATTCCGATAAAGGGATTACCAACCTCCACGCCGGGAACGACATCATCATTGATGCTTCCATGCCTGTTGTGATACGTGACAGCGGAAAAATGTGGAATGCCGACGGGAAACTTCAGGACACCAAGGCCATTATCCCCGACAGGTGTTACGCTACCTTCTACCAGGAGGCCATTACCTATTGCAAGGAAAATGGCGCATTCGACCCATCAACCATGGGCAATGTTTCCAATGTGGGGCTGATGGCACAAAAAGCAGAAGAATATGGATCACATGACAAAACTTTCAAAGCAATGGGTCCGGGGACAATCCGTATCGTGAATTCGGCAAATGAAACAATTATGGAACACCATGTTGAGGAAGGTGATATTTACAGGAGTTGCCAGGCAAAGGACATCCCCATCAGGGACTGGGTGAAACTGGCGGTAAACAGGGCCAGGGCAACAGGAAACCCAACTGTTTTTTGGTTGGATAAAAACCGTGCCCATGATGCTATTATGATCGATTTGGTGCAGAAATATTTAAAAGACCATGACACCAACGGACTTGAAATAAAAATCATGTCGCCTGATGAAGCCATGCAATACACACTTCCAAGGGTAACAGCAGGAAAGGATACCATCTCGGTAACGGGAAATGTGTTAAGGGATTATTTGACCGACCTCTTCCCCATCCTCGAACTCGGTACGAGCGCAAAAATGCTATCAATCGTTCCACTGCTTGCAGGCGGCGGACTATTTGAAACTGGTGCCGGAGGTTCTGCCCCTAAGCACGTTCAGCAGTTCAATGCCGAAGGACACCTGCGTTGGGATTCCCTTGGAGAATTCCTTGCGCTTACCGTTTCCCTGGAACATCTGGCAAACAATTATGATAACAAACGCGCCATGATTTTATCCAAAACGCTGGATAAAGCAGTTGCCAGTTACCTCGACAACAACAGGGCTCCATCACGCAAAGCCGGGGAAATCGACAACCGCGGCACCCACATGTACCTGGCACAATACTGGGCAGAACAATTGGCCGCTCAAAACGATGATGCAGAACTAAAAGATAAATTCACAGAAGTTTTCAAGGAACTAAAGGATAACGAGACAAAGATCCTTGAAGAAATTGCAGCAGCTGAAGGAAAAGCGACAGACATTGGTGGTTACTATTTACCAAATGATAATCTTGCAACCAAGGCGATGCGACCGAGTTCGACTTTGAACGCAATTATTGACGGAATTTAGAAAACTGCTAAGCAATTCTATAAATGAAAAGGGCTTCACTTTTAGTGAAGCCCCTATTGTTTTGAAAGCACTAAAAGATCAAACTCATAAAAAAAATGTACCTTTGATAAAAAAAAGATATGGAAAATGTAACAATACCTGTCAATATTCCACCTGATATATTAATTACCTTAAATGAGTCGGAAGAGGAACTAAAGGATCATTTTCAAGTTGGAATTGCCATGATGCTGTTTCAGGAAGGCAAATTGACTTTAGGGAAAGCAATTCAGCTATCTGACCAATCGCGGTTCGATTTTGAAAAATCCCTTGCAAAAAACAAAATCCCTGTTTCGGATTTAAGTGTAGGGCAAATATTATCAGATGTAGATAAACTTAGGAACATATAACCCATGAAGATAGTTATTGCTGATACAGGCGCATTGATTTCCCTTGGCCACGTTGAATCAATAGGATTAATCAAAGAAATAAAATTTTGATCAAACTATTTTTCAGTTAATTTACTTAAATCGGACAAGGGTATTAATAAAATATTAATTTAGCAATTGCATTAGCATCTGTTAATGTATTAAAAGAAGAAATCTTGAATAAATTATTTCTTAATAAATTACGGAAATAAATAAATAAATAAATAATAGAGAAGGGTGTTTTTCAAAACCTGCATCACTAGCAAATAAACAAAACTAATACGATGACAAATAATGAAGCCACCAGTTGACACTTCGATTAAAGAATTACTACAGAAGAAGTTATTGAAAATTGAAAACTATTTCAATGCTGACGTCTTTTCATATTATGGACCAATTATCGATGGTAATGAGAACATAGTTTTAGACATTATCGAAAACATAGCAATAGACAAAAACAAAAAAGAAAAATTAATCGTTTTATTGACTACAGCAGGTGGAAGTGCTATTGCAGTGGAAAGGTATGTAAATATTATTAGGAAACATTATAAAGAAGTCGATTTTGTTATCCCTGATTATGCGTATAGTGCTGGTACAATCTTTTGCATGAGTGGCGATAGTATTCACATGGACTATTTTTCTGTTTTAGGGCCTATTGATCCACAAGTTCAAAACAAAGATGGTAAATGGGTTGCTGCATTAGGATATTTGGACAAAGTAAACGAATTAATAAAAAAAGCACAAGACGATACCTTAACACAAGCGGAATTTTTAATTTTGAAGGATATAGATTTAGCTGAACTAAAAGGATATGAACAAGCAAAAGAACTTACAATTGATTTATTAAAGAAATGGTTAGTAAAGTATAAGTTCAAAAATTGGGACAAACACCAAACAAGCCATACAAAAAAAGGAGAATTTGTTACCCCAGAACAAAAAGAACAAAGAGCGGAAGAAATAGCAGATAAATTAGGTGATAATAAAATATGGAAATCACATGGGAGACCGATAAACATTGATATTCTTGAAAAAGAACTAAAACTTAAAATCGAAGACTATAGTGATATTGATAAAAAACGTGAAATTATCAGGTCATATTATCGTTTGCTATCAGACTTCGTACAAAAAAACAATATAAATATATTTGTTCAAACAAGAAACTTTGTATAATTATGGAAACAAATACAGTAATAGCTATAGAAGATGTATTAACTAAAAAAAAAGAAGACTTTGATAATGAAACATTATTGAAATTTGAAAAAGCTTCAAGGGAATTTGACATATTGGTAAAAAAAGGGTTGGCAAAAAAACGGGGATATAATTTATTATCAATTACGGACAAAAATATTAGCCAAACTTTATACTCTTCAAATCTACGCTAAAGCAATTGGCTTTATTGAAATGTGCGTAATGGTTTATTATTAAAGAAATATCTTAGATGTTCAAGATTTACAATCCTGAGCTAAATATTTTTGGATTTATAACCTAAAAAAACAATTTACAATTTAGATTGAAAATCCTAAATTGGTTGCTTTCAGATTACAAATCTGAAAGAGCTGGGTCAAGTTGCCTTTGTAAAGGACTTGTTGGCTGCCCAATTCCGGTAAATCTTCCAGAGCCATCTGATCTGCAGATGAAAGGACGGGCTCACTTATTTTCCCGGAATCCTGGGGAATGAGCTGGTTAATATTTAATAGAAGTGCAAATAAAATGAAGATATACAATATGTATTTTTTGCTAAACATATTTGCAAAAATACAGAAAAGATGAGTATGCCAGATTTTTCGTGTTGTAATGAATGAAAAGAACCTAATTGGGGACATTTGAAACACAACCAAAATTAGGAATAAGCCAATTGTTTTTGTCGTTGTTATCGGCATTTCCATTTAAATCATAATCGTCTTTCAGATATCCTGATTCCCCTGCGTCATCATACCATGAATTAAATAAGTCGTCGAGATCAATCTGGCCACTGGCATTACCATCACCTGCACACATACCCCATGCTGTGGGAGA
Source organism: Chlorobiota bacterium (assembly GCA_013151015.1). Taxonomy (GTDB): domain Bacteria; phylum Bacteroidota; class Bacteroidia; order Bacteroidales; family JAADJA01; genus JAADJA01. Next base: position 12,176 of record JAADJA010000124.1, read on the forward strand.
AAGTTGCACAAAACCATTTGCATTTCCAAAATACTTATCGGAGCTATTTGTAAAATCGTATGTGAAAATATTCCCTGTTTTTGTCAAAGGATAGTTTGACATCACGGCAATGTGGTTGCGATGCCTGACCACAACGTAAAGGTTTTGGATGTAGGGCGCATTAAAGCTTAGTGGTGTTGTTGCATTACGACTGACAATATTACCGTTGGACAATAAAAAACCGGTTTGCCGGGAAATAATAGTACTCTGTCCGGCAGCAGCCGGTGATGCTGCATCCCTGAGTTCAACCAGCACCCAATCAGTTATTGTGTCGTTCGGTATCATGGCAACTGCCCCCAACCCTGAAAAATTCCATGGGGAACTGTTAAAGGGTTGCGCTAATGGGATATAAGCTTTCTGATTCAGGATACTTGTCATTGTTGTGCCGATAAAGGGTCCTTCACAAAATATTTTCAAATTTAGAGTCTGGGTTTCAGAATTACAAAGCCAAATCCTCCAAGCAGTATGGTCAAAATGATTTATTTGCCCATCGTTATTAAAATCGACCGATGAAGGCGATTTCCATTTCTCCATAAAATTTTCCATGGGTATGCCATTATAATTATCTTCTAAAGCATCGGGTATACCGTCGCCATCTTCATATCCATTGTTGTCATCGACCCAAAGGTTAGGCGTTGATATCCCATGAATACTTTTATAAATCTGGATAACATGCCACATAGCCTGAATGCAAGCATCTGCATGAACCATGGCATAGATGGCCGTGTCATAGGAAAATTCATAATGTGAGTGATATGACAAGCCACACTCATCGCTCCAATCTGGATGACTTCTCAGGGTGTCAAACACCATACAATGTTCATGAGAATATGAATCGGCCAACGAATGGAGGTACATACCAAATGCAGCAAGACTTTGCGGGGGTATCGGCTCATATGATTGACTTGTATTGTTGAAATAGAATACCGTGTCGGGACAAAGCGGATCAGGCATACCGGCAGCTCCCGTTCCGTACAAAGCCCAATTTTGGATACTCGACAGGTTATAGCTCAGTGGTATCCGCCAAAAGTATGGTGGAGAGCGAAAATCAGAGTTGTATACAACAGGATAATCGCCGTAAACCATAGGCCCTGAAATAGTATCATTCGGATCCCTGTACGCAAAATGCCAGTACTGTGCCGATAATTCATGCATCAAATTAAAATGCAGGCCACCTCGTTCGGTGCCGGCAATGCTTTCGTTCCAGCTCGGAAAAGTATCGGCTAAACTCACATTGTTTAGCGAAGTTGGGTAAGGATAATTGGCCTTGGGATTAATCTGATCGACCAATGCACTATATCGCGCAATAGTTTCAGCAGAATCCAAAGGAATACCGGATTTATAAAGAAGCAGCTTTACAATGTCGTAATGTAAACTCGAATGGACTTCCCGGTTTGAATGCACTGTTCCTATATTACCAAGGCTGTCGGTAGCTTCTTCATTCCAGGGATTGGCCAATAGGTTGTTAATACTTGTCGCAAATAAAACGAAAATAGTTCCGAATAAGAAAATGTAGGATTGTTTAGTCATCGTTTGAGTTTTTTTGGGTGTAATAAAATACAAATATGAGTTCAGTCTAAAAACTATTTTTCAGACGAAACAAATTTAATTTAAATTTTAACAACTACAACAAAGGTTACTACTCAGCAGGCTTAATCAGTTGAAATCTAATTTATTATGAGTTGCTGTTTTTTTCAATTTTTTACGATAAATTGATCTTTGTTTTGCTATACGATTGAAATGCAGCTAATTAACAAATATTAAAAAGTTATTAACAAAAATGTATTTGTCTGATTTACAGTACAAAGACCTGCTGAGTAGTAACACTTTTCTTTTACTTCTTTCATCCTCTCTTCAAACCCCATTCTCAGCGTAGTCTCCCGACTACGCTGAGCGAAGTGCAAATCTCCGGATTTGCTATTATTCAATCAAATCAACCTCCATCAGACAGTTAATGCTTTCGCAATAGTTTCCTGCACTACTATAAAGATAGTCTTCGGGATTTATCACTATTCCGGCCTTTACCGGATTTTGATGGATATAATTTAAACGTTGGTCCATCATTTTGCCAGAGGTCAATTCGATAGCATGGTTTTCATGTGTCCAAAACTGGTAATTTGAATTCCGTTTATGTTTTCGGGCAGCAAAGGCCATTTCGCTCAACAGCCACTTCTTACGACTTTCATTTCCATTTTCGATCCGGTCAATAATTTGTGTGGCGGTATATTTTTTCATGTCACGAATTGTGTCCGAAAGCTTGGCATTCTTTGACCGAAGGATCAAATGAACATGGTTCGACATAATTACATATCCATAGACATTGAGTTCTTTGTTCTTTCTGCAAAAAACAAGTGAATCTATAAAAACATCACGATAATCCCTCCGGGTAAAAACGCCTGCCTGCCGGCAAAGGCAGGTCTAACCAGAACACAACCTGGAACGTGAGGAAATACATGGCACTTTGATCTTTGATTTGATAGGCTTCGGGCATCGTATTGAATTTAAAACAACGAATTTACAAATAAAATGTCAATCTGAAGATTGCAACTCCTCTCGGCGTAGTCTCTGACTACGTCGAGAGAGGGATTTAAATAATAGTTTATAATAGTATTTAACAATCAAGAGATTGCACCACCAAACGGCATAATCAGAAACTCACCGAG
>JAADJA010000184.1 GCA_013151015.1 Chlorobiota bacterium
TTGTTTTTGAAGTTCTTTAATTGCTTTTTTATTAACTGATTCTAACTCTGTTTTCACTTCTTGCAATTGTTGTTCATAGTAGTTCTGTAATAATTCGGAATATTTGTTGGCTTCTTTAATATTTGTCAGTCCTTGTTTGTAAAAGTCATAGAAATCTTCATATTGATGATGTTCTCCTAATGTAATTGCAGCTATACTATCAAGTTCCCAAAGATTCTTGTCAAGGTTTTTGATGTAAATTTCTAAAATATCATCTCGACACGTTTTGAAAATGATTTGAAGTCTTGTTTCAAATTCTCTTGTTGCAATTAGTGTGTTCTGATATTTTTCACCTTTAATAACTTTTATAATTGCAGGATCTATTCCGCATACAGCAGGTGCTTCTTCGGCTACTTCCTCAGTTATTGTAGAATCTGCTGAGTCACCAAGTTCATATGATTTATCAGTGTATTTTCCATCAATAACTTCTTTGTTTTTATTGTAATATGGTTCATTATAATCTGTAGCTACAAGTCCATTGAGTAAATCACTTCCATTTGAAATTGACAAACTATAATATAAGCTATCAATTAGGTTTTTAGTTGCTGTTTTATAGTTTCTAAAAGGCATTCCATTATTTACTTCTGCTTCAAATCCTTTAGGGTAAAAGTCTAACAAGTTTATATCAATTGGGATAAGAAATTTTTTCAATTCTTTTGGTTCAATCCAATTCATATTTCCGTTTTCATCTCTTATTCCCTTATATGCCATCATTCCAGTTTTTCTTTTGTTTGTTGGAATCTCGATATGAATAGGATTTTCTTTATTGATAGATAATTGTTCTCCATTAGCAGTTGCATTGATGTAAATCATTCCATCTGTTTCAAGAAGTTTTCCGTCCGATGTGGTCGTTAGATTGGAAAGGAGCATTTCTTCAACTGAGAGAGCTTCGGATAATTCAACTTTAATTTGTTCTGTTACTATTTCGCCTTTTGAATTTTTAAAGCATCCTTTTGGCATTATTAAAATCGTTCCATTTTCACCTTCAATTACGTTGTCAACATTTGCGTTGAGCTCAAAGTTTTGGCTTGGGACTATTGTTTTTTGAAAAGGGTCATTTTTAGAAAATTTAACCGTTGATTCAACTTTTTCAGTTGCACTATTACATTGGATAAGAACTAAAGCAAGAAAAGTAAGTCCGAATAGTTTTTGTATGTTTTTTTTCATTTTTCTAATTGATGGCAACTTGTTTATATAAAACACTCCCCATTTTCCTTAAGAAAATACCATTTGCTTTGTCATTGTGTTCGGTTTCATCGGTTAAGCCATTTTTACATGTTTACAAACGACTAACAAACGTTTACTGTCGGATAAACCGAAATTTCTTAGTGCGCTTGAACGTAGAGTGTTGCATAGTTTCAACAAAGATAGGGAAAAAAGTCAGCGGTTTTTTGCCCCTGGCCTAATTTATTCAGATGGAAATCATATATGGTTTTTTTTGTTGCTATTATTTAACAGGGTCAATTGCGATTGAACGGGAAGCTTACGGAAGAATGTTCACGCATGGTACGCAGGATTTTTTAAGCGTTTTATGCGATTCCCTGCCGGACGCAGGCTGGTTTTTGAACAAACAAAGCCCAGCTTTGTTGTAAACCCATACAAAAAAATTTGCGCAGATGACAATCGGAATTATCAAAGAGCGATCGCCCGAAACCAGGATGGCTTTACTTCCCGAAGCTATTTCAGCATTAACAGCTTTAAAAACAGTGGTACTTGTCGAAAAAGGGGCCGGCCTTGCTGCCATGTCCACGGATGAGCAGTACGAAGAGGCCGGGGCCAAGACCCTTTCGAGGGAAGAGGTTTTCAAGCAGGCCAAAATCATCCTTGCGGTGAATTCCCCGACAGAAGAGGACATACGGTTACTGGACAAAGACAAGGTTTTGGTGGCAACGCTTAATCCATTATCGGACGAAAAAGTGGTTTCTGCCTTGCAAAAGAGCGGCATAACATCCTTTAGCCTTGATGCCGTTCCGAGGATTACCCGTGCCCAGGCGATGGATGTTTTGTCGTCGATGGCCACAGTGGCCGGTTACCGTGCCGTTTTGGAAGCTGCTTTTAGCTTGCCCACATTCTTCCCCATGTTCATGTCGGCTGCCGGAACCATCAAACCGGCCAAGGTGTTGATATTGGGGGCAGGGGTTGCAGGCTTGCAGGCCATTGCCACCGCCCGAAAACTGGGTGCAGTGGTTGAAGCTTTTGATGTGCGTTCCGCCGTGAAGGAGGAGGTGCAGAGCCTTGGAGGGCGTTTTGTGGAAGTGGAAGGGGCAAAGGACGATGCGGCAGCGGGCGGCTATGCCGTGGAACAAACGGAGGAGTTTAAGAAAAAACAGAGCCTTTTGATACAGGAACACGCCCTGAAATCGGATGTGGTGATTTGTACGGCACAGATTCCCGGGAGAAAAGCCCCTGTTTTGATTTTAAAGGATACAGTTGAAAACATGAAAGCGGGTTCGGTCATCATCGACCTTGCAGCATCCACAGGGGGGAATTGTGAATTGACGGAAAACGACAAAACCATTGTCCATAAAGGGGTGAAGATAATAGGCAACTCCAATTATCCATCGGGAATGCCCGTGGACGCAAGCCGTATGTACGGCAAAAACCTCATTAATTTCCTGAAACTCATCATTGACGAGGAAGGAAACACTAAACTCGATTTTGAAGACGAAATCATAAAAGGGGCATGCATTACACATAAAGGGGAGTTGGTGAACGAAAGGGTGAAGGCAAAATGGGATTAACACTCCTACGCTAAAGCTTCGGAGGATGGAAGGAAAAAAAACAGCAAACGTCATTGCGAACCTGTGTAGGGGCTTATGCGTTGGCGTGAAGCAATCTGCCAACTTAGGATTAGGCTTTGGATTATTTACAGATTTCTTCGCTCCGCTCGCAATGACGTCAATATCTGCATATGGCTCTAATAAAAACACGCATAACATGTAACTCATAACTCAATAACAATAATCATGGAAAACATTCTCATTTATTTTTATTCGTACAAAGAGATGATATTTATTATCGCCCTTTCGATTTTCCTCGGAATCGAGGTAATTTCCAATGTGCCGTCCGTATTGCATACGCCGCTGATGTCGGGGGCAAATGCCATCAGCGGGGTCATCATTGTTGGCGGGATTATTTTGGTCGGGCATACCGATGTCTCCAGGTTTTCGATAGAACTGGCCCTTGGTATCCTCGCTGTCCTTTTCGGGACATTGAACGTGGTGGGCGGTTTTGCCGTCACTGACAGGATGTTGGAGATGTTCAAGAAAAAAGGGAAAGGGAAATAGGGTGCAAAGGGCAGGTACATGGAGCAAGGTACGATGGAGCGACCGGCAACCAGTGACCAGCAACCACATCAGTTATCAATAAAAGCATAATCAATAAAGAAAAAACAAATATCCCATGGACAAGATTTTAAATACATTCAATGGTACGCAATTCACAACAGGAGATGCTATCCTGGAATTTAGTTATCTCCTTGCTGCTATATTATTTGTGATTGGCCTCAAAATGTTAAGCCATCCCGAAACGGCCCGTAAAGGGAACTTTTGGGCGGCGGCCGGTATGGTCCTCGCCATGATAACGACCCTGTTTTTGCATACAGATGGCAATGGGCAGCGGATAGGTGGCATGAACATGATAGTCATTGTGGCCACTATTGGGGTTGGGACATTGATGGGTTTTGTGATTTCAAAAAGGGTGAAGATGACGGCCATGCCCCAACTGGTTTCCCTTTTTAATGCAACAGGTGGTGCAGCTTCGGCACTTGTGGGCTTGTTGGAGTTTTCCAATCCTGCAAACGAATCCCTGTTGGTAACACTTTTGGGTTTGATCGTGGGAGCTGTGGCTTTTAGTGGTAGTATGATTGCCTACGGGAAACTGGACGGCAAAATCGGGAACATTGCTGCCGGATATATGAGATATGTGAATTATGTTTTACTTGCTGCTTTGGTGGCAATCACGGTTTATGTTTTGATGCAGCCCAATCCGTCTGATTTTGGCAATATTGTTTACATTTTGTTTGCAGTTGCACTTTTGTACGGGGTCTTGTTCGTGATGCCAATTGGTGGTGCGGATATGCCGGTGGTCATTTCCCTGCTCAATTCCTTAACGGGTGTTGCAGCCGCTTTGGCCGGTTTTATTTACAACAACGAGGCGATGATTCTTGGAGGTATTTTCGTGGGCGCAGCTGGTTCCATTCTTACTTTATTGATGTGCAAGGCAATGAACCGTTCCTTGCTGAGTGTCCTTCTTGGAGGTTTTGGTGGTGGTGGTAGTGTTGAAGGTGAAGATGGAGGCGTGATCAAAGAAATTTCGGTGAGCGATGCGGCCGTGTTGCTTTCCTATTCCCAGAAAGTCGTTATTGTCCCGGGTTATGGCCTTGCTGTAGCCCAGGCTCAACATGCAGCCCACGAAATGGAAAAACTGCTTGAAGGGAAAGGCGTTTCCGTAAAATACGGGATACATCCGGTGGCGGGACGAATGCCCGGCCATATGAATGTCTTGCTTGCTGAAGCTGATGTCCCTTACGAAAAACTGGTTGAGATGGACGAGATCAACAAAGAAATAGAATCAACGGATGTGGTGGTTGTTATTGGGGCCAATGATGTGGTGAACCCTGCCGCCCACGACACGCCGGGAAGCCCTATTTATGGAATGCCCATCATCAATGCAGCCGATGCAAAAAACACCATCGTAATGAAAAGGGGAATGGGAAAAGGGTATGCCGGGATCGAAAACCCGCTTTTCTTCCGAGATAAGACACGTATGCTTTTCGGCAATGCCAAAGATTCAATCCAGAAACTTGTGAATGAAATAAATGCGTTATAACAAACAGTCACACCGAGTTTGTATTTATAGTCACACCAAGCCTGCTTTTTCGGTCACACTGAGCCTGCTGTTTCGGTCATAGAATACGAAGTGTGAACCGTTCACAAACCATGTTTCGACAAGCTCAACATGACCATTAGTATTAGTAATCAACCATGTTTCGACAAGCTCAACATGACGATATTATTACACAAACTTCTCGATCAAATCCACCAAACGATTGGAGTAACCCACTTCATTATCGTACCAGGCAACCACTTTTATAAGTTTATTTTTGTCGCCAAGGACAGCGGTAAGTTGTGAATCGAAAATCGCAGAATGGGTATTTCCGATAATGTCCATCGAAACAATGGGGTCTTCGGTGTATTCCAGGATTCCCTTCATAAAAGTCTCCGAAGCCTCTTTGAACTTCTTATTGATTTCTTCAATGCTTGTACAGGTTTTTAATGTGCAGGTCACATCCGTGAGCGAACCATCGGGAACGGGTACGCGTATCCCGGCGCCTCCAAGGTTTTTCGCCAGATGGGGAAATATTTTGGTCACGGCCTTTGCCGCACCGGTTGTTGTAGGGACAATGGAATAGGCGGCTGTCCTGCCCCGCCGCAGGTCTTTGTGTGGGCCATCGAGGATATTCTGGTCACGGGTATAAGAATGCACAGTGGTCATAAAGGCTTTTTCGATCCCCCAATTGTCATCGAGGATTTTTATGAGCGGGGCCACATTATTGGTCGTGCATGATGAATTGGAAATCACCACATCGTTTTTATCGATCAATTCATCGTTCACGCCAAGGACAATGTATTGAACACCATCGTTTTCGCCTTTCGCAGGTGCTGAGATAATAACCTTTTTTGCACCGGCATTTTCAACATGCTTCAGCGCATCTTCTTTTGTGGTGAATTTCCCGGTGGCTTCTATCACCACATCAATATCCAGCTTTTTCCACGGAAGTTTTTCTGGGTTTTCTTCACAATAAACACGAATCCGTTTTCCATTTACTTCCATATGGCCGGAGTTGGAAACGACTGTTCCATTAAACCTCCGGTGAACCGAATCGTATTTCAGGAGATGGGCCATAGTGTATGGCTCCATTAAATCATTGATGGCAATAATTTCAAAATTCGATCTTTCGTGGCCCACCCGGAAAAACATCCTTCCGATCCTGCCAAAACCGTTTATGGCAATCCTTATTTTTGACATGCTGCAAATTTATGTTTTTTTAAACAATCTACCTGAAATCATTTCGCTGGATTTATTATTTTTGGCAATCATTAATTCGATTTATTTATTCATTCAATACCCATAAAATAATGAAACACGTAGAAGAATATATTGCAACGCACAAAGCGAGGTTCTTGGAAGAACTTTTTGGCCTGATCCGTATCCCTTCCATAAGCTCAATAGCTGCCCATAAGGACGACATGGTAAAAGCCGCCGAATACTGGAAAGATACTATCCTGAAAGCTGGAGCCGACAAGGCCGAGGTGATGCCAAGCGAAGGCAATCCCGTGGTTTATGGTGAAAAAATGGTTGACCCGAATGCCCCTACGGTTTTGGTTTATGGCCATTATGACGTGATGCCGGTCGATCCTATCGACTTATGGGATTCCCCTCCTTTCGAGCCCGAAATCCGAAATGAAATTATCTATGCCCGGGGTGCCGACGACGATAAGGGCCAGGCTTTTATGCACGCAAAGGCATTTGAACTGATGGTGAAAACCGACACGCTCCCCTGTAATGTGAAATTTATGATAGAGGGGGAAGAGGAAATTGGTTCACCGAGCCTTGGGAAATGGTGCGAGCAAAACAAAGAGATGTTGAAAGCCGATGTGATCCTGGTTTCCGATACGGGAATGATCGCACCGGATATCCCATCCATAACAACGGGTTTGCGCGGGCTTGCATACTGGCAGGTGGAAGTTACGGGCCCAAACCGCGACCTCCATTCGGGATTGTTTGGCGGTGCCGTTGGCAATCCAATCAATGTGTTGAGCAAGATGATTGCCGGTTTGACCGATGAGGATGGAAAAATCACCATACCTGGTTTTTACGATGATGTCCTGGAAGTCTCGGCCGGGGAAAGGGCTATGTTGGCAGAAGCCCCTTTTGATGAAGAAGAATACAAAAAGGCGATTGACGTAAAAGAACTATTCGGTGAAAAAGGCTTTTCCACTTCGGAACGTACTGGAATCCGTCCGGCCTTGGATTGTTGCGGCATTTGGGGAGGATATACGGGCGAAGGCGCCAAAACGGTTTTGCCATCCAAAGCCTATGCAAAGATTTCTGCCCGTTTGGTCCCACATCAGGATAATGTGAAAATTGCCAAAGAATTCAAAAAGTATTTTGAATCCATTGCCCCGGCTTCGGTAAAAGTGGAAGTTACCTCTTTGCATGGTGGACAAGGATATGTTTCGCCCATTGATATGGTGTCGTATAAGGCTGCCGAAAAAGCCTATACCGATACCTACGGGAAAAGGCCGGTCCCTGTGCGCAGTGGCGGAAGTATCCCTATTATCTCGACTTTTGAAGAAGTGTTGGGAATAAAATCCATTCTCATGGGCTTTGGTTTGGAATCGGACGCCATCCATTCCCCCAATGAAAATTATCCATTGGAGCAATTTTTCAACGGGATAAAAACCATTCCCGCTTTCTATAAATATTTTGCGGAAATGATGAAGTAGGGGAATTGCATCAATGCGAAATTCCAAAAGGTTGGCATTGATATGCTTGAGAATTGTGGCAATCTATTTATTTGAAACTTAATTTGTAATTATTTTGTAGGGTTATTTGCAATTAAATGAAAAGCATAAAGAATAATGTTCAGGCCCGCCTTCCATAGTATTACGGCGGACAGGCAAAGAACGCAAAGGCAATTCACGCAAAATGTGCAGTTTTAATTCTTTGCGTTTTTTGCGATTCTTTTGTGTTCTTTGCGTGAAATACATAAAATGTCTTTGTTCTTTTCTATATTAGTACTAAATAGTTGCAATAATTTAATAAAATGTCTGTTGATTAATTTCGAGGGGCATTTTTTTTTATTTTCGCACTAATGATTCCAAAAGGTTTATGATCAATATTTTTAAAATATACATAATCGCTTTTTTTACCTTCGCATGCCTTGGGTTGTTCGGCCAGAACCATAATTTATTGGTCCTTCCCGATACCTCTTATGTAGTGATAAACCCTGGACTGGAACTCCTGATTGCCGCAAGTGAAGGGGATACCCTAAAAGCTTCGGCTTTGCTGGAAATGGGCACAGATGTTAACTATTCCAATAATGATGGCGTTTCTGCCTTGATGTTTGCCGCCGAAGCCGGTCATTTGCCCATGGTGGAAATGCTGCTCCACCGTGGTGCAAAAGTGAATTATCCCCCAAATAACCAGATCGATGCTTTGCTTGGGGCTTGTATCGGCGGACATGTGTATGTGGCAGACACCCTCATCCAGAACGGGGCAAATGTGAACACTGAAAATAAGAATGGAATCACACCGCTGATGTATGCCGCTGCGTACAATGACACTATCCTGGCTGATATGTTGTTGTTTTATGGTGCAAACCCTGAAATAAAGGACAATGAAGGGAATACGGCATTGATGGTTGCGGTTTTTTACGGGAACAGTGAAATTGTGGCCTTGCTTAGTGATCACGGGGCAAAAACAACGAAACGGGACAGGGAAGGCTTTACCCCTTTAATGGCCGCAGCTCAAAATGGACATTTGGACGAAGTCGGTTTTTTACTGGAAAAAGGGGCTGATGTAGGGAAACAAACCAACCATAACCTTACAGCACTTTCGGTGGCGATTATCAACAGGCAAACGTACGTAGCCGGGCTTTTACTTGAGAATGGCGCCAATCCCAACCACCAAATTTCAAAAGTACAGAACCAGTTTTCCCTGGCAAGAAAATATCATGCGAAAGAGATCAAGACCCTTTTGTTGGAGAATGGTGCAAAAAGGAATTACAGACCGGTTTTTGAAAATGTAAATATAGGCATTGATATTACCTCAGCAAAAAGTGATTTTATGATGGGCGTGGAAGCGGGCTTGTCCGAAACCAAATACAATCTGCTACTGCGGCTTGGGATTAAAGCCCGACCTTACACGAGAAGTGTGTTGTATCCCATAAACGACAAGGTTTCCTATCAGTTGTGGGAAAAACGGGCAGTCGTTAATTTGGGGATCGATAAGCAAATTGTTTTAGGGCATTTGTCATTACAAAGTTATGGCGGTTTGTTCGGCGGGCTTGATTATGTTTATACTTATGGGAGTTTCAGGGGATCGAACAAAAAACCTGACGATGGCTTTTATTGGATTCCAAGAGTTGGATTATTTTGGAATTTCGAGCGGATTCTCCTGAGTGCGAATTACGAATATTTCCCATTGAAGAATTCAAGATCATCACCGCACAGGTACAATTTCTCACTTAGGTGGAAGTTTAACTTTGAACGGAATATGATCCGCCTTAAAGGGGAGCCGAAGTTGTAATAGATTTCTTAACTTTGAAAATAATTAGGTGGAGTTTCTGGATTCTATGTTGACAAAACAAAATGAAACAAATATGGTTGACCTAAAATACATACCTGTAGGCAGAACTACTGTATTGTATGCAGGTGGCTGATGATTGAAATAATGCCGCCAATGCGCTAATATTGATTAGCGCATTAGCAGCGATATAGCACAATTGAAAAAAGTTAATTGGGGAAAATATAATATGATAAACCAGAAGTTAACAATTCTTTTATTTTCGGTTATCCTTCTTCTATCTTCTGCTTGTGAACGGATTGAAGAAGGGGACGGGGTCGTGCAATGTTCCGAATGTTATCAGGAAAAACCCGCAACGGGGCCTTTTAATGCGGTGGTGACAATAAACAGTGAAAACCCTTATGTTCCGTTGGTGATTTACCGGGGAAATGTGGAAGACAATAATGTGGAATACGTTGATACGACCTGGGAAACCAAGTATTGGGTCGAGGTTCCGGTGGGAGCTTACTATTCTATTGCAGCGGAATACAAGGTGGGCGACAAGATTGTTTTTGCCATTGATGGAGATGACCTTAAAACAAAATACACCGAAAAGGATTGCGACGAACCCTGTTATTATTATAAAGGTGGACATGTGGATGTGAGGTTGAGGGAGTAGGATAGCCAACCGGATAGCCTATTACAGTTTGTAACTGTGATGGAGTATGACATAGGGGTTGTACACGTCAGCAGCAGGCATGAACCCAGAATAGCTGAATAGAAAACCGTATCTTTTATAGATTAAATTCATTTCCGATAATTCCTGGCCGATTTGATGAATTCCTGTCAGGATTTTTTCGGTCTGGTTTTCAGATGGCTTTTTATGTCCTTTAACATACTGGGACAGAAGGCTAGGGTTCATCCCTATTTTTTCAGCGAGGAATTTTGAATTTAATACTTTATAATATCGAAAGAATTGTTCAAAGTCGATTTCAAATCTCAAATTTTGATGTAAGATTTCATATTGATCTTCAAAATAATACTGAACTGCTTCGTAAGCATTATTTATCAATTCGGGAACTGTCCTTCCAGTTGTAAAAATAGGATATTCATCAGAATAAGCAGAAAACTCAGTCCCGGTTTTTTCAACTGTGATTTTTATTTTTTTCTTAAATGGTTTCATTTTTCAGATGTTTGTTTCCATTTATAATTTAATCCCTGCATCCTTAATTATTTTTTTCTCCAGACCTTTTCCTACCTCCTGACTGCCATGGGTTGGAAATATTATTATTCCATTCCGGGTATCATGTTTCATTTTAATATGTGAACCCTTTTGTGAAACCGGATACCATCCTTCTTTCCTTAAAAGGCGAAATAATTATGAACACTTCATTCAGGATGAATTTAATGCATTGGCAAAAGTAAATAATAATTTACATTTTTGCAGGATTTCCCCATTCTTATTATGAGGTACACATGGAATATATTATTACTCAGATAATAATTATTCAATTTTTTCTACACCCTTTACTGAGGTTGAACTATTTAAAGATATCCTGAAACTGCTTCTCGAAGAAAGGAACAATATTGCTGACACAGAAGTTGATAACCTTTTATTAAGAATATCTTTTATTGTTGGCGAACCAATCCCAACTCAGTTAGAATTGACAAAAAATAAAATTTCTCATGAAGTTAAGGAGGAATTCCAAGATATTAGGTTTAGCAAAATTGGTAGATTAGATTCAGATGAGATACGGTTTATATCCAAGAGAAGAGACAAGTTGTCAAATCAATTAAAAATAAAAGAAACTTTAACGCCATATGCAGAAAGGAAAGCATTTTTATGGCGTGAGATTTTGGAATTATTGTAAACTATTTTGACTTGAATATATTTTCGTTGAGTAGTAAAGCATTAACTTATACTTTAAAACTAAATCGACATGACGGCAATCACAATTAAAGATTGTGGTGGATTATCTAAAACTGTTTTCGAATATCTGGAGGAGTTTCAAACAGAGTTGATCCTGATGCAAGAGGAAACCAAACTTTCCCCTGAGCATGTTGAAATCCTGAAATTCCGTGAAAAGGAAGCGGATAATGCTACAAGTAAAGGTAATACCTGGGAGGAGGTAAAAGCAAATATACACAGATGTGGGGAAAAATAAATCTTACTTCATAAATTCCCCAACAATATCTTCCACACCTATCCCTTCGGCTTCGGCTTTGTAATTCCTTACGATACGGTGACGGAGGACTGTGGTGGCAACGGCCTGTACATCTTCAATGTCGGGTGAATATTTCCCATGGATGGCCGCATGGCATTTTGCTCCGATAATCAGGTATTGCGATGCCCGCGGGCCTGCTCCCCAGGTAAGGTAATTATTGGCCCATTCGTGGGCGCCATTCAGGCCGGGCCGGGTTTTGGCAACCAGTTTTACGGCATAATCAAATACATTGTCGGGCACAGGGATGCGGCGGATCAGGTTCTGGAAATAGATAATTTCTTTCGCATCCAAAACCAGTTGGGGTTCTGGGTTTGCATCGGCAGTAGTGCTTTTCACCACATTGATTTCTTCTTCAAAGGATGGGTAATCCAGCCAGATATTGAACATAAACCTGTCCAATTGCGCTTCGGGCAAAGGATACGTCCCTTCCTGTTCGATTGGGTTTTGAGTGGCAAGAACGAAAAATGGTTCATCCAGTAAATATCGTTTTCCTGCAACTGTCACCGCTTTTTCCTGCATGGCCTCCAACAAGGCCGATTGGGTTTTTGGTGGTGTCCTATTGATTTCGTCGGCAAGGATAATATTCGAAAAAATGGGCCCTTTGATAAAGCGGAAATGTCGGCTTTCGTCAAGGATTTCCGTACCGATGATATCCGAGGGCATCAGGTCAGGGGTAAACTGGATGCGGTTGTAATTGAGCCCCAATACCTGTGAAATCGTATTGATCAATAGGGTTTTTGCCAACCCTGGAACACCCACCAACAATCCATGCCCTTTGCTAAAAATTGCAATCAATACATTGTCGATCGTCCGTTCCTGTCCGATAATTACTTTGCCGATCTCGGCACGTAGTTCTTTATGTTTTTCTACGAAAGCATCCAGGGCTTCCACATCTGATTTGTACATATTTTCTATTTATTGAATCAAAATCTATTTATATGGGCAATAATTATACTTGTTATTTGGAATCTATTTTAAGGCTACAATGATTCAATGTTGGAATGCTTGAATATTTGCAATTATTATGGTTTTGATAATACAGGATTTCCTGTTTCGTTTTATTATATTCTCGCATTGAATCATTGCCTCCTTAAATCATTTAAACTATTTAACCCAATCATTCGTAAACTCACATTTTCCCAATTCGCCATTTATCTTGATATAGGTGGATTCAATCTTTTCGGTGATCCATTCGTTCATCACTTTGCCTTTTTTGTCTTCCAGTGCCCAGTTCTGTATTTTGTCATAATCTTCTTTCAGGTTTGCCCTGTGCGGTTCGGTCCGGCTTTTTAAATACAAGATACGGTATGCGTCTTTCCCGTCGTCCATTTTAAAGGGCACGGGATTTGAAATGTCGCCTACTTTCAATTTGTCGATCACAAAAAACACTTTGGGGTCAAGTTGGTCCGATTCAAAAACGGAATTACCGGTCATGGGGTTTACCAAAATACCACCATTGTTCTTGCTTGGGTCTTCCGAGAATTTCTTGACCGCTTCTTCAAAGGTATATTTCTTATCCTGGATAAGCTGCGAAACACTGTCCAGTTTTACCTTTGCCTTGGCCAAATCGAGAGGTGAAACCTTGGGCATTATCAATATGTGCCTTACGTTGATATAGTCGCCGCGCCTTTCGATGAGCTGGATAATGT
Source organism: Chlorobiota bacterium (assembly GCA_013151015.1). Taxonomy (GTDB): domain Bacteria; phylum Bacteroidota; class Bacteroidia; order Bacteroidales; family JAADJA01; genus JAADJA01. Next base: position 13,205 of record JAADJA010000184.1, read on the forward strand.
GGTAACCGGCCTCGGTTTCCACTATTTCCGATACTTCCCCGTCTTTCAAAGAAAAAGCAACGGCTTCGAATTCGGGGAACATTTCGCCCCTTCCGTGCAATCCCAGTTCACCGCCATTCTTGGCCGATCCCGGGTCTTCGGAATACAGGATTGCAAGCGTTGCAAAACTTTCCCCTTTCAATATCCTGTCCCTTAGTCCGGTCAACTTGGCTTTTACACGTTCCTTTTCATCTTTATTAATGGGTGGCATTATAACAATTTGTGACAACTGGAATTCCGAATTTAAAAAGGGAAGGCTATCGGTAGGGATTTGCTTGAAGAATGCCCTGACCTCCGAAGGGGTTATTTTTACGTCTTTGGTGATGGTCCGTTGTACCTCTTCCACCATCATAAGCTCTTTCACCTGTTCCCGAAGGTCTTCCTTAAACTGGAGGATTGATTTTTTATAGAACTCCTCAAATTTCTCCGGGGAGCCAAACATGGAAATATAATGACGCAATCTACGATCCATTTCCCCTTCTACCTGTTGCTCCGAAACTTCCACACTGTCGAGTTCGGCCTGGTTGAGCAACAGCTTTTGGTAAAGCATATTTTCTAAGAGGTTGCATTTTATGGTCTTTGCACTTCCCCGGGCCCCACCTTCCTGCATCCGGTATTGAATATATTGCGCCTCAACATCGCTGTGCAAGATAACATTTGCGCCTACCACCGCCACAATCTGGTCGATAATGACACCTGGTTGCCGATGGGTTGTGTCCTGTGCAAAAAGCTGCAGGGTGAAAAATAGGCCAAGGCTTAAAATATATGTTTGTAATTTCATTTTTTTTGTCATAAATATTTTGTCCCTAACGGGACATATTTGATTGATATTGTTTTTCTATAAATATTTTGTCCCTAACGGGACGGTTACAACAATAAGCTTTGTTTTATCTGTACACATTGGTTGTCTCATCTGATGTTTGCATTTTAACTCATTTTTGATTTTAATCGCCGCCTGATTTTTTTAATATGTTGAATTCAGCATGAACGATATGTTTCATTGGTTATTGAAATATCAATTCCTGGATTTCTTTAAATGATTTTCCATTTTTATCTACCCAATCTGTTAATCCATTTGAACTTCGACCAAGTACCATTATTGATGCAGGACTTGGACTCTTAAAAATTGCATCCTCCGTAAATTCAAGGTTGTTCCCTTTGTCAATTAAGATTTTAGTTTCCAATAATTTTTTTCTTAGGATTTTATATGTTCTAGGGGTCTTGTCAGAGAATTCTTTATTTGCTTCACTGCCTTTAAGTACAACATACCCATGGTCAGACACATACATTTTTGCCTTGTACTTTTTTGTTTTAATTTCAAAAATTATTTGAGTTTTTCCCTTTCGATCATTTTCCTCTGATGTTTGATGTTTTACTGTTGATTGAATTAGAAATCTAAAACCCATAACGGGAAGCATTAGTTTTATCTGTTCTAAAAAATATTCCATATCCGAAATATCGGCTTCATGAAGCGTGGGTAAGTTAGGGGAATTGCCATTTTCAATTTCAGCGGTTTTGGCTTCAAATGCCAGTTGAATTAACCTTGATTCCAGATATTTGATTTGGGTTTTTGTCAAATGCTCATCTTTGCTTATAAAGAAAATTAATTCATTGAAATCTTT
>JAADJA010000157.1 GCA_013151015.1 Chlorobiota bacterium
GGCAAGTGTTAGATAAATCAGGATTGCAACTATTTCGATGATGAGCGATGTTTTTGTATTGGCCGTTCCCGCTACGCCATTAAATATCACGATGGAAATTGAAAATACCAACATCACGCCCAATACAACATATAATGGGCCCAAAGCATCGTTTATCAAACTGACATTATCGGTGTAAAGTGAAATCATTTCCCGTGCAAATAACCAGGTAACTGCAATTACAACAAGGATACTGAAGAAGCTAATCTTAGCAATACGGAAAATCGCAGGGATAATCCCGTCAATCCTGTTTTCGCCCATCATATTGCTCACAATCGTATTTGTGGTGGCGCCCAATCCCCAGATAGGAATGGTAAGGATCATGTACAAGCTCCGTACGATATTGGAAACAGCGATTGGCCTTTCACCGGTTTGCTCGATAATCAGGAAAAAGGAAAACCAGCTTACAACGGAAATAAAGAACTGAAGCATGATGAACACCGCAATGTTCAATATATTTTTAATCGTTTGCCATTGGATGGGCCAAAACCTGAACAGGGAATACTTGCGGATGTCCACTTTTTTTAAAGTGATGAGAATGAAAAAACACACAGATGTCCCCTCGGCGATAACCGAAGCAAGTGCCGCCCCTTTTATGCCCATTTCGGGAAAGCCATAATGGCCAAAAATAAGTACATAATCCAGGGCAATATTCACCAGGGCCATAATAGCGGCACTGTAGGAAATGAACTTGGTCTTCGTAATCCCGACATAAAAAGCCCTGAAAGCCACATTAACATATGCGAAAAGAAGGCCCCAAACCCTAATATCCAGATAGACCGTTACCTCATGGAAAATATCTGGCGACCGGAGTATATGCCCCATGATATTTGCATAAGTTGCTTTTGTCAAGAAAAAGAAAACCACCGCCAGTAATAAAAGGAACAAGGTGCTATGGTCGAATATTTCCCCTATTTTACGGAAGTTGGATTCACCATTGCGTCGGCCAATGATTATTTGGGAACCAACCCCAAAACCAAAGCCGATAAGGTACAGGCACAAATAAAACAAACCCCCGATGGCACTTGCCCCCAACTCTATCTCACCAACCCTTCCCAGGAAAACAGTATCGACCAAAATGATGATGTTCTGGGCAAGCATGCTCAGGAAAATCGGAAAACTTATTTGCCAGATACTTTTATATGAAGGTATTGATTGCATTGTGAAATGCTGCCAAAAATAACTCAATTTTCTATTTGCCTATACTTTTTTATTCCCCCCGGTTTAAACTTTTAGCGAAAACCGTTGTTATAGAAATGACAAAAGAAATTCCACAGAACATTCACTTTTATGTAGCATCTTGATTTCTTAGGGAATTTGGGGAGAAAATTTTATGGCAAATTATTCAATAAAGGATTTAGAAAATTTCACAGGGATCAAGGCCCACACCATCCGTATTTGGGAGAAAAGGTATAATGTGGTGGAGCCAAAACGTACCTGTACCAACATCCGTTATTACGATGATGACGACCTGAAAAAATTGCTGAACATTTCCATCCTCAACAAAAATGGTTTCAAAATCTCATTTCTCGTTAACCTGAACAAGCAAGAGATAAACGAAAAAATCATTAACCTCACACAGGCCAATCATTCGGGCGGCAACCTTATCGAAAACCTGGTGATTGCCATGCTCGATTTCAACAAAGAAAAATTTGAAAAGCTTTTCAATACTTCGGTCATCAATATGGGTTTTGAAAATACGATATTGAATATCATGTACCCGTTTTTTGAAAGGATCGGGGTTTTGTGGCAAACCGGAAGTATCCACCCTGCCCACGAGCATTTTGTATCGAACCTGATCCGTCAAAAAATAATCGTGGCCATTGATGCAATCGTGGAAAAACATAGCGATAACCAAGGTAACTTCCTCCTTTTCCTTCCTGAAAACGAGTTTCATGAACTGGGGCTTCTCTTCTATTATTATATCATCAAGAAAAATGGCCATAAAGTGCTTTACCTTGGGGAAAATGTCCCGTTGGATTGCCTTACCGAGGTGAAGAAAGAAAAAAAGATCGACCATATCCTTATTTCGATGACCAAGGCCATGCGCAGGGCAGATTTGCAAAACAAGATAGAAGACATTGCTAAAAAGTTTTCCGATACTATCGTTTTTATCAGTGGGCTCCAGGTAGCTTCTGTTTCTTTTGAAACACCTGCAAATGTAATCCTTCTGCAAAGCATTTCAGAATTCAAAAACCGTCTTACCGAAATCCTCTTTGTTTAGCTTGATTGTTATAACTTTCACAATATTACCCCGCTACCATTTCCCTACACTAAATCCAAATGTTAATTTATTGTTAATTATTGTTTAACCTATGTGTTTTTCCATTAAACAAAAAGATGTTGGTTAATAGTGATTTAACATCCTTAAAAACAGTCTTATAAAATATTTTTTCCTTTCTTATCTAAATTAATTCTAAATAACTTGTTTAAGTTACAACATTTGTGTTTACCTTTGCGTTCTCAAATCTAAACAATTTAACTCTTTAAAAATATTTGTTTATGACAGCAATTGAATTCAACCATAAAATACTTGGCCTTAGAAATAACCTCCAATACTTTGCTTACTCACTTACCGCTAACCATGAAGATGCACACGATTTAATCCAGGAGACTTACCTAAAAGCCATTACGCATAAGGACAAATTCGACCCGGCCACCAATATGAAAGCTTGGGTCTATACCATTATGAAGAATACGTTTATCAATAAGTACAGGAAAGAATCGAAGGTGAGCATGATTATCGACACCACCGAAGACCTGTATTACCTGAACAATTCAAAACGTTCGACCAGTGTTACGCCCGATTCGAAATACCAACATTCCGAATTACAAAAAGTAGTGAACGAATTACAGGACGAACACCGGATACCTTTCCAAATGCACTTTGAAGGATACAAATACAAAGAAATTGCCGAACGCCTGAACCTCTCCATTGGAACGGTTAAGAGCCGGATTTTCTTTAGTCGTAAAAAGATGATGGAAAAGCTGAAAGACTTTCAAAATTGAGATTTTCATAATAGATTTGAATAGTTAATAAATTGGACAAAACCGGAGTGAGGCCAGAAATGGCATACTTCGGTTTTTTTATTTCAAAACCCAAAAAACTGTAATTTAGCCGTTATGATTTACCTTACCCGAAGAGAACGCTTTAACGCTGCCCATAGATTATTCCGGGCAGATTGGTCCGATGAAATGAACCTGAAGGTCTTTGGCAAATGTTCAAACCCCAACTGGCACGGCCATAATTATGTTCTTTTTGTAACCGTGAAAGGCGAAATCAAACCCAAAACCGGTTTTGTGGTCAACCTGAAATCTTTGAGCGCACTTATCAAAAAAGAAGCGATTGACAAAATGGACCACAAAAACCTGAACCTTGAAGTGGAGTTCATAAAAGGGAAAATCGCCTCAGCCGAAAACATTGCTGTTGCGATCTGGGGCGTTTTGGAAAAACCCATTCAGGAACTCGGGGCTGGATTGCATTGTGTTAAGATTGTGGAAACGGAAAACAATTTTGTTGAATATTTCGGGAAGTAAAAACAAAAGCCACAAATGCGAGAGTGAAATTATTAGGGCTTATTATCAAAAAGCAGTTTTAAAAAAAATCAAACTGACAAAAAATGAACGACGACAGATTAAGGGAAATGGCCAAAAAAAACCAATTGGACGGCTATGAAAAAATCGATCTTTACAATTATAAAAATGTGGACAAGCTTTCTTACCATTACAAAGAAATCCTTAGGTTAATCGGTGAAAACCCTGAAAGGGAAGGTTTGGCAAAAACCCCCGAACGGGTCGCCAAATCCATACAATTCCTGACACATGGCTACCTCCTGGATCCGGTCGAGATTTTAAATTCGGCCAAATTCAAGGAAGACTACAAAGAAATGGTGATCGTGAAGGACATTGAGATTTTTTCGATGTGCGAACACCATATGATCCCCTTCATCGGTAAAGCCCATGTGGGCTATATCCCCAATGGGTACATTACCGGATTGAGCAAAATTGCAAGGGTTGTCGATACTTTCGCCCGTCGCTTGCAGGTACAGGAAAGATTGACCACACAAATCAAGGAGTGCATCCAGGATACCCTTAATCCACTCGGTGTTGCAGTGGTCATTGAAGCACAGCACCTCTGCATGATGATGCGCGGGATCCAAAAGCAAAACTCGGTTACGACCACTTCTGACTTTACGGGTGCATTCCGAAAACATGAAACAAGGGAGGAGTTTATCCATCTTATTGGTTCCCATTTGCATTAAAAAATTTGTTTTTAGCATTTTTTAACGAATACAATCAGGTTTCAATAAAAGCAACGGCACTAAATTTGAGACTTGCCCGTTCTGATTTCTAAACTAAATATTACTGACATGATTACACGGAATAATTTTTATCAAACAGCGGAAACCGGGGTCAATTCCCAAGCAATAACAAAGAATTTTGTAAGCGGTGTGTTTTCCTGGATGGCAATAGCATTGGCCATTACAGCCTTTACGGCCTACTACTTTGCTTCCTCGCCTGCGCTTATTGGTTCGTTGAGAACCCCTGAAGGTGGGATGAGCATGTTAGGATGGGTTGTCATGTTGTCACCCATTGGATTTGTTTTGGTGATGTCCATGGGATTTCAAAAATTTTCGGCGGGGACACTTACATTATTGTTTGGCGCATTCTCTATTATCATGGGGATGAGCCTGAGTTTCATCCTGCTCATTTACACATCATCATCCATTTTCCTCACTTTTGCCGTCACCGCCGGGATGTTTGGCACAATGGCGTTTGTGGGCTATACCACAAAAACTGATTTAACAAAATTTGGATCGCTTATGATGATGGGGCTGATCGGGATTATCATTGCCAGCGTTGCCAATATGTTCATGCACAGCAGCACTTTTGACTATATCATCAGTTTTATCGGGGTTTTGGTATTTACGGGACTTACGGCTTATGATGTCCAAGTCCTGAAAAGGATAGGTGCCGGTGTGGAATACGGAACGCAGGAAACCAAGAAATTAACGATAATGGGAGCTTTGAGGCTTTATCTTGATTTCATCAACCTGTTCCTGTTTTTGTTGAGGTTTTTGGGTAATAGACGATAAACCCTGGTTTGGGAAAACATCACCTCAAAACAAGAAATATAACAATATACGGTTGGTGAAAACACCAAACCTAAGGGTGAGGAATAAGAAATTCAGCTTTATACGGTCGGTGAAAACTCTAAGCTAAGATTAGATTTAAAAGGGGCTTGAAAACAAAAGTTTTCAAGCCCTTTCCTTTTTACAATATCGGATTCTATTTCAATTTAACCGCAACTTTTTCAAGCATGTCGATCGTCATCTTTTCAAGATTGAATTCTGGGTTCCAGCTCCATTCTTCCCTTGCGCATGAATCGTCCATGGAATTGGGCCATGTATCTGCAATTGCCTGCCGTATGGGATCGTTATGGTATTCCATCTTAAAACCGGGGATATGCTTTCGGATTTCGGCAGCAATGGTTTCCGGCTCAAAACTCATGGCTGTTACATTAAACCCGTTTCTATGGACAAGCCTTGATGGGTCGGCTTCCATAATCGAAATAGCAGCGTTCAGGGCATCGGGCATATACATCATATCAAGGTAAGTCCCTGCTTTTAATGGACAATGGTATTTTTGGTGTTTGATGGCTTCATAAAAAATCTCGACAGCATAATCCGTTGTTCCACCACCGGGAAGCGTAACATAAGAAATAATCCCTGGAAACCGGACTCCCCTGGTATCCACCCCAAATCGTTTATGGTAATAATCGCATAACAATTCACCGGCAACTTTGGTCACGCCGTACATAGTATCGGGTCGTTGGATAACATCCTGAGGGGTATTGTCCGGAGGCGTGGTTGGCCCGAAAGCACCTATGGAGCTGGGGAAAAATACGGCACAGTTTGATTCACGGGCCACTTCCAAAACATTGTACAAACCGTTGATTCCAATGTTCCAGGCAATTTGCGGTTTTTCCTCGGCAACTGCCGAAAGGATGGCAGGCAAATGGTAAATCGTATCGATCTTGTATTTTTTCACCACCTGTGCAATCCGTTCCACATTGGTAACATCAAGCCTTTCAAAAGGGGAAAGGTCGTTGAGCACCTCATGGGAAGGCATCCTGACATCAGAACAAATAACATGTTTATGTCCATACTTTTTCCGAAGTTCAGTTGTGAGTTCGGAACCAATTTGCCCCTGGGCGCCAATGATCAATATGTTTTTCATGTGATTAAATTTTCCTAATTAACTTATTTCGTATTTATTATTTTGCCGCTAATGCGCTAATTTCTATTAGCGCATTAGCGGCCTTTTTCATAATTTATTTTTGCTGGCCACATACACATTTCATTTTTTCAAATATTGACAATTCTTAAACATGGGCAAAAGTAGTTTTTTTATGATTTTTTTGCACATTAATCAGATTTAACCTGATAATTTATTTTCAAAATAAATCATTTTCAGGTACATTTGTTACCTGATTGGAATTGTAAAATACGAACAATATAAATCTTTTAAAAATGTACGGAAAAATACAAGAACATCTTGCAAAAGAACTGGCCAATATCAAGGAAGCCGGACTATTCAAAGCTGAACGGATCATCGTGTCGCCCCAACAAGCGGAAATCAGCCTGAACACAGGTGAAAACGTGTTGAACTTTTGTGCAAACAATTATTTGGGATTGTCCAACCATCCTGCTTTGATACAGGCGGCAAAAGATGCTTTGGATTCCCATGGTTTTGGAATGTCATCTGTTCGGTTTATATGTGGGACACAAGATCTTCACAAAACCCTTGAAAAGAAAATAGCGGAATTTTTTGGAACGGAAGATACCATTCTTTATGCAGCTGCTTTCGATGCCAACGGAGGTGTTTTTGAACCCATCTTAACGGCTGACGATGCCATCATCTCCGATTCCCTGAACCATGCCTCAATCATTGACGGTGTAAGGCTTTGCAAAGCCCAAAGGTTCCGTTACCAGAATGCGGACATGGACGATTTGGAAATTCAATTGAAAAAAGCTTCGGAAACCGCACGTTTTAAAATCATAGTTACCGATGGCGTTTTCTCCATGGACGGCAATGTGGCACCAATGGACAAGATCAACGAACTTGCGAAAAAATATGATGCCATGATCATGGTGGACGAATGCCATTCGGCTGGCGTAGTGGGCAAAACAGGGAGAGGTGTTACCGAACTGTTCGATATCCGTGGCGAGGTGGACATTATCACCGGAACCCTTGGAAAGGCATTTGGCGGTGGAATTGGCGGGTTTACGACCGGGAAGAAAGAAATTATAGAGATGCTGCGTCAGCGTTCGCGCCCTTACCTTTTCTCAAATTCATTGCCACCATCCATTGTAAACGCCGGGATTGCCATGTTCGATATGATGGCCGAAACCACTGAATTGCAGGACAAGCTCCACGAAAACACCGGTTATTTTATGGAAAAAATGAAGGCTGCCGGTTTTGATATCAAACCTTCAAAATCCGCAATTTGTGCCGTGATGCTGTATGATGCCAAGCTATCTCAGGACATGGCCACCAAATTGCTTTCGGAAGGGATTTATGTCATCGGATTTTATTTCCCGGTTGTCCCGAAAGAGCAGGCACGTATCCGAGTGCAATTATCGGCCGGACATGAAAGGGCGCATTTGGACAAAGCAATTGAAGCCTTTATCAAAGTTGGGAAAGAATTAGGCGTAATATAAGTGACTCTAAGAATACATCAATAACTTCGTTACGCTTGTATTTAAATCAAGTCATTTACAAAGGTAAACTCTTGCATTTAAATACTTCGCAAGCCTTGTTCTTGATGCCTTCTTAGAAGTCGCTTGAAATTAACCAATATTTACATTGTTTTAGCTTGTGATTAAAAGAACAAAAACACAACATATTACTTAACATTATTGAAAACCTGTAACGATTTTATTAATACTCTAACTCATGAAACTACTCGTAGCCATTGATTTTTCAGAAGTGACCGAAAGGATTCTCGAACATGTGAAAAACCTTGTTTGCAAAACGGGTTCTGCAATTTGGCTTTTGCATGTTGCCATGCCCGACCCTGATTTTGTGGGCTATGACGTTGGGCCGGAAACCGAACGGGAGTTTATTGCCAAAAAATTCCGTGAAGAGCATACAAAGCTTCAGGAAATAGCCGATACAATACGGAAAAACGGGATTGAAACAACCCCACTATTGATCCAGGGCCCTACTGTCGAAACCATTTTGGAACAAGCTGAAAAACTAAAGGTGGATGCAATCATCGTTGGTTCCCATGGACGCGGAGCCATGTACAAACTCTTGGTTGGCAGTGTAAGTGAAGGTTTGTTGCATAAAACGAAGATACCGCTGGTGGTAATCCCGGCAAAGGGGTAATTTAATTAGAATGCCCTTTGAACAGATAGATATAAAATGCCCCATCTTGATTCGCATGCACATATCTGTTTTTCATTGGCCCATCTTGACAATTTACCGACAACCTGGTGTTTTAATGCTTCCTGAGTTCAAAGTTTTTACCGAGATAAACCCTCCTTACGTGCTCGTCATCGGCCAGTTCCTGTGCAGTTCCCGCTTTCAGGATGGAACCTTCAAACAATAAGTAAGCCCTATCGGTAATCCGAAGGGTTTCGTGCACATTATGGTCGGTAATAAGAACGCCGATATTTTTTTCCTTCAGCTTGGACACGATGGTCTGGATATCTTCTACGGCAATGGGATCGACACCGGCAAAAGGCTCGTCCAATAAAATGAACTTGGGGTCAACAGCAAGGGCACGGGCGATTTCTGTCCTACGCCTTTCCCCTCCCGAAAGCTGTATCCCCATGCTTTTCCTCACATGTCCCAAACCAAATTCCGCAATGAGTTGTTCCTGCCTTTCCTTTTGTTCTGCTTTCGATAGACCGGTAAACTGCAGGACGGCCAGAATATTGTCTTCCACCGATAATCTCCTGAACACGGAAGCTTCCTGTGGTAAATAGCCAATCCCTTTTTGAGCACGGCGGTACATGGGTTCGGTTGTGATATCCATATCGTCAAGGAAAATTTTGCCCGATAAGGGCTTTATCAAACCCACGGTCATATAAAATGTGGTGGTTTTCCCGGCACCATTTGGACCTAAAAGGCCAACGATTTCCCCCTGTTCCACATTTACCGAAACACCCTTCACAACCGTGCGGTGTTTATATTTCTTAACCAGTTTTTCAGTCCTAAGGATCATGTTGCAAATGTAAGCTGATTTTTTTATTTATATCCTTATTTTACAAAACCATGCAATCAACAGTTTATTGCGGATGAAGGCAAATTTGGTCAAAAAGCAAAGGACAAAGAAACGAAGAGGGCAAATTTGTTTATCCGTTCATTGTTCAGGTGGGAAAGCCGCCAAATACCGTCAATACGGATAATCTTAAATATATTCTCGATACCTGCCCCGACTTCCATATAAGGTTTTTCGAGGGTATGTGTAATTGTGGGCAGTTTGTTGTACGTCTTGTTCGCATCGCTCAAGGTACCAACAACACCATGGAAAAATGCAACCTCGCGCCATTTCAATTTCCGCATGAGCGGGATATGGTTCAGGAAAAAACCATCGAAATGGTGGGTATAAAAAAAGTTAACGTATTCATCGCTCACGAATTCAAAATAATTCATCAGGTTATAAGAGTATTCGTCAAACACAAATGTTTCGTTACCGGCATGTAGTTTCAGGATCGGGTAGGGCAATGTCCCCCAGATTTTGCCCCCGGAAACCACCACTTTCGACCAACCCACATTGAACACATTGAACCAATACCTTGCGCCCAGCTCCATTCTATGGTAACTGAAATCGCCGCCCATAAAGTCAGGTATGCCAAGGCTGTAACTTGCCATGACTATTGGGTAGCGGGTGCCAAGGCTCCTTCTGTTAAAATCGCGCAACAGGAATTTCTCATTGTAGGCAAACCTCAAATCAAAGCGGATTTCCGTTGTAGTGATAAGCGGGAGTTCATCCACCTCGCCCTGTGAATCGTACACTTCAATTTTTGCCCCGCCCAAGGGGATGATCTCCTTACGGATCATGCTCATTTTATTAATAAAACCATTGAACCATTCATGTTCATAGTTCAAAATGAGTTCGCTGGTCATGGAAAGCTTATCCGCAGGGTTACGCCTGAAAACGGCTGTCAGGAAAAAATCTTCGCGCAAGGCATTTGGGCTGCTCCCCAATTGTTCCACATCATACCTGTAGTTTATGCCAAATGCCCTTCGGGGGTTTTGATTGGCAAGGTACAAAAGGCCAACACCATATTTTACTTTCTTGTCCAAGGTGCCATAGGCAAGATGGCCGTTTAGCCGGATATGGTCATTGAATTTGGCTGTTGTCCTTCCCCCCACCCTGAAACGTGCGCCTTCCACGGCATTAAAACTTACTAAAGAACCATAAGGGCCAAATTCAAATTTATCCACCCTGTAGTATCCCGTTACCACAGTCTTTACAACATCGGCAATGGTTCGGAAAGCCGGGAGGTTCTTTATGGTATCCACCATATGGTAAATGGTAAGTTCATCCTTGGAAAGCGAATCGTGCCTGGCTTTGTCCCAATACTCCTCTTTCTTTTTATAAGCATTTTCGGCCACGATCACATTGGCCGGGGTTGAATAAAATTTCTTCTCCTTGGGTGTGTTGAAAACAAAGTCTTTGTATGTAGTTGTTTTCCGGCCAAAAAAACCAAGGATTACCTTGCTGTTCTCAATGGGGTTGAAATCGCCAATACCTTCATCTTTCACTACCATCCAATATTTCCCTTCGATAAGCTCGAATTCCTGCCTTAACACCAAATCATTGATATAATTAATATTGGCATCATCGGCAATACGGACTTCAAAAGACTTGATCGCAAAACTGGTATCGGCCACCCACATATGGCCCGTAAATGTCAATTCTTGTTTCCTTTTTGGTTTGAACATCAATTTATAGCACCATTTATCACCAATAAAACTACTGTCGATCAGGTAATATTTATATGAGACAAGGCCTGAATTGGAAATTGGGCAAATGAAATTTTTCTGGAACAGTTTTATATAGTTGTCATAAAAGTTATATTGCTGGAACATATTTCCCAGAAACTGAACCACACTTTCATTTTCCACCCCCGAAGTCTGGGCAGCTTTGATTATCTCTTTTTCTGAATGGGGGCTTTTACGGAAATAATAATCGGAAAGGCTTTCCGACAAAAAAATGGGCAAATAGGTTTTTCCGTTGATGGTGGAGGTGTCGATGTTTTCAAATATGAACTTAAAAGGTTTCAGCAACTTCCGGTTTTTGAATTTTTCCGTAATATTATTGGCATCCACCTCCATTTTGTTATAAATCTCATATTGGTAATAATCAAGCCTGTCCTTGCTGTTCTTGTCTTTGTGGGAAATAATCTTCCTCAATAAAATATCAGCCGGGTTTTCGCCCGCAAGCACCACAACTTCCGCAAGGTTGAAGTTCTTGGGTTTGAGGATAAAATCCACCACCTGGAATTTGTTTTTTGAAATCTTTTTCTCCATGGTAAAATATCCCATGTAAGAGGCCACAAGTGTATCGGAAGGTTTTTTCGTCTCTATGGAATAATTCCCGTCAAAATCGCTGGTAACGCCTATGGTGGTCCCGTTGAAAAAAACGTTGGCAAAGGGAACGGGCTTGCCATTGCTGCCATCTATTACTTTCCCCATTATTTTGGTTACCTGTCCATTCAATTGAGAAAACGAGAAGGCAAGCAGAAGCATCAAAAGAAGATGCAAAATCCTGTTTATGCCTTTTATTTTCATTTTCATCAATTGATCAAATATTTGATTCTCCCTGATTTGAACCTTGTTATAAATTTCGATTACGGATAGTTGATACCGTAAATGGAATAAAGGGGAAAAATTGGGCCATTCTTAATATATCATTGTAAAACATAAGGCCCTTTTAAAAACAAACTTTGTAATCTGCGTGATTTTAAGTCAGTTCCATATGGATTGCATTGCTCTTTTGTTATATCCCCACAAATCCATTTAGAAAAACTATAAAATACCTTCTTTAAGAATATCATGCAAGTGAACCACCCCAACATAATTAATGCCATCCACTATAAGTATCTGGGTGATATTGTTTTTGCGCATAATGCCCAGCGCATCCACCACCAGTGTATCCTTGTCCAGGGTTTTAGGGTTTGGGGTCATTATGTCCGAGGCCTTAAACCGGTCGATGGGAATATTTTTTTCCAACATCCTCCTGATGTCGCCATCGGTTATTATCCCCACCAGTTTCCCATTTTTAAGTACGGCAGAAGTCCCCAGGCGTTTTGATGAAATCTCCATTAAGGTGGTTTTAATGTCGGCATCCACATCCACTTTCGGCAACTCATTGTTGGCATACAAGTCAGACACTTTCAAATAAAGCTTTTTCCCCAAAGCCCCTCCGGGGTGGAACCTTGCGAAATCGTCCACCGTAAAACCACGGCATTCCAGCAAGGCCACGGCCAATGCATCGCCCATTACTAATTGTGCGGTAGTGCTCGATGTTGGGGCAAGGTTGTTGGGACAAGCCTCTTTTTCAACTGTTGTGTCCACAATATAATCGGCCTGCGATGCCAGATAGGATTTCAGATTTCCCGTAAAGGCAATGAGCTTGTTCCCCCGGTGTTTTATCAAGGGCACCAGGATTTTTATTTCGGGCGTGTTCCCGCTGTTCGAAATACAAATAACAATGTCTTCCTCGCGAATAGTCCCCAGGTCGCCATGGATAGCATCGGCAGCGTGCATGAATATTGCGGGTGTGCCGGTGGAATTCAGGGTTGAAACAATTTTCGTGGCAATATTGGCACTTTTACCAATTCCGGTAATCACCACCCTCCCCGACGAATTGTAAACCATTTTTACCGAATGGGCGAACCCATCATTTAATTGAGCTTTCAAATGCCTGATAGCAACAGCCTCCTGCTCAATTGTCCTGAGCGCTATTTCTTTTATTTCTTCCGTTGATTTCAAAACTATGTGTTTTATTTTTTTCCGTAAAAATACAACAATGATAAGAATATTTATTATTCCCGATTTTTTACAAAATTTGTTTGTTTCATTAATTTTTATATAACTTTGTAATATCAGGATTTGAATTAAGTAAGTTAAAATACGATTTTTTTCTTTAAAACTTCAGTGTTAAATATTAATTGTGTATTTTTGGAATACGCTTTCAGAATAAGCAGGAAAATCGACTAAGTATTTTTTGGTATTATTTCTTAGGACTTACACAAAAGATAAAACAGGTATTAATATTGATTAAGCTATAAAATGGCTAAACAGGACAATTATTCTTTACATAAACAACTCAAAGATATTTTTGGCTTTGATAGTTTTAAAGGAAATCAGGAGAAAATAATCAAAAGTGTACTAAACGGTGAGAATACATTTGTGATTATGCCAACCGGAGGTGGCAAGTCAATGTGCTATCAACTACCGGCAATTATCAGTAAAGGGACTGCAATAATTATTTCCCCACTGATTGCATTGATGAAAAACCAGGTGGATGCAATCCGCAACTTTGGAAACGAAAAAGGAATTGCCCACGTACTCAACTCTTCTTTATCAAAAGGTGAAATAGCTGATGTTAGGGAAGATATGTTGTCGGGAAAAACCAAATTATTGTATGTTGCCCCGGAATCACTTACTAAAGACGAAAACGTTGAGTTCTTACAGAGGATAAAAATTTCGTTTTTTGCTATCGACGAAGCACACTGTATTTCGGAATGGGGACACGACTTCAGGCCCGAATACAGAAGGATCCGGCCCATTATCGAAGCCATCGGACAAAAAGTCCCTATTATGGCACTTACCGCCACAGCTACACTGAAAGTACAACAGGATATCCAGAAAAACCTCAATATCCTTAACGCAAGTATTTACAAATCTTCGTTTGACAGACCCAATCTGTATTATGAAATCAGGCCAAAAACCAAAAATGTCATTAAAGACATTATCAGGTATATAAAAGGCCATATGGGCAAATCGGGCATTGTTTACTGCCTGAGCCGGAAAAAAGTAGAAGAACTTGCAAACTCATTTGTGGTCAACGGAATTAAAGCCCTTCCTTACCATGCCGGCCTCGATGCCGCTACACGGAGGAACAACCAAGATAGTTTCCTCATGGAAAAGGTGGATGTAATTGTCGCGACCATTGCTTTTGGGATGGGGATCGACAAACCCGATATACGATTTGTTATCCATCATGATATACCAAAAAGCATTGAAGGTTACTATCAGGAAACAGGACGCGGGGGAAGAGACGATGGAGAAGGCAACTGTATTACGTTCTACAGCTACGACGATATATTGAAGCTCGAAAAGTTCATGAAAGGAAAACCTGTGGCCGAGCAGGAAATTGCGAAGCAACTTTTACAGGAAACCGTTTCCTATGCCGAATCTTCTGTTTGCCGGCACCGTCAATTGCTCCACTACTTTGGTGAAGAAACAACAAAGGAGAATTGTGGCGCTTGTGATAATTGCCTGCACCCAAAAGAGCTTTTTGAAGGGATGGAATACATAAAAATAGCTATTGAAGCCGTTGTGGAAGTGAAACAGCTATTTAAGTCGAACCACATGATAAATATCCTTACCGGGAAAAATACCGCAACCATCAAATCCTTCAAGCACAATAAGCTTAAAGCCTTTGACAGGGGCATGGATAAAGATGACAAATTCTGGAATGCCATTATCCGCCAAGCCTTGATAAGGAATTTATTGGTAAAAGACATTGAAAATTATGGCTTGTTAAAAGTTACCGAAGAGGGGGTTTTATGTTTATTGAAGAGCCCTATTCCATTATGCTTGCCCATGACCACAATTATGACAATATTGACGATGGGGAAGATATTTATGGGGAAGGGGGGGCAAAAACCAGTACTGCCGACAAAGTACTTTATACCTTGTTAAAAGATCTCAGAAAAGAAATTTCACGCAAGGAAAACCTGCCACCATTTGTGATTTTCCAGGATCCATCACTCGAAGATATGGCCATCCAATATCCGATCAAAGAAGAAGAACTGTTGCAGATAACGGGTGTTGGGGCAGGAAAGGCCAAAAAATATGGAAAACCTTTCCTCGACTTCATCAAACAATATGTGGAAGAAAACGAGATTATCCGGCCCAATGACATGGTCGTGAAATCCGTTATCAACAAATCGGGGCTGAAGGTTTATATCATAAAGAGCATCGACCGAAAATTGCCGCTCGGGGACATTGCCCATACAAAGGATTTGAACGTTGAGGAATTGCTCACCGAAATGGAACGGATAGTTTCTTCCGGCACCAAAATAGACATCAATTATTATATCGATGAGTTTGTTGACGAATACCATCAGGAAGAGATATTTGAATATTTCGAAGAAGCCGAATCCGATTCAGTGGAAGATGCCCTGGTCGAACTGGGTGAAGACGAATACACCGAAAAAGAGGTAAGGATGATGCGCATCAAATTCTTATCGGAAGTTGGAAATTAGTTTGGGTGTACGACAAATTGCACATAATTCAATAATTTAATATTTCAATTAAACAAGATTCAAATTACTTTAGATGGAAAACACAAAATTATCACGTGTAAGTATTGTATTGAGTATCATTGTCCTTATCGGGCTGTCCATACTTTATATATTGTTTTTTAATTATAAGAGCGAAACGCCGGAGCAAAAACCGGCAGAAACCATCAACCTTCCTTCGGTTTCTTCTTTGGAAGGTTCCATTGCCTTTGTGAATTCTGATTTGGTTTTGGCCAAATACAAACTCGTGGATAAACTGGCCAAAGAACTGGAAAGGGAGAGAAAAAGGAAATCCGAGGACATTGCCGTCAAACAGGAAGCTTACCAAAAAGATGCCGCCTATCTTCAGGAACAGGTGCAAAAACAAAGTATTTCGGAGCAAAGTGCCCAGCAGATTTATGAGCAACTGATGGCAACCCAACAAGATTTATACAACCTCCAGGATCAATATACAATGGAACTTTCAAGAAAGGAAGTTGAAATGAACATGGTACTTTTGGACAGTATCCGGAAATTCCTGTTGAGGTACAACAATTCGGCAAATTTTGATTATGTGCTGAGTTACAACGACAACGGTGGAATCCTTCTTGCCAAAGACACTTTTGATATTACCCCACAAGTGATCCAGGGCATCAACAAAGAATACGACATCAAATTCCCCCCACCTCCACCCAAGAAATGAAACAAGCCCATATAATATTCATTCTTTTTATCTCCCTCACCCTGCAATCGGGCTGTACCGAAAAAGTCCGGGTGAAGGCCATTCCCCCTGACAATCTTATCCCAAGGGACGAAATGGTGGATGTAATTGTCGATATGCACCTTTACGATGCCATTATTTGGAAAGAGCAAAAAACCAAAATGAAAAAGATTCAAGTTGAAAAGCTTTTTTTATATGAATCCATTTTGGAAAAATACCATATCACCAAGGAGCAATTTGAGAGCAGCATGGGTTTTTATCAATCCGATTTGGAGGTACTTGATGAAATTTATGCCGATGTCATAACCAAATTGAGCAAAATGAAAAGTGAAACGGAGAAGGAATAGGGGGTTGTTCCTGAAGATAGTTTATTAAGAGCTTGTCGGGTGTCGGGTGTCAGATGTCGGGTGTCGGGTGTCGAATGACCAATGTCGAATAAACGCATTATTAAAATACCAGCCCCAAACCAAATTCCCATTGCTCATT
This sequence comes from Chlorobiota bacterium, assembly GCA_013151015.1. Lineage (GTDB taxonomy): Bacteria > Bacteroidota > Bacteroidia > Bacteroidales > JAADJA01 > JAADJA01. Next base: position 16,780 of record JAADJA010000157.1, read on the forward strand.
GCCAAATAGTCCGAAATGCGTCAAACATCAAACTTTTACTTCTTTTCATAAGTTGCCGAACAACTATATAAATCGGCCCCATCGTTAATTTCATAAAACCAGGTTATTTTTTTCTTGTTCAAAGTCCCTGTACCATGTACTTCGAGGGAACCATCGTTCATGATGAATTGTTTGGGGATAGTAATAATATCACCATCAATTAGTGCATAGGGGGGAGTCTCTTGATTAGTAATATGCCAAAAGCTTTTGATCAGCACCCGGTCATTGTTATTCGCATCTGCTACAATTTGAACGGAATATGAATCCTTGGAACAGCTTTCGGTCACGTCCCAGTCCCCAATATAATCATCCCGGGCATCCGAAGGGCTGACATTATTATCGTCACCTTCAACACAGGAAAAAAGCAATGGGACAAAAAGCAAGATTG
>JAADJA010000013.1:0-6029 GCA_013151015.1 Chlorobiota bacterium
ACAAACGATACCTCGAAGGGGTCACCCATTTGCAGGTGGATTTATAATGATATAAAGGTTGATGTAATGCCAACGGATTCAAAAGTCCTTGGATTCACAAATCGGTGGTATAAAGAAGGTATTGGAATTAAAATATCCAAAATTCTTCCCGATGGAACAGAGGTATTTGTATTTCCACCTGAGTATTATTTAGCTGCAAAATTTGAGGCTCATAATGGACGTGGCGGAAATGATTTAAGACAGAGCCATGATTTTGAGGATATTATTTACATATTGGATAATTGTTCAGATATTTTTCAAAATATCAATGATTCAAATCCTAGTGTTAGCACGTACTTGAAAGGAGAATGCCAAAGTTTATTGGACAATCAAAATATTACTGAAGGAATTGAAAGTGTCTTGCCTTATGGTTCAGGCGAAGAGAGTACGGAAATACTTTTGGAGTTGATTCAAAGTATTGCAGATATTGAATAATGGGAATGCATAAACAGGCATAAATTCAACTAATTACACATTATTTATTGTCCGATTCCGAACATTTTTTTTACATTTGTCCCTGAATTTCAATTAGGGAATTATTATGGATAAAATAGATGCAAGGCTTTTGGTAGTGGACGATGACCAGGATGTGTTGTTGGCCGCAAAACTTTTCTTGAAACAGCACTTCACCATCGTGCATACCGAAAAGGACCCGGAAAACATCAAAAGCCTCTTGGTAAATGAAAATTACGACGTCATCCTTCTCGACATGAACTTTTCAAAAGATGCCACCAGTGGGAAGGAAGGCTTTCATTGGCTGAATGTTATTTTGGAAATCGACCCGGCAGCCGTGGTCATATTCATTACCGGTTATGGAGACATTGAACTCGCCGTTCAGGGGATAAAAATGGGTGCCACGAATTTTCTTTTGAAACCCTGGGAGAACAAAAAACTGCTTGCCACCATTACTGCCAACCTGAAAGTGAGGGAATCCAAAAAGGAGCTGGAGGATTTGCGCGGCAAACAAAAAATCCTGATTGCCGACCAGGACATGTCCTATACCGATATTATCGGGAGTTCACCGGCAATGATGAAAGTATTGTCAGCTGCACAAAAGGTGGCAAAAACAGATGCCAATGTATTGATCCTCGGGGAAAACGGGACAGGGAAGGAGCTTGTTGCCCGTGCCATTCACAAAGCCTCAAACCGAAAGGATGAAGTTTTTATCAGTGTGGACCTGGGTGCAATAAGTGAAAGCCTTTTCGAAAGCGAACTTTTTGGTTTTAAGAAAGGGGCTTTTACGGATGCCAAGGAAGACCGTCCCGGCAGGTTTGAAGCCGCCAACAAAGGGAGCATCTTCCTTGATGAAATCGGAAACCTCACCCTTGGACTACAATCAAAGTTACTGAGTGTTTTGCAAAACAGGAAAGTTGTCCGTATTGGGACCAACAAAGAAATACCCATTGATATCCGCTTGATCTGTGCCACGAACATGCCCCTTTATCAAATGATAAACGATGGGAAGTTCAGGCAGGATCTATTGTACAGGATCAATACAGTAGAAGTTAAAGTCCCGCCATTGCGCGAACGATTGGAAGACCTGCCACAACTTGTCGATCATTTTTTGGAAATTTACTGTAAAAAATACAAAATGCCCAAGAAAAGGCTGAGCCCCTCCACCATGAAAAGGTTGGAAAAACATACCTGGCCGGGCAATATCCGTGAGTTGCAACACTCGGTTGAGAGGGCTGTAATCATGAGCGAATCGAATGTGCTGGAACCCAATGATTTTTTCCTTTCAAATATGGACGACAAAAACAAGTCGGGAATTACGCCCACAACTTTCAACTTGGAAGAGACCGAGAAAATGCTCATTCGGAAAGTAATTGATAAACACGGGGGAAATATCAGTAAAGCCGCCAAGGAACTTGGCCTTACACGGGCTTCACTTTACCGGAGGATAGAAAAGTATGATTTATAAACGATTTCGGGCAGCGGTTGTAATCAGGGTAGTCCTGCTAATGATTTTCGTATTTATGTTTTTCTATCTGGCAATGATAGCGAAATATCAAATCAGTGCAGCTATCCTGGCCATCATTATCGGTTTGCAGACCTATTCATTGATCAGGTATGTGGAGCAAACCAATAAAAAGCTTGCCCAATTTTTTACCAGCATCCGTCATGCCGATTTTTCAACCTCTTTTTCGGATAAGTCCCTCGGGAAAAATTTTGAAGCCTTGCATAAATCCCTCAACGAGGTAATTGCCGAATTCAAAAAGCACAGGGCCGAAAAGCAGGAACACTACAATTATTTACAGACCGTTGTACAGCACATCAACATTGGGATTGTCTGTTATAAATCCGATGGCACCATTGATATGTTCAACAATACGGCCAAACGGCTTTTCAAGAAACCCAATATCAGGACAGTACATGAACTTGAAAGCGTAAAAGCCGAATTGCCGGCGACCCTCTTGAAATTGAAAGCCGGCGACAAATCGCTTATCAAGATATTTACCGGTGACGAAGTCAAACAATTATCGGCTTATGCCACTGAGTTTAAAATGCGCGGGGAAGAGTTCACCCTAGTGGCTTTTCAGGATATCCATGCAGAATTGGAGGAAAAAGAAATCGAATCCTGGCAAAAACTCATCCGTGTGCTTACCCATGAAATAATGAATTCCATCACGCCCATTTCATCGCTTGCCTCTACTGTGAACGATATGCTCATCGAAAAAAGCGATGACAAAACCGTTTTGAAAACGCTGGAAGGGGAAGACATTGAAAGCGTGGAACATGCTTTGGCCACTATTCAAAACAGAAGTAAGGGCTTATTGAATTTTGTGGATATTTACCGTAACCTGACCCGTATCCCGAAACCCAATTTCAGGTATTTTCAAATCCGGGAGGCATTCGACCGGGCAGAACAATTATTGACACCCAAAATAGAAAAGTTGAACATTAATTGCCAATGCAAAGTATTCCCAACGGATTTAAAGCTGACAGCCGATCCCGATCTTCTTGATCAGGTATTGATCAACCTGATCCTGAACGCCATTGATGCAGTGAGGGACCAGGAAAACCCCCAAATAAAACTCTCGGCCTACGCCAACGAGAACAACCGTACCTATATCGAAATTTCCGATAATGGGTCAGGGATAAAACAAGATATAATAGAAAAGATATTTATGCCGTTCTTTACCTCCAAAGAGGAAGGTTCTGGAATTGGATTGAGCCTTTCCAGGCAAATCATGCACCTTCATAAAGGGGTAATAAACGTGAAATCAAAACCTGATGAGGGAACGATTTTCACCTTGGTTTTTTAAGTTTTCAAACACAAATAAAATGAACAACGAAGCAAGCACAAAATACAGTATCAATCCATTGCTAAAAAAGCGGTGGAGTCCACGGGCATTTTCTGAAAAACCCGTTGAAAAAGAAAAACTGCAACGTATGTTCGAGGCGGCCCGGTGGTCTCCTTCGGCATCCAACGAACAACCCTGGGCATTCATCCTTGGAGAAAAGGGCGATGAAACTTACAATAATATTATGTCAACCTTGGTGGAGTTCAATCAGATATGGAGCCAGTTTGTCCCTGTATTGATTGTGAGCTGTGCCAAAAAAGATGTCGTAAAAGGGGATGGTGAAAACCTTAACCGGATGTACGATCTTGGACAAGCCGTTGCCCACTTGACTTTTCAGGCTGCTGCGGAAGGGCTTTATGTCCATCAGATGACAGGTTTCGATGCTGAAAAAGCAAATAGTCTTTTCCAGGTCCCCGAAAATTTTGAAGCCATAAGTGTTATCGCCATAGGTTATATCGGCAATCCCACTATCCTACATCCAAATTTAGAAAAAATGGAATATGCCGAACGTGTGAGAAAGCCCTTACAAGAGTTTATTTATTCAGGGGAATTTGGAAAGGATTCCGGTTTATTTTAACATGATTTTAACCATGAAATATTTATTAAACTCATTATTTATTGCATTGGCAATACTGCTGTTTTCCTGTGGGGGGAATGATTCCCCTAAAACATCAAAAGCTGAAAACAAAGCAACCCCAACTATTAATATTCCTGATTTCAATGCGGATTCCGCATATAAATACGTTGCCGACCAGGTTGCTTTCGGGCCACGTGTGCCAAATACCCCGGCGCATGATGCCTGTGCAAAATACCTTTCAGGTAAGTTGAACGAGTTTGCCGACACCGTTGTGGTTCAAAAGTTTAAAATCAGGGCCTATGACGGGACCATCCTGAACGGGAAAAACATCATTGGCTCCATCAATCCACAGGCAAAGAAGCGGATATTCATTAGTGCGCATTGGGATTCGCGGCCTTATGCCGATAACGATCCCGATCCCGCAAATCACCGAACTCCCATTGATGCCGCCAACGATGGCGCAAGTGGCGTAGGGGTTATCCTGGAAATTGCCCGGCAAATGGGCTTGTCAAAGCCGAATATAGGTGTGGACTATATTTTTTTTGATACGGAAGATTACGGTCCTCCGATGGATTCGCCAAAACGCGGGCAAGGGGAGTATTGGGGACTTGGCGCACAATACTGGTCGAAAAACCTGCACGATCCCGATTACAGCCCACATTATGGAATCTTACTGGATATGGTGGGCGCAAAGGATGCCACCTTTTATATGGAAGGCTTTTCGATGGAATATGCCTCCCACATCCTTAAAAAGGTCTGGAATACCGGAAAGGAACTGGGTTATGGGGAATACTTCCTTTTTGAAAACGGCGGCTATATTGACGACGACCATAAATATATCAACGAAATCGCTAAAATCCCGACCATTGATATCATCCATTTGTCGAAAGACACACCGGGCAACTCCTTTTTCAAATACTGGCATACCATCGGTGATAATATGAGCACCATCGACAAAAACACATTGAAGGTTGTTGGGCAAACACTTCTTACGGTTAGTTACCGGGAGAAATAAAATTGAAATATCTGAACATGCCCTTCTGTGACCATTTGCAAAAACAGTATTTCAGCCCTTTCCGAGTTCCATTCAGGTTATCCTATGCCCAGCATAGGGAAAAACAAACCCCTTATAAAAAAAATTAGAGCCACACCGGGCGGTGTGGCTCAAGCAAATCAAGGTAAGGTAATCTACATGGTAAGGTGTCCTATTCAATCGAGAATTTACCAGAAAATAAATTCCTACCTTGCAACTCAACAAAGTATTCTCCTTGATGCAAATTTCCTATATTAAATGAAATTGCATCTTTTGATGTTACATCCGTGCTGACGATTTCACCAAATTCATCAACGATCCTGATTTGATAAATCTCTTTATCGGGATTGCTGAACTTTAATCTCGCATTCCTTTGGAAATCATCGGGATGGATTTCGCAAGTCATACGAGCCAAGAAATCCGTTCCTTCGATCAACTTCCCTGCTGCAGGAATCCCTGTATAGGAAACATCGCTCCAGTTTCCGCTTCTGTCGATCACTTGACTCATTCCGGCAATGGTGTTTCCATTATTATCAAATTCAAATTTTATACGGTTGTTTTCTTTCCAACTGTTTTTTCCCTTCTTCCACTGAAAACCGTTTTCCTCGGTCAACTGGCCATTTTCGTTATATACAAACTCTTGTTTGTTCAGTTTTATCTCCCTTTTTTCGGTTTTTTCAGCTTTTATGCTTGAGGAAAGCTCACCGTTTGCGTTGTAAGTATATGTAGTTGAAAGGCTTTTGCCGTTCCATCCGTTCCCGTCCCAATAGGTGAGGTTTTCTTCCATCAGCACATCCACTTCAAGGAAATAATACTGGTATTTCAGGAAGTTTGTCCATGCCTCGTCATAGTTCTGGATAACTTTATCTTTCAATTCCCCATCGGCGGTATAGGTCATGATTTCCTTGGAGGTATTCACATACTTTCCGTTAAAAATATTCTGATGCAGGATTTGAACCGGGTTACCGGCTTTATCATAACTGTACAGTTTCCTGTAGTTATCTTCCCACTTCAATTTCCTTTCGTTCCAGGATTGTTCAAATTCTTCAATTACAAGTCCGTTATTATAAGAAAT
>JAADJA010000013.1:6035-20750 GCA_013151015.1 Chlorobiota bacterium
TGTTGAAATAATAATTTACCCAACTTCCATCTTTTTGAACCTGCATTAGTTCGGAATCAACCAGGCCATTTTGACTGGCTGTAATTACCCTTTCAGTTTGTTCCCATGTTTTTGATTTGCCATTCCATTCTTTTGAATACGTTGTATCCACTGATGATTGTGCGAATGTGCTTACTGAAATGATTGCGGCGAGAATTGTTACGTAGATTGTCCTCATTTTGTTAAAGTTTTTAAAATTTATACACTTGATTTGCTTGGTGTATAAGTTTACGAACTTTGTGCCAATACCGTAAAATGCTCTTAATCTAAACATTAGGTGTTTTTCTTGATTTATTAGCCGTTTCGATACGGGATTGATTTTCCCAAAATGAAACTAATTGCAAATATAAGAAAATTTCTATATCGCAAGGAAAAAGCTAAAAAAAAGAAAATAAATTGAAATATTCTTTGGTTATGTCTGGTTTTGATTCTCTGAACTGGCCACCTCGACACCCTTTTCGTACCATCCTGTCCTTACCAGCTTCCTTTTTCCATCAAAATATTTCCACTTGCCCTGATAATAAAAATGCGTATCCTTTTTATTGTATTCCATAATTGCCCAGCCTTTTGCCTCAAGCACACGCCCTTCATTGTAAAACTTCACTTTTAAGCGTTTATCTTTATAATACCTGAATTTCAGGCGCATTTTGCCATTTTGGTGGTACTCTTTGCTCACCTTCGATTCATACCCATTTTTGTAAAATGCCCTTGACATGGGAACCTTGTTCTCATCGTCCCAATAAAAAAACCAAAGGCCGGTGCGTTGGCCTTTGTCATTGTAGCTGTTTATTTTTCTTTTATAAAACTGTGCATTTCCGTCTTTGACAAGAAGAAAAACAAAGACAACAATTAAATGAAAAAGAATCTTCATTTTAAAAATATTAAATGGGAAAAGGAATCCAAATTTAATCCAACTTAAACATAATGGGCATATTGAACTGTACACGCACAGCCTTGCCATTTTGTTTTCCGGGTTCCCACTTCGGCATGTTTTCAATTACCCGGACGGCTTCTTCGTCACATCCGCCACCGATTCCCCTTAAGACCTTTACATTGGATAAGTAACCATCTTCTTCCACTACAAAAGTTATAAATACACGACCCTGTATCCCGTTTTTTTGAGCAACTTCAGGATATCGGATATTTTCAACAAGATATTTCATCCTTGCCTCGTCTCCTCCCGGGAATGTTGGCATTTCCTCAACAACCGTAAAAATATCAGTTTGGCCGTTTTTTACCTCTATTATTTCTTTTGCTTCCTTTAATTCCTCGTTTAAATCTTCGCTGTTACAAGATACGACAAATGCAATGAGCAACATAAGAGGAACGACAAGCATTGTCTTAAAAATAGTCTGCGAATTTCTTTTTTGTTTTAACATCATGACAAATCTCCTTTTAATTAATGATTTGTTTAAATTATTTGTTAATGCGTAAAGTTGGATACCAAAGGTTTGGTCCAGCAATAATTTTTGATACGGTTCCTTGAGATAGCCTGCCGCCAGGACTCCTTCATCGGCCAGGTATTCGTGAACGGTTTTTAACGAATGCTTATAAAACCAAATTACCGGGTTGAACCAAAACAGGATTGTCAACAGTTCAACGAATACCAAGTCGAGGTAATGCCTTTGTTGAATGTGGGTTTTTTCATGATCGAATATCTGTTTGGTATCACCACCCTCATTGGATGTACTGTTGAGGAAAACGATATTGAAAAACGAGAAATTCGCATAGGGTTTCCCTGTATATACCACTTTCACACCTTGCTGCCTGCGAATACCGGTTCTTTGTATCAGGATGAATATGTGCCACAATTGAATAGAAAGTCTAATCAAGCCAAAAAACAGCCCCGAAACATAAATCCAAATTAATACTTGCCAAAATGAGTTTTGTTGGCCGTTTCCGGATAAAACATTTCCAGGAACAATGGTGACACTATCAAGTGTAAATGAAAAAGATTCCGGGATAAGTTTTTGAACAGCAATCATATCGGGCACAAATGGAATGAACATAGAAAACAAAAGGGAAAACAAAAGATAGATGCGTATGCAAGTAAAGCAGGTTTCCTTTCGTAAGAATAAGAAGTAAAAGCCATATAACAAGGTGAGGCTGACCCCAGACTGCACTATATATAAAAACAGCTTATCCATTGCCCCTCCCTTTTTGTTTGTTGATTTCCTTTTCCATCATCAGCTTCATTTCCTCCAAATCCTCAATGCTTACCTTTTTATCATTTGCCAGAAAAGATGCCAACGCTTTATAAGAGTTGCTGAAATAGTTGGTCATAAAACTGCCAAAATATTTTTTCGTGTATTCGCCTTTTGATACCAATGGGAAATACTCATGGGTTTTGCCATAAGCTTTATGCCCGACAAATCCTTTTTTCTCCAATATCCTCACAATGGTGGAAACCGTGTTGTACGCTGGTTTTGGATTGTCAAATTGATGTAGCATATCATTTACGACACCTTTTTCGATTGTCCATAAAACCTGCATTACCTGCTCTTCTGCTTTTGTTAATTCCTTCATGAAAAACTATCTGTTTAGTTTTATAACTTTACTAATTCTTATTTGGCTTGCATTGCCAATTAGAAGTAGTTTATACTCGAAAAAATCAGGCTCTCATTATTCTATGCTAATTTTTTCGGTATAATTTCTTAGTTGATTATTGTTCAAAAAAAGCCATTTCAAAAAAATGACGCCGCAAACATATAACTAAATTTTTAGTTATGCAACTATTTGTTTAGTTTTGTTTTTTTGGGGCAATCCCAAATTTAGTATTTTTGACAAAAAATATCCAATGAATTCAAAACACATAGTATTTCGATTATTGATTATCCTTATTGTGATAAGCGGATTGGTTTCCTGTAACACCAATACAAAAAAAGAGGGCAAAAGCAATCCCATTAAAAAAGAGGTGAAATCCGCTTTTATACCGGGAAAGATTTATGGAAAGGTAAAATGTTTGGCCGATCCCAAACAAACCTATGCACTCTACTTACCTTCAACTTATGTTCAGGACAAAACCTTTCCAGTGGTCTTTTTCTTTGATGCCCATGAACGGGGAAAAATGCCGGTTGAAAAATACAAGGGATTGGCCGATACCCATGGATTTATCCTGGCAGGTTCAAATAATTCCACCAATGGCCAAAGCCCGGCGGAATCAGATAAAGCCATCTCGTCCATGATGGATGATGTTCAAAAGCGATTTCGCATAAATTCCGAAAGGATTTATACCGCAGGGTTTTCAGGGGGTGCAAGGGTGGCCGCGGGAGTGGCTTTGTTCAAACGGAAGATTGCGGGCGTCATTGGTTGCGGGGCAGGATTTCCTCAGGTCAACACACAACCCCAAACGAATTTCATTTATTGCAGCATGGTAGGGAACGAGGATTTCAATTACCTTGAAATGGCAGAACTCGGGAAGACATTGGAAGGATCGGGGATTTTTCATCATCACATAATATACAATGGTGAACATGATTGGCCTCCTTCAGAAATCATGGAAGAAGCATTTCAATTCTTGGAGTTTGATGCCATGCGAAAAAAACTGGTTTCCGTTGACAATGCCATGATTGATGATTTTGTTGGGAAATGCGAAAATGACCGTGAACAATACAGGAGCAGCCATTCCATTCTTCAGCTTGCCGAAACAGACCAGAAAGCGATTACGTTTTTATCGGGAATATATGATGTCAGTGATTTTTCTTCCGAATTAACTAAACTAAAGACAGACAAGGAATACAAGAAATTGACCGGTGAAAAACAAAAACTGGAAACCATGGAAAAAGAGGTTCAGCAGGAATTGACAAAAGCCATGCAGACCGAAAACAGTAAATGGTGGGACAATAAATTGAAGGAAATTGAAACCTCGTCCAAAAAAGCCAAAGACCGTAATTTAAGGTTTATGAACAAGCGCTTGCTGAATTACCTGAGCCTTGTCTCGTATATGTATGCGAGAAATGCATTGCGAAGTGGGCAAATAGAGGCTGCTGGGAAATTCTTGGTTATTTATGAAAAGGTTGACCCTGATAATTCCGAAGTTTATTATCTAAAAGCTGTCCAGTTGGCAAAAATGGGGGAAAACCAAAAGGCCATCATTGAATTGCAGAAGGCGGTTGACAAGGGTTTTGAAGATATAAACAGAATTTCAAACGATCAAAACTTCAGTACGATCAGGAATGAAAAGGGGTTTCAGGAAATATTGGACTCGATTTAGCGGCAAAAGGGTATCAGGGAACAATAAATCCATTTGCGCATTATCAACAATCTTTTTTTAACTTTACCCAATCATAAAATCATCAAGAAAACATAAAAATGAAAAGGAACAACTTAATTAAGGGGATTGCATTGTTAATCATGGTAACAGTTATTTCCTGCTCCCAAAAAACCCAGGTCAACGATTCACAAAAAATGGAAGAAAAAGAAAAAACCGGCGAAACAAACCTTCAAGCATCGCCCCCGGTGATTATCTACAAAACAAAGAAGGACTATTCCGACAAAGTGCCGGTAACGCTTTCTGACGACAAATCAAAAATTATCAGCTATCCCGACTCAAGGGACCTGATCAGAAACGGGAAACTCACCCTACCCGTTGAACTGCACAATGGTTTTCTCCTCGACCAAAGGGGCATCGACCGGAACGTAGCATTTCTCAGTATTTCTTACGGAACCTATACAAGGGCAATGCGGGTATATTCCGTTCAGCAATTATACGATTTGATACTCGACAAAGACCCACTGGTCGAAATGTACAATTGTGGTCATAAAAGCGATTTCAAAAACGTGGTGGACGAGCTGAATGCCAGGATAGATAAAGGGGAATTGGGTAGTTTTAAAAGGTTGAAGTAAGGGGAAAAGCTTCTATCGGAAATTTCAGTTTTAAAATAGTCTATAACACAATATAGATACGGTTCTGTTTTTTTCCTATTTTTACATCGGATTAAAAACACTGTATGCCGTCACCTAAAAAATTTGGAGCATTTTCCGGGGTCTTCACACCTTCCATCCTAACCATCCTTGGGGTTATCATGTACATGAGACTTGGATGGGTCGTGGGTGAAGCGGGGTTGATATATGCACTTGTCATTATCCTTATTGCTCATATAATTTCCATTACCACCGGACTGAGTATCTCCTCCATTGCGACCGATAAAAAAATTAAAGCAGGCGGGATCTATTATATTTTGTCCCGCAGCCTGGGGTTGCCCATGGGCGGCGCCATCGGGATTGTCCTGTTTATCGGGACGGCTTTGAGTATTTCCCTATACCTTGTGGGTTTTGCCGAAAACTTCCTGAGCATCGAGGCCATTCGTGGTTTTCTCCACCTTGAACAAAACGTGGACGGATACCGCATCATCGGGACGGGTGCGATTGTCGTTCTCGTGCTCATTGCATTTATCAGCACTTCGCTGGCCATCAAGACCCAGTTTTATATTTTGGCAGCCATCGGGCTTTCGCTTGTTTCCATATTTGTGGGTTTTTTCATGCACGGGGATTTGGCACCTGAATCGATTGTGTTAACACCGGTAAGACATAATCTATCCATGGAATTGATCTTTGCCATTTTCTTCCCGGCGGTTACCGGTTTTACTGCGGGTGTGGCCATGTCGGGCGATTTAAAAGATCCAAAAAAATCCATCCCCTTTGGTACGCTTGGGGCCATAGCCATCGGGTTCATTGTTTATGCCGGACTGGCAATTGTGCTCGCTGTTTTTGTCAACCGTGACCTGCTTATCAACGATTATAATTTCCTGTTAAAAGTAGCCTGGGTACCCGCCCTCGTTTTTGCGGGGATTTGGGGCGCAACACTTTCTTCGGCCCTTGGCGGGATACTTGGAGGACCAAGGATTTTACAGGCTGTTTCTTCAGATAAAATCACTCCAAAGATATTTGCCAAAGGTTACGGTGCCAACAACGAACCTCGAAACGCACTCCTTTTCATTTTCCTTATTGCCGAAGGTGGGATATTAATTGGCGACCTGGATAAAATTGCCGGGATTGTCTCCATGTTTTACCTGGCTTCCTATGGGTTCATCAACCTCGCTTTTTTCCTTGAAAGCTGGGCCAGCCCCGATTTCAGGCCAACTTTTAAGGTAAACCGATATGTCGGGCTGTTGGGCTTTATTGCAGCTTTCGGCGTTATGTTCAAATTGGACATGGCAGCCATGATCGGGGCCCTCATCATTATGGCCGGTTTGTATTTTTACCTGAAACGGAAACAGCTAAAAACAGAATATGGCGATATTTGGCAAAGTGTCTATTCTTCGGTCGTGAGATCGGCATTGGTCAAAATGGACCGGAGCAGGTTGAACGAACGCAACTGGCAGCCCAACATTATCCTGTTCAGCGGTGGAACCGGGAAAAGGCCCTACCTTATAGAGTTGGGGAAAAGCATTGCAGGTAAACATGGTGCACTTTCCAATTTTGATTTGATCGAGGATAAAGAGGCAAAAGTCCTTTTCCCAAAACACAAACAATCCATTGATGACAAGGAAATCGGAACCGGTGTGTTTTCAAGAAGGCAAACCGTAAGGGATATTTACGATGGGATAGAAACCATCGCACGTGTTTATGGGTTTTCGGGATATGAGCCCAATACGTTGTTACTTGGCTGGGCAAGGCAAACTTCCGATCCGGCCCGCTTTGTTGAAATGCTGGATACGCTGTACGAACTGGACATGAACGTCCTGCTGGTGGACTATGACAAAAATGTGGGCTTTGGAAATTATTCGTCCATTGATATTTGGTGGAAAGACGAAAGCAACCAGGGCAACCTTGCCTTGACCCTGAGCAAACTGATCGTTCAATCGGAGCAATGGCAAAATGCCGAAATCCGCTTGATTATCGTAAACTCAAAAAACGACCAGCACGACAACATCCTGCGCAAAACCCAGCATCTATTGAACTCAATGCGCATGGAAGCAAAAATCAGGATCATCAATAACGAGATCGACCAAAAACCTTATTACGACCTGATGATGCTGGAGTCGAAGGAAACCGACCTTATTATTTCCGGTATCCCCGAATTGGGAAAAGACAACGCAAAGGAATTTGTGGGTAAAACCAGTGAATTATTTAAAAATATCGGAACAGTACTTTTAATAAGGGCTTCAAGCACTTTCCGAAAGCTGAACCTTGGTATCGTTTCCGAAAAGATGAAATACATCAGTGCAAGCCCCGGGGTTTTGGAAAGCAAAAAACAACATACCGTAGAAGTCGCGTTTCCCCGGGAGCCCGTGGTGGAAAACGATTTAAGGGCCCTTTATTCCACACTCGTTAAAACCATTGAAAAATTCCATGGCGATTATTTTATCCCTGCAATCCAATTTAACGAGGACAAGACTTTCACTGTTTCCAAATACGTGAAGGAGGCTTATGCCACATTAAGATCCGAAGATTTCCTAAATGCCAAACCTGACAAACAAAAAAGGCAATTGGCTTCGGTACGGACAAATTTGCTCATCCGTTTTACCAAAGTCCTTCAGGAACTCCAGGAAAAAATCGAAAAAGAACAAAAGGAGGGGATCGGGGCTGCTTTGAATTACATTGTCCAGCATGTGGAAAACCTTTGTTTTACGGTTCCTTTAAAGCGAAAGATAACAATTGACAAACAGGATCTACAAGCAAAAGAACTTGATAATTTCGGCACCCGCTTCTATAAATTCTCAAAAAGGCTTTTCCATACCAATAGCAAACTGGAGAAAGGTATCCCATACCCGTTAAAACTAAAAAAACTTATCGACCACGAGCTGCCGGTGCCTTTCCTCCAAACACTGCACGGTTCCCTTCGTGAATCGGGCCGGCAAAACGAGGTTTACGTTGTTGAATACCAAAAACTCCAGGCATTGCTCGAAAATAATTTCAACCTTTTGGAACAAAATGGCATTTCAAAAGAACGTATTGTTTCCGGCGAAAAAGAGGTTTTGGAAAAACTGGAACGTTTACGAAAAATCAACAAGGACGAAAGGGAGTTGATTTTCAACAACCTCCAGAATGAAAGCGCACGGATAATTACGGCCATTGGCAAAAAAACAGAAATGGTCCCGGCCAATAGATTCATCGCAGCAAAAAACACAAAAAAACTAAATGCTTTAAAGGAAGATATTTTAAACGCCCCTTCACACTGGCAAACCAACAGGAACCTACTTTACAATGGGGTTCTGATCGACCTGCAATTGTCGCTTATCAAACAGCGTTTGAAAAAAACCATTGAGCAGACCCTTCTCGAAATCAATACGAGCACGGAAGAATCCATTACAAAAAACATAAAAAAGCTCAATTCGTACCTTCGGGATTTTGCGAGGCTTTTCAAGGAAGGGAAATCGGAAGAATTTAAATTGCCCTTAGAGGACGAAAACCTTGAAATAGATGGGGATTATAAACTTGTATTGAACAAAATCACCGATAAGACCTATAAGAACATCAAGGCGATTATTGGTCGTTTGCCCAAAAACATAAAATTGAAAGATGAGGGGCAAAAAGGGGGGATTGACCGCCTTATGTTCACGGATTTCGACACCATCAATATTTCGGCCTATCGCCTTATCGATTATTACATCCAGAATAATTTACTGGAACCACTTTTACGGATTACCACGACTTTGTCAGAAGAAATACATAAATCGGTTTCGGTTGTAAAACATGCCATACGATTGGCAAGTGTTGTGAGCATCCATGAAGACAATACGGACGGTGCGCAAGAATTTTCTTATGACCTTGGCGAAATAGAGCGCTTCCATTCAAAAGGGGAAAGAGCGGGATTTATCGCCAGGCAAAACCAAATTATTACCGCAGAGACAAAAAAAATCAAAGAATCCCTTGAAAGGGTTTCTGAAAGCCTGATATTGCAAATGAACCGTTCGTTGGATAATTTATCGGTTTACAGGCTGGTTACGACCCCTGATAAATTTAAAAATTACGTAAGCAAGCGCGAAGCAGAAAAGCACGTTTCGCTTTTCAGGGAAAAAATAAACAATCTCAAATCTGCCTTTCAAAAACAAAGGGCCAACCTTTGGTTGAAACGGAGCGAGCTGTTCCTGCTTGCCAAAAAAATAAACACAAAACAAAAAAGACCTTTTGTGGATTCACTCCTGACACTGAAGGGCAGTGTTTCGCCCGACAAAGAGGTGTTGGGCAAGCTTCCGTTTTATTACAGACAACTTTTTCTTTTAAAATACAATTACCAACCTGAATTCTGGTATAACCGACAAAAGGAACTACAGGATGCCGAAAAAGCTTTCCAAAGGTTTTATGAAGGTTACAATGGGGCAATTTTGGTGAAAGGCGACCGGAATTCGGGGAAAACTTTTTTTGCAAGGTATATCTCCAATTCCTTTGGAAAAGGGAAAGAAGTTTATTACCTCACTCCTCCACCCGCAGGTTCTGTTTCAAGGGATATTTTTGTTGGCAAACTTAGGGAAGCAACCCAGATTGCCGGTGGTTACAGGGATATTTTTTCAAAACTATCGGGAAACCCGATCATAATCATCGATGACCTGGAGCTTTGGTGGGAAAAATCGGAAAAGGGAAACGAATTGATTTTGTTCCTTACAGAATTAATCCGTGATTACGGGAACTCCTGTTTATTTCTGATCAATTGCACAAGTGATAGTTTTGGGCTTATTAACCAAATGAACAATATTGAATCATATTTCCTGTCGATTATCGAACTCCAGCCGTTCAATGCCTCTGAACTGAACGATGTGATTATGTTCAGGCATTCTTCTGGCGGCTTCGACTTAAGGTTGGAGGAAAAACCAAGTATAAAAATAAGAAATACAGAGCTGGCGAAATTGTGTTCGCAGTTCTTTAATTATTCTGGTGGCAATATTGGGGTTGCATTGCTTTCGTGGGTGGCTTCCATTACCGAAGTGAAAGACAATACGGTCTTTATCCGGCCCCCGGAAACCTTGGATGTATCTGGATTTGAGGACTTGAACCCGGAAATCAGGATTTACCTGATGCAGTTCCTGTTGCACAAACGACTTGACCTGGCCAAACTGCAACGGCTGACGTTTGATAACAGGGAAACAGTTGAGAACAACATTCTTTTATTGAAACGCACAGGACTGATCACGGAAATTGCCGGGCCGGTCTATGAGCTGGACAAATATATGACAATGCATATCAGGAACGCAATTATGGGAAACAATTAAATCTTTTTGGAAATAATCAATTGGAAAGCATCTTGAATATTGAATATCAAAAAACGCAGCCCAAATGGCTGATAGCATCAACAAAGGGTATAGCCCTTTGTAAAATGAAAAATCACCAATAAGCCCTGAAAGGGCGCAAGCAATGAATAAATTATCATGTTCTTTATCAAATGCTTTAAATAGTTAAAAATGGATATAACAAACACCATAGGATCGCAATACTTTGGAAGGCTCATCCTTTTTGCGGTTTTGATTTTGATATTTTTCAGGCTGCTGAAGTTTGGCTTGTCCGTAGTGTTCAAAAGCAAGAAAAACAGCCGTTTGACCCAAACTTATTTCCCCTTGGTTGAACTGATTTCCTGGGTTATTTTCCTTGTGCTTTACCTCTTTCTGTTTTTCTCTATCCGGTCGGCGTTTGCATATGTACTTGTTGGGGTTGTTTTTTTCCTCCTGTATTTTGTGATGCAATTTGGTGTAAAGGACATGATTGCCGGGGTGTTCTTCAAAAGCCGGAATAAATTCCGAATCGGGGACGTTTTGGAATTTGAAAACCAGAAAGGTATTGTCAAAAACCTTGGCCATAGCTCTATCGAAATTGAGACCGGTGATGGGCAAACACAATTCATCCCTTACACAAAAATCATCTTTTCAATTACAAAGAAAAGTGAAACCACCGGCCAATCCTCCGGTTATAGCTTCTTGCTCGAAACCACGAGTGGGAAGGATATACTGGAAATCACAAACGATATCAAAACAGCCATCATCTCCCTTCCCTGGTCTTCGGTACAGCGGATGCCCCTCATTAACCTGAAAGAGCAAACCGACAAAACCTCCATTTTTGAAATCACCGTTTATCCGGTGGACAGCACATTTTCAGGGAAAATCGAGAAATATGTTGTTGGGAAATTTGGGGCAGGAACTGCTTAGCCTGTTTCTTTTATATCTTGAGAAATGTACCAAAAACAGATAGATTACTCCAAGTATAAGATTTTATATCTGGAGTAATGTTAATCTTTTTGCTAAATAGATTGAATGTTTCATCCATTCCCTAAAACACAATCTTATAACTGATATTCTATGTTTAAGTTTTGCCAAAGACTTTTGGATTACAATGCAAGTTACAATTCAACCCCAAATTATCACCTTCCATTGTTTCATTCTACAACTTAACAGAATTTTAAATCGGGAAACCCACAGTCGGCATAGTTTTGCATAAAAATAAATAAACTATGCTCTCAATAAAATTGATATTAAGTTTCGCTTCCCTCATATTTATCGGTTTTTCAGCAACTGGCCAGACTGTATTGTCCAACTGGAAATTAGCGAGACAATCAGATGACATTAAAATCAGCTACCGCTATGTGGAAATTGCCGATACACTTAAAACCCGGGAAATGTGCCTTTCATTTTTTGTGGATGCCGTACCCGACAAAATAATCCCAATGTTTAAAGAGGACGATAAACTAAGCTTTTGGTCGGCGGGGACAAAAAAGTGCGAAGTATTAAGGGACAACAATAGTACATGGCTTGTGTACAGTAAATTCGATTTCCCATGGCCCTTTAATCAGGAAGATTTGATCACCGAATACAAAATGACAAAGACAAGCCCGCAAACAATACTTTCGTATAAATCGGGGACACCCAGTCAATTACCCTATTATGAGAATATTATAACCACTACAAAATATATAGGGGAATGGGTGTTCGCCCCCAGGAAGATGGTACAACAAAAGTTGAATTTCATTCGATTGCCTTGTTCAAATCAAAAATCCCCCACTTTATCCAGGATCCAATTGTCCAGGATATCCTAATCGAATCCATTAACAATTTTAAAAGTCTTTTGGCACATGATGAATTGCAATTAAAAAGAATAATTGCTCTTGAAAAATGAAACAACTTATGAGAACAATAATCATTATTTCAATATTACTTTTGCTTTCTGCCAAAGCAACTTTTACACAGACTGATTCAGTAAAAGTAAAGCATAAAAACTATCCATTTATAGATATCAACTATCATTATGGGACTGTGATGGGTACAAATGAGTTTGTGAAAGGTGATAATTTAGCCAGTAAACCCATAAAACAATTCCAGGCAATCAATCTTAAGTTTGGATTTCAAAACCCGGGATATTCCGATTGGCAAAAAGTTTATAAAGGACCCTATTATGGGATAGGTTTGTATTCAGGCGATTTTTTTACGAGTGAACTGGGATATCCCCTTGCTGCCTATGGGTTTTATGGGATACCGATAAAGCGATGGAATAAGTTTGAGATTTATTCGGAATTTCAATTTGGCCTGGCCTGGAACTGGAACCATTACGATTCCATCAGCAACCCAAAGAACATTGCCATTGGTTCGCCACATACTGTGTACCTTGATATTGGAGCAAATGCAGTTTACCCTATTACAAAACATCTTGATTTGAATGGAGAGGAATTAGTTTTACCCATTTTTCAAATGGGGGCTTCGAGCGTCCAAATCGCGGGTTGAATTTAATTTCACCTTATGTTGGATTGAAATATCACATGGCAGGCCGTCTCAACACCAAGCCTATTGAAAAACCGGGCAATTTAGAAAAAAGCAATAATCTCTACTTTATGTTGGGGTATGGCGATCACCAAATTGTGGAACACGAATTTGATACAAATTACTACGCTATTGCCGGAATCGGTGCGTATTATTCGTGGCAGCATTCCAAAGCTTTCAGGTCGGGGCCGGGCATTGATTTTAATTTTTGGTGGGGATTAACGGCAAATCCCGAAGGAACCCCCGGACCTGTTGGTATTGACAATTTAACAGTTGGGCTGGTATATGCCCCAGAATTGATTATCGATAAGTTTTCGATTATCACAGGTTTTGGTATTTATGCCAAGCATCATCTTTATGGCAATTTTAAACAAACATACCAAAGAGCAGGGCTAAAATATCAGTTTACTGATAAATTTTCAGCAGGGTTTAACGTAAGGGCTATAAACTTTATGTTGGCCGAATTTCTTGAGTTCAATGTAGGCTATACCATAAAACGGAAAAGATAATAAATAGCTTTAATCAATAAGAATATGGAACAACGAGAATTATTCACAATAATAACAGGGGCCAGTAAAGGACTTGGGAAATGCCTTGCAATTGAATGTGCAAAAAGGGGACGAAACCTCATTCTAATTGCCTTGCCTTTCGAAAATGTAAATCGAACCGCAATGGACTTGTCAAAGAAATTTAACATTAAGGCTATTGGCTATGAAACAGACTTAACAAGTAATAAAAATGTTGATTCCATGGCAAAATGGATTAAATTAAATTATCAGATTGATATGTTGATCAATAATGCGGGCGTTGGTGGGACAAATTATATCGAAGCAGCTACCGAAAACGATATCAGCACAATTATCCAATTGAATATGCGGGCATTGGTGTTTTTAACCCATCAATTATTACCGGTTCTAAAAACGCAAAAGAAGTCGTATGTCCTTAATATCTCCAGCCTTGCTGCTTTTGGACCCATGGCATATAAAACAGTTTATCCGGCATCCAAGGCATTCGTATCTTCTTTCTCAAGGGGACTTAACGCCGAATTAAAAGATACAAATATCTCGGTGAGCGTGGCACATCCGGGAGGAATGGCAACGAATCCCGAAATAAAAGAAAGGATGGGGAAATACAACAGTTTCATAAAATCTACTTTTTTATCACCAGGGGAAACCGCAAAAATATGTATCGAACAAATGTTGTCAGAAAAAACGGTTATTGTCCCGGGATTTGCAAATAAGATCAGCCGATTGGGCTTTAAGCTTTTTCCTGAAAGATTGAGGCTCAACATACTTGGCCGAAGCGTAAAAAAAGAGATTATCGTAAAAGCCGCATAATATGGAAAAAGTATTGGTAACCGGGGCAAATGGCCTATTGGGCGCAAATATCGTTAGGCAACTATCTGCCAAAGGATATTTGGTCAGGGCAATGTTACGGAAAGGATCTGACAAGCTATCGCTAAAAGGGGCAAAATTTGAACTTTTTGAAGGGGAAATTACACGCCCCGGGGATGTTGCCAAAGCTGTATCCGGTTGCGGTTATATAATCCATAGTGCGGCACGTACGTCACAATCCCCTACAAAGCCGGAAGCCTTTGTGAAAATAAATATTGAAGCCACAAGCAATCTGATTGAATCTTGTAAGCGGTTTAAGGTAAAGAGGTTTGTTTTTGTGAGTACGGCCAACTGCTTCACCAATGGAACAATAAACCAACCCGGCAATGAATCTTCCGGTTTTATGCCCTGGCTAAAAAAATCAGGATACGCATATAGCAAATTCCTGGCGCAAGAAAATGTCCTAAGGGAGGTTAAAGAAAACTCTTTTCCGGCAATTGTGGTCAACCCGACATTTATGATAGGCCCCCATGATTCAAAACCAAGCAGTGGTAAATTACTGCTTTATGGACATAAAAACCGGATTGTGTTTTATCCACCGGGCGGCAAAAGTTTTGTGGATGTGGAATTGGCAGCAAAATCCATTTGCAACGCACTTATCA
>JAADJA010000074.1 GCA_013151015.1 Chlorobiota bacterium
TTCGTACCTTCGCCCTTGGGCGCGCCTATGATCTTGTAGATCATCAAGGAATGTTAATATCATAGCTCTTTATTTTGTTGATTGTTAGACAAGTCCAAAATAAATCCATTTTATTAACATTCCTGCTTTTTTGAAAATTTGTTTTCAACATAGAATTGAACAGCCCTGGGGCAAGGGGTAGCTTATTCCTTAATTATTTTTTTTATTACAAAGTTGCCTTTGTATTCTATTTTTAGCAAAAACAACCCTGGTTTAAAAGTTGAAAAGTCTATAAAATTATGATTGTTTTTGCAGTTTTCTTGTTCAAACAAAGTGTTTCCCAGCATATCGCAAAGTTCTATGTTTATTGAGTTGTTTTCAACTATTGGAAACAAGATATTCAATTTACCATTCACCGGATTTGGATAGGTTAAAACTCTATTTATAGCAATTACATGATTTTCATTAATCTTTAATCGTTGTATTGTATTCATAGTATTTGTTTGGTTTAATTCTCGATTATTCGTTATAAAACTCTTGTAATCATCAAGCATCGAATCTTTTCCTTGGTCTTTGTTGCAGGATACAAGTAGGTTCTCATCAATTGTTGCAATAAAAACAGAGTTTTCCATTGCAATAAAACCATCCATTAAGACAATTTCTTCTGTTGCTGTAAAACCGACTTCTACTCCACTACCTATTACAAAGTTGCCTGATGGAATATTTTGGTTTACATTTTCACCAGCATAAATTTTCTTCCCAAGATACAGCTTGCTTGTTGATACTATTTGATTTTGCAAAAAGATACTTCGAAACAACAATTCATTTAATATTTTATCAATAATTTCCTGAGGCAAAATATCATGGTAGGTAGTTTGGTCCGGTTCAATGACAATATCAAATTTTGATTGGCCATTAACTATGTCCAATGCACTATTGTATGAAATGTAAGCAGGATCTTGTGTGCGGGAAATTGTAATAACAGGGTAATTCCATGGTTGAATCAAGAAATTCCAATACCAGGCATAGTATCGCATTATAAAAGGTGCAGTTGTTGTCAAATCAGCTGGGAGGTATGAACCAGCAACTTTCTCTTCATCCGTTAATTCAAAATCAACTACTTCCGGAGGAAAAGGTGCTGATTCTCCAGTAATTGACAACCAAGTACCTGTATTCGGATTTGGTATATCCGTAGAAAATGAGACTCCAATATTATAAGTTTGGTGGGGATAGCCATTACCGTTTAAACTGTTCAATTCAGAATAAAAAGCATTATGAACCGCCCCCCCTGGATCATAAGTGGAATAATCAAGTAATTGCTTGGCTGCATCATTATTTAATGCGTGTTCTGCAAATGCATCTCCTTGAGTTGCTTCCTTTTTATAATCTTGAAGAGTTTGTGATATTATTGCCCCTTGTTGAGGAGAATCAATTGAAATAAAAGTATATGCTGGTAAAGGATTTCCCTCGTTCTCAGCTTTGGCAAAAGCATATCTTGCAATCATTCCACCCATGCTCACCCCACCTGCAACAACTAAATTATTGCCATATAACCCTGACACATATCTAACTGCTCCATCAAATCCAGCAGCATTATTACGAATATCCTGTGTGCCATATTTGTTATCAAGCAAGAAAATATCAAATCCATTTTCACGCATACAAGATATTAGACCAGACGCAGCATAATAGTACATTTGTTGTGGGTTCGTATCATAGGCATCAAATCCTTCGGAAAAAACCACAGGAATATTGTTGCCTGAATTGTTTCCTTCCCACCTACGAAGGGTGTTTCCGTAATTATCCTTATATAGTTTGTCAGAAGATGGGATTACCCTTATGTCATATTCTCTATAATATTGGGTGCCCATTGCTTCAACAATCCTTACTTTAAGGTTATATGTGCCAAGTGAATAAAAAACATTTGATGAGTTGTTCCAAACTACTGCAAATGCTGCCTCATCATTATAAATGTTATAAAAACCATTATCATTTATATTTACATCTATGCCTATAATAAATTCAAATCCCCCAGAAGGGGAGGTAAAAGTATTAAAAGCTATATAATTGTTGCCTTGTTCCACAAAAATAGGGATTTTATCTGCAGGAAGCACATTGATAAGGATACCTTGGGATTTGTTTGACTCTTCGTGCCAAACATATTCATCGGGGTTATTTGTTGTAAAACCTTCTACAACATAACCAGTAGCTTGAAATTTCCAATCCTCGCTTAGGTTTTGTGAAAACGAGGAATTAGAAGTTAAACACAAAATAATAAGTGCAACACGTGTTGTTGTTTTCATAATAGTCTTTGTTTATTTAAGTTTGAAGCCTATTTTATACCCCCCGGTAATACTTGGAAACCATTTGGATCCTGAGTTATACGGTTTTACATAAGGATACTCAGATTCATTGTTGTTGTTATTGAATTCATCGTTTACTGTATTGCTGGAAATATATCTTATGCCAATTCCAAATGAAATATCAAAATAGATATTTTTATATAATGAAAATTGTAGGCCAATTTTTTCATGAAAGGCAAAAACAAACCTGTTAACAAAATAGTAATCTTTATCTTGGTTGTCAAATTGTTTACGTTTAGCATAGGTATATTGTAGTATCAAATTATGGCCCCAATATACGTCTGTTAATATTGGCTTAATCCCTTTTCGTAAATAGTACCGCAGCTCAGAAGATGATTTCAGTCCATAAATATTCTCTATATCAATTTTAGGAAATTGGTAATTATTCCTGTCAAATTTAAAAATGTACATTAAATCTTGTTCAAAACTGTAACTGTCTTTTAATTCTGACTCAATTCCCAACTGGATACCTGTACTATTTGTTGCCATATCGCCAAGTAAGCTGCCAATATCAAATTTAATGATTTTTTCAGCTTTAGTTTTTTGCTCAACTGAATTTTGGCAAAAGACAAATAGGGGAAAAAATGTTAGCAAAAAAAGCCTTTTTTTAATTATCATAATTCATTTGAATATTATGTGCAAGAAATGTCCTAAAAACAATAACAAGTTGTTCGTTCGCTTTTTCTCAATTGTTTTTTAGTTGTTTCTTTATCTCCTCGTTCTCTTTTTTCAAATCTATTACATACAAGGTAAGCTCTTCTATCTTCTGCAAAAGTTTGATCTGCATATCCCCAAGATCCAGCCCATCTTCCTGTATTTGTTTGGCCGATGGGATATCGGGCAGGTGTTTGTTTGTGGCAATATAGTCTTCAATATCGTCCAATCTGGGTAATTTATAACCTTCATCGAAAACAAAGTCGGCGCCGGCATCGGCGGTTACCCTTATTTCCCTTGCCTTTATTTTGCCAATTACGGTCAACAAGGTTCCATTGTAAGGATAATCGGCATTGCCGATTATTGTCCTACCATTGCCATAAACAATAAACCTGTCCGTACCGTTGTTTTTTACTGCATACGCTTTGGTGTCGTCATTGAGAATGTCTGAAATTATGCCATAGCCCCAAGCTTCGGTTTGGTGTGTTTGTACCCTTAAACCTGTCAGGGTATTTGTGTAAATCCTTAATCTCTCATTGGTTGAACTGGTCCCAATCCCAACTTTCCCCTGGTTGTCGATAAAGATACCTTGGTTGTTCCCGTTTCCTGATAACCAATGTTGGTTTAGCTTTATGTTCTGTGTGGCCGTATGATTCCCCATGTCGTCCCCCACATTGGTCAATGCGGAACCATCACCTTCAAAAAGACTCCCCTTTATCGTACCTTCTACCTGTAATTGGGCGTTATCCGGTACTGTTCCTATCCCCACGTTCCCCCCATCGTCCACAAAAATACCATTGCCGTTTTGGTCGGTGAGGCTAAGGCCGTTGGCATCGGGGGCTTTTATTTGGGAAGTGGCTACATTAAACCCTGCTGTTTGAAGGATGTTCCCATCCACTTCCAGTTTTTCGTTGGGCGAGGTGGTGCCGATGCCAAGGTTCCCCTCTGCCGTAAGGGTCATTTGTGTAGTGGTCGATTGTGTTTCGCCCTGGAACTTCAGGCCTCCGTTGCCTTTCAATTCATCAATGTTTTTGATGTCGGAGTTGCCCAAATCAATGGTGTTCATGTACGACCAGTTATTCACCTTGAACGTGCCGTTCACTTCAAGTTTTTCTGAAGGTTGTGATGTTCCAATACCTACGTTGCCGGTAGTTCCCATTCCTGAAGCTGACCGAACCACAAATGTGGGGATATCACTATTGAACCCAATCATTAGTGATCCACTTATACTGTTTTTGAGGTATTCACTTTCTGCTTCATTTCCAAAACCGGTTCCAATAACCATTGCATCACTCGTCATGGTTTTTAGGAAACGGCCGATAGCAACTGAATTGCCCCCGGAGGCCCATACGTCCATCCCCTGGGCAAAACTCCTAAAGCCATTTGATTTGGCCCCTTGGCCATAGGCAAATCCCCATTTTTGAGTTGCACTCGATCCTTCGCCACCTGCAAACGAATATTCTCCTGAAGCTGCGTTCCCCTTACCAAGGGTCGTGCTATAAATGCCGGTAGAAGAATTTTCAGTGCCAGAGGCAAATGAACTTGACCCGGTCGCTGTATTGCCAACACCCAGGGCACTGGAAACATTGCTTATGGTGTTGTTCTTGCACGAGACACATTTGTCGTTTGTGCTTCCAATTTGGGCAAAACCGCTAAGGAACAGCACGGTTCCAAATATAAATGTCAATATTGTTTTTTTCATTTTAATTGATTTAAGTTTGTTTTAGATAGGTTTATTTTTTCAGGATCTTCCCACCGTCAATGGCCATGCCATTGGGGTTTAAGATTGAATAGATGTAGCAGCCCCTAGGCAGGTGGCCAATGTTGATTTCGTTTTTGCCGTAATTGCCAATGGCCGTTTCATAAACAACTTGCCCACCGGTACCGTACAACCTGAAGACCAGCCCCTGCCTTTGGGTTTTAAGGTATATGAAATCCGTGACGGGATTGGGCCACACCAGCACATCCTTTAGGTCGCTGAAAGTATTCTCCTTTGTATCTGTCAGTACATCTTCGAGGGCTATTTTCTTGATAATAAAATCACGGTACATGCTTCCCTGGACTTGTTTTGTGAAACCTGTCAAAAGACAACCGCCATCTTGAGTTGCTATCAGGTAATAGAATGAGTACTCTGTTGTGCCAACATAAAATTTGCTTGCTTTTAGATTTAACCCTGAATCGAAGACCATAATTTCATAGTTC
The DNA here is from genome assembly GCA_013151015.1 of Chlorobiota bacterium. GTDB lineage: Bacteria > Bacteroidota > Bacteroidia > Bacteroidales > JAADJA01 > JAADJA01. Next base: position 5,199 of record JAADJA010000074.1, read on the forward strand.
TCTATTTGAGTAGGTGTATTCCAATCGTTAAAGTTAAGTATCCAGATGTTTTCGGGGTCGGTATAGTCCATCCCCTTGAAAATGGCAGGGGACTGCCTCCCTTCTTCAACAACTATCGTATCCCATATAGATTGCAACCCGCTATCAAATATCGAGTACCGCATATCACTATAATATTCGTCAAAACTTGCCACGCTCACAAAAGCAATGTTTCCATTGGGGAGGTATTTTGCAGAAACTGCACCATTAATCCAATGTGGGTCGTCAAGATAATAATCCCCATCAATATACTCGAGTTCATTGTTGAACTCGGTCCATTCGTATGATCCACCATTGAAATAATAATAGCCGGTCCCATTAAATTTGACAATTAGTTCTCCTTGTTGCCGTCCGTTATAGTGAACGTCTTCGAAGTAATTAAAATCAATAAGGTCCCCGTCCATATTAAGCTTTACCAAAGCCAGGTTGTTATCTATAGTACCTTCATCATTGTCTATGACCATGTCATAAAACTCAATAGAACTATAACCTTCAGGAGTGATGTCATAATATTTTTCGGAAACAATACCGAGGTTTTCATTCATCTCACAAATATAAAGGGTGCGCATAAAGACTGGGTTACCGATCGTATTCCTAACCCCTCCGATTGCCATCAGGTTTCCATCTTCCTTTTCCGCCCCAAAAAAGAACCATGACACAGTATCCTCTTTTAAAATAACTACTGTTTCAATGTCATTTGCATCAGAGAATTTTGACACGATTGCATTGCCGACACCTGTTCCAGTTGCGGTGCCTCCCACCATAAAATAGCTATCGGTACCTTTAAATACTGAATATCCCCAATCATAATTGTTTTTATCGAAAATGTATTCGAATGATTCCTGACCTTGCATGAACAAGAAAGACGAAGCACAAAATATAAAAATGATTATAGTTTTCATATGCCCTAAAGTTCAATTTGAGTATCACAATTTGGTTTAACATACGGAACTCCATATTTCAATACAAATTCATGCCTATATAAAGTACCACCGAAAATACTGGTCTGATTCCCTTGGTTATGTGTGAATTTAATAAAAAAATGCCCGGGAGGTACATTTCCATGTTCTACGGCAAGATTAGTGACCACATAATCCAGGAACCCGTAATAGGTGCTCATTTCGTTTGCCATCAGGCAGAGGTCGGTTTCGTAATCAAAGGGCTGTACATTGTCCTTCACGCAAAAAATGTAGTAGTCGTTAAGGTTGTCCTCAGTGTCCCCGGGCCTTCTTAGCCAATTATCCCCACCATTGGCTTCCACGGAAATTGGCCCTGCTATGGCCATGCATTGCCCAAGGCTGTATGTAGGGTACATATCGGCAAGTTCATGGGCGGCATCATACCCGCTCTGGGTATTGCCTGCACATCCTCCCCCGAATTCTCCGTACCACCAATTGTCGCCATATTCAAAAGGGTAAGGGTCAACACCCTTGTTGCCGGTTATGGTTTCCACTTTAAAGGTGGTCCCGGTGACGGTTTCCGAGGTTTTTTCGAGGTCAACAAGGTAGAGGCCTTTTTCCTCAAAACCTGAATTGTAATAATCCTCGCGGGCTGCTTCTATTAGCTCCTGGTATTTTATGGCTACCTCGTCCATGTCGATTTCGCCATCCACGTTTTTCTGGAGCGTGAGGGTGGCTGTTCCCGTATTGAACTCCCCATATTCTTCCGCAGGAAACCCATAGGTGAGGTTCATGCCCCCTTCCATTAGCCACATGGCCTCGTCCACAGGAATGCTTTCCCCGCTTTTATAGGCCGGGTTTTCTTTGTATTGGGCCATCGTTTGGGTAAAGCCCGAAATCTTGTTGTAAATCGAGTGGTCGTTTTCTGGTGCAGGTTTTTTTTGTTTTTGCCCCAGTTCGTCCTGCTTCGTGCAGGCATTGAAACTTACGGCGGCCATCATAAGGGAGGCTGCGACAATAATACCGAAAATTGTTTTTTTCTTCATCTGTTTTTTTTTAGTTTGATTTATGTTTCGATTGAATTCTTTGATTAAAGTCAACGAAAGTATATCAAAGGGGAAGTTTTGTCAAGGGGAAATCCGTGAACGTGTAATGTTTTGGGTTGAACGTGCAGGTTTTTGGGTTGAACGTGCAGAATTGTTTGGAGGGCGTGCAATAAATTGCCGGCCTTTATAGAAATTCCGCAAAGGAATTCATGCGTTCAAAAAAATCATCTTTCCGGGCGGATGATATTTTCAACTTTATCTTGTTTTCCAGAACAACATATGCATCCCTACCTAGCTTGTACCGTTTAATGTATTGTATGTTAATGATATGCTTTCTGTGTATCCTGATAAAGTGTGACAGGGCCAACTGGCTCTCCAGATCCGATAGCGTTCTTGAAAGCAACACTGATCTGTTTGACGATAGAAAGCAGGTCGAATAACCTTCGTCTGCTTCCAGATAAATTATTTCATTTGTGCCGATGATTTCGTTTCCGTTGCCCACCGGCAAAACTAATTTCATGTCTTTGCCATTGGCTCGCTGAAGGTTGTGCCCGAGGATTTCGATCTTTTCATTGAGCATTTTTGTTTTCCCGTAACGCCTGACGGCCTCTATCAGTTCTATGGCCCCAAAGGGTTTTTGCAGGTAGTGCAGCGCCGAAAACTCAAATGCTTTCACGGCAAATTCGTTATAAGCAGTAGTGAATATGACCTCAAAGGATTTGTGGCTCACCTTGTCGAAAATATTGAACCCTGCCCCATCGGGGAGGTTTATGTCCAGGAACACCAGCCCGGGCCTTAGTTCGTCGATGAGCTCAACGGCTTCGGCCACATTTGTGGCTTCCCCCAAGACCAAAACTTGCGGGCAGTTCTGCCTTAACAGCGTCCTGAGCGTATTGCGGCCGCTTTCTTCATCTTCTACTATAACCGAGTATATCCTTGATTTTATCCTCGTTTCCCCATTTGCCATATTGCGGGTTTTCTTTGTTGAGTTGCTATGTGTACTGACCGAAATCAGGTGTCGTTGCTACTATCGGTACAGCATCGTACCGGTTTGCAAATTTTCAATGCCTGATTTCATCGGCATCAGTATATGTAAAACCATGGCTAAGCTTGCAAACATAGGTATTTATTCGATAATCGCAAAACTAATTCGGACACTTGTGCCCGTGAATTCCTTTTCGGGGAACAAATCGTCGATTTGCAATTTGATATTCGCTTTGTAAATCTTATTGGCCAGGTTAATCCTTTCATTTATGTTTGACAAACCGGTAGCTTTCCCAAAACTCCTGGCTTTTTCGATTTCCAATGATTTCTTGCGCCCGATACCGTTATCCGTAATTGAAATGTAAACCAAATTTTGGGCCTGGCTTATTTTTACCGATACATAAGCCTTTGCATTTTTTGGCAGGGGTGCGATACCGTGCCAAATGGCATTTTCGAGCAATGGCTGTATTATCATCGATGGGATACCCATATCGATGTTGTCAATACTTTCATCAATGGAAACCCTGTAATCGAATTTTCCCGAAAGGCGCGTTTTTTCGAGCGACAAATAGAGTTCAATGGTTTTTAGCTCTTCGGAAAGGGAAACCATATTGTGTTTCGAGAGTTCAAGTATCCGGCGCAACAATGCAGAGAAGTCAACTATGAAACGTGAAGCGGCCCCGGTTTTCTTATTGAGGACAATGTCTTGTATCGAATTAAGGGAGTTGAAAATAAAATGGGGGTTCATTTGAGAGCGCATGGCCTTTTGTTCCGAAACCAAAACCCTTCTTTTCAGTTCGTCCCGTTTTTTCTGCCGGTGGAGGATGAACAGGAAAAACAGTATGACCATTGCCAAGAGTGACAAAACGGCAATCGCCCTGAACCAAAGTGTTTCGGTGAAATGTCTTTCGATGGCAAAATCAAATTGATAGGTGTTGCCCCATTGCCCCGTGGCATTTTTCACTTTTAATTTAAAAGAGTAATCGCCAAAAGGGAGGTCGTCGAAATGGATGGTTTTTGCGTTTGTTTGCCTCCAGTTGTTTTCCATTCCCTTTAGTTTGAAATGAAATGTGGTTTTTTTGGGGTCATAATGGTCGATGGCCGTGTAATAAAACGCAATGTTGTTTTGTGAGCATGCCAGTTTTGGCTTGCTGTCCTTAAAAACGGTATCTGAACCGTTCACTGCTATTTTCTCAACAATCAATACAGGTGCTGCCCTGTGTTTGTTGAGCAAGTTGGGGTCAAGTGAAACCAATCCTTTTGTGGTTGCAAGCCAAAGGAACCCGTCATGGTACAGCAGGTCGTTTATCTCGTTTGATGGCAGTCCGTCCCAAATGGAGTACGAAATAATTTGCATTTTGCCCCCTCCGATCAGCAGTACTTTGCTCAAGCCTTTGTTGGTGCCTATCCAGATCACGGAATCGTTCATTTGCAATACGGTCTTTATCCTGTTGCTGCCCAAGCCATCATTTACGGAAACAGATTTGCCTTCCCCGTCCTGCTCTATTACCAATCCATTGTCGAAGGTGCCGATCCAAATATCCCCATTTATCAGGTTGAGTGTTGAGATACGGGTCGTTAATATGGGGTTTTCGTGTTTGTGTTTTTCGTATTTCCCGTCTTTAAAAACATAAAGTCCGTTGACGGTGCCAAGCAACAGGGATGAATCCGGTAATTCAAGGACACAAAAGGTTTTTACATGGAACGAATCTTCTATTGAAGCGTAAATCAAACGGGATCCTTTATAAGCTTGTATCCCCCCTTTGTTACAAACAATAATCTCGTTTTTTGATGTTTTGTAAAGAGAGTAACCATAACCGGCCATACTTATTCTGAATGGGGGGTTAAGATAGTTTGGATAAGCCTTTTTCTTTTTAACGAACTCATATGTAATACCTGTGATAATCAAATCGTGACGGGAAATTGGCAAAACATCGTTGAAATTGGTCACTATGTCATTGTTGAACTTAAACGGTTTTATTTTATTCAAATGGTTTTTTGTAATCATTGCCCGGAAAAATTTTTTTCCGGTGGTGGAAAAAAACAATACGGAATCGAAATTTGCCATTGAGATTATATTGTCATTTGCCAATCCTGGTGTATTTTTATTGAAAGTATTGAATCGAATGGAGGGCACAAAATAAATTCCGTCTTCCGTTGTCGAAAACCAATAATTGCCATCACTTGTTTGTATCACTTTCGAAACGGTTTTTCCTTTAAGGAACGACTTTATCGTTGTATCAAATCTGTTGTTGGCATAGAGATGTGTCCCATTGAACCTTTCGTTCACCCAAAGGTAGTTGTTTTGGTCGTATAACAAGCCCGTGATTAAGCCCTTATAGGGTTTATGCTCAACAATCTGCCCCCTTTCCACAATAAACAATTCCTGGCCGATTGAAATTGCTGTTTGCTTTCCATTAGAGCAATAGGCCAGATTTGTATTGATATGGGGGCTTTCAATGAACAGTATGATTTTTTCATGGTCGGGGGAATAAAGGTTATTTGCAGACAGGGTTCCGCTTTCAGAATTAGTGAACCAACCAATCAGTTTGTTTTCTTTTGCAATTAATTCAATCTTTTTGGCATTGTTGGTTTTACCAGCCCCGTAATCCGTTATGATACCTCTGTTCGATATTTTTATATGTCCCCCTATGAATTTAGCCAACAATAGGTTGTCCAAACTGTCAACGTAAATATCCGTAAAAAAACCGACACCGAGTGCTTTTAATTCGGAGTTAAGTGGATGTGGGTGTATTTTAAGGTTTTCGTAATAACTGATAGGACCCAGATAGGACAAAAACCAGATACGTCCAAACCGGTCCTCATATATCCTTAAGGTCGAATTGGTAGGTAGTCCTTCCCTTACGGTGAAATCCTTGAAATCATTTCCATCGAAACGTACCACACCGTTTTCGGTCGCTATCCATACAAAACCTTTGCTGTCTTCCATAATATCATAAACCTTCGAGCTTGGCAGGCCGTTATTTGCCGTATAATTAATGAAAAACGAAAATTCATCGGAAAGGGCATTTTCGGACAGGGAAACCAACCCCAAACAAAAGAATGCAACCAATACTGCAAACCGTGTATTTATAAAAACTTTCATGAAAGGGGCGGCGTTAGACAAAACAAGGGTAAGCTACTTACATCGCACCGCTACGACCGCCTACCCTTGCTACCTTCCGGTCCTGGGGGAGTTCAGCGGGAGCTGGTCGTATAAGACTTACCCTCGGCGGCAAAAGTACAAATATTCATTTCATGTTTGCAACATAATTTTTTTTATTTTTGCCAATATATAATCAATCAAAAATCAAACAAATGGAAAATCAACCTTACCCTGCCTCAAAACATGCCCTTGTTTATGGCGCATACGTTACCGCTGCCCTGATCGTGCTCAGCCTTGCGTTTTATGTCCTTGATCTGTACGGGCAGACATGGACCGGATACATTAGTTATGCTGTATTGCTTATCGGTGTGGTCATTGCTTCCTATCATTACCGTGATAACCATATGGGAGGCTTCATTACTTACGGACAAAGTTTTATGACCGGGTTCCTGACTGCTTTGTTTGCAGCAATCGGAGTTGGGATCTTTTCATATATTTTCATGTCGCTGATGCCACCGGAGTTTACGCAGAATATCATGGATCAGGCCGAAGAAAAAATGCTTGAAAACAACCCGGAACTTACCGATGAACAAATAGACATGGCCATGAGCATGACAAGGAAATTCATGAATCCGGGTATGATGGCCGGAATGGCTTTTTTGGCCTATACCTTCTTTGGTGTGATTTTCTCATTATTGGCTTCCATTTTTATTAAAAGGGAAGATGATTCAATGGGAGTTGAAGGTTAGACAAACAACCTTTTGGGTTGAAGATGGGTCGTGTGCTGGCGACCCGGAAGGTTGGAATTTGGTTACGGGTTAAAAGTTATAAGTTGCAAGTTGGGCGTTAAGGGTTAAATGTTAAAAGTTATGAGTTACAAGTTAAGGGTTAAGCATTATATAAAAGGCATAACGCATCAACACATAACGTAGAACCCATTAACGCATAACATTTTTTTTACGCATAACACGTAACCCATTTTACGCAAAACTTATTACACATAACATTTAACCCATTAAACCCATAACACAAAAAAATGGATGTATCAATCGTAGTCCCCTTGTTCAATGAAGAGGAATCCTTGCCGGAGCTTACTGCCTGGATCGAAAAGGTTGTGACCAAGGCCGGGCTTTCGTGGGAAGTTGTCCTTATCGATGATGGGAGCAGGGACCGTTCCTGGGAAGTCGTGGAAAAGCTGTCGGCAGAAAACCCAGCCATCAAAGGGATAAAGTTCCGTAGAAATTATGGGAAATCGGCTGCCTTGAACGTGGGTTTTGGGGTTACAAAAGGCGATGTGGTCATTACCATGGATGCCGATTTACAGGACAGCCCCGATGAAATCCCCGAATTGTGCAAAATGATAAAGGAGGAGGGTTACGACCTTGTTTCGGGCTGGAAGAAAAAGCGCCACGATCCCATTGGCAAAACAATCCCGTCCAAATTTTTCAATTATACTACCCGTAAACTTTCGGGCATTAAACTGCATGATTTTAATTGTGGGCTGAAAGCCTATAAAAGCAATGTGGTGAAAAACATTGAGGTATATGGCGAAATGCACCGTTATATCCCGGTAATCGCCAAATGGGCCGGTTTTAACAAAATAGGTGAAAAGGTGGTCCATCACCGCGAACGGCAATATGGTTCCAGTAAATTTGGGATGGAAAGGATCATAAAGGGTTTTCTTGATTTGTTGTCGATCACCTTTATCTCAAAATTCGGAAAACGACCCATGCACCTGTTTGGGGCAATGGGGACATTGTTGTTTATTGCCGGCTTTGCCATTGGCATTTACCTTGCCGTGGCCAAATATTTTTTCATGGTGTATAAAATGACCGATCGTCCTTTGTTTTATTTCGGGCTGCTCGCCATGATATTGGGGACACAATTGTTCCTCACCGGTTTCCTGGCCGAAATGGTTTCCAGGAGTTCCCCTGACCGGAACGTTTACCATGTGGAAAAGGAAATCGGGATATAAAAACCTTTTGGATAACCTTTTGGGTCGAAGAAGGCAAGGGCGTTGGTGACCCAAAAGCTTGAAATGGATCAATATCAAATTGACATATCAAATATGTAACTTATAAATTCTTTAAAATTTAATCGTTATGAAAAACCTAAGAATTTCAGTCGTTGTATTTCAGCTAGTATTATTGTTTTTTTTAAGCCCGGTATTCTCTCAGGAAACAATTGTTATTCAACCGGGCGCATCTGAAGGGAAAGATGCAATGGTGAGGTCATTGTTCCCATACCAAAATTGGGGAACTGATGAAAGTTTATTTGCTGCTGCATGGACTTATGATGATGATTTTGGTATAACCCGACCTTTATTTGATTTTGATCTTTCTGTTATCCCTGATTCAAGTGAGATTCTCCAGGCAAGCTTAAGCCTGTATTACGATCCTGAATGTGGGCATGAGGGACATAGTGGGGAGAATGAAGCCTATTTATTACGGGTTACGGGTTTCTGGGAGGAGAGTGCTGTTGACTGGAATAACCAGCCAACTACAAGCACGGAGAATCAGGTCTTGCTCCCCGCAAGTTCATATTATAACCAGGATTATCTTGATATTGATGTTACGGATTTGGTGAAAGATATGATTTCGGAACCTGATAACAGCTATGGCTTTTTAATAAGGCATGTGGTTGAAGTGCAATATAGAAGCCTGATTTTTGCGTCAAGCGACCATCCGAATGAAAACCTGCACCCAAAGCTGGAAATCACATATCAATGCCCTATGCCTAATGCGCAATATGAATATGATGTAAATGGGAACTTTGTTCAGTTTTCTGATTATTCGGTAAACGCCAATTCCTGGTTTTGGGATTTTGGGGATGGTTTCTTTTCAGACTTAAAAAACCCGGAACATTATTTTGAGGAAAATGGTTCGTATGAAGTTTGTTTGACAGTTACCAATGATTGTGGTTCAAGTATTATTTGTGATTCGGTCAACGTTTATATTTCATCAATTTCAACTGATCTTGCTGAAAAATCAGTGAAAATTTATCCAAACCCGGGAAATGGGCATATGTATATTTCCTTTGCTGAAAATAGTGGCGAAAAGGTTTCAATAGAAGTTGTTGGTTGCCTGGGAACTTCATTGTTTAGGAAGCAAATTGAAATTTTTAATGTAAATCAAAAGGTTGAACTGGACTTGTCAAAATATGATCCGGGCATTTATTATATAAAGTTGGCAAATGAGAGCTTGAATGAAACGCATAAAATATTTATTCAATAATCGGAATAGGTTTTTAATCACAGGTCATTAAATGTCGAAAAAAAGGAGAATAGTAATAATTGGTTCGGCTTACCCGTTAAGGGGTGGTTTGTCTGCCTATAATGAACGTTTGGCAAAAGCTTACCAGGATAATGGCGATGAAGTTGTGGTTTATACATTTAGCCTTCAATACCCCAACTTCTTTCCCGGTAAAACGCAATATTCCGATGGCCCTCCTCCTATAGCTTTGGACATTAAAGTGAAAATCAATTCCATTAACCCGTTTAACTGGTTAAAAACCGGAAAAGAAATTCAAAAGTTAAATCCTGATCTGGTTATCATTAAGTTCTGGATTCCCTTTATGGCGCCCAGCCTGGGGAAAATTGCCCGGATTATCAGGAAGAACAAACATTCAAAAGTGATTTCCATAATCGACAATATTATCCCACATGAAAAAAGACCCGGGGATAAAATGTTTGGAAGATATTGGGTAAATAGTGTGGATGGTTTTATTGCCATGTCGAAATCAGTACTGGATGATTTAAACACATTTGACGAAAGGAAACCAAAACTGTTTTGTCCCCACCCTTTGTACGATAATTTCGGTAAAATTTATCCAAAGGCGGAAGCAAAAACAAAACTTGATCTTGATCAGGATATGGGTTATCTATTGTTCTTTGGGTTCATCCGTGATTATAAGGGATTGGATATTTTACTGGAAGCAATGGCAATGGATAATTTAAAGAAATTGCCTTTGAAATTATTGATCGCTGGTGAATTTTATACAGACTCCAAACCCTATTTTGAAATAATCGACAAATATGACCTTAAGGGAAGATTGGTTCTCGCCACGGATTTTATCCCGGATGAGGAAGTCGGTAAGTATTTTTGTGCGGCCGATTTGGTTGTCCAACCTTATAAAGATGCCACACAAAGCGGCGTGACCCAAATTGCCTATCATTTTAACAAACCGATGATTACGACAGATGTGGGCGGTTTGGCCGAAATCGTTCCCGATGGGAAAGTGGGTTACGTTACGAATCCCAATGCAAAAGAAATCAGTGAAGCCATCGAAAAATTTTATAAGTTGAACAAGGAAGATGAATTTGTCGAGAATGTGAAACTGGAAAAAAACAAATACACATGGGGGAATTTGTTAATGACAATAGATAAGCTCATCGAGAATTGAACATATGTAATTTCTATGTTAAGACTATTGGTTTTCCCTCTGGAGAGCCTGTCCCTCACTTGCTGCGGGAGAGATAAAGAGGGGGGATTGAAAATATTTAGCAAACAAATATCTAATTAAAATTGAAAAGGAAAACCAAATGATAATACGCAGTAAAGCACCGCTCAGACTAGGCCTCGCCGGAGGTGGAACCGATGTGGCGCCCTATTCCGATTTGTATGGGGGCGCAATCCTCAATGCTTCAATCAGCATGTTTGCCTATGCCACCATCAAGCCCCGAACCGATAATAAAATAATCCTGAACTCCATTGACAAGAACGAGCGACTGGAATTTGACAGTGAAAAAATACTGGAAATCGATGGTTGTTTGGATCTTGCCAAAGGGATTTATAACCGCATAGTGGCACAGTTCACCGGTAAGCCCCTCTCTTTTGAGCTTACTACTTTCGTGGATGCCCCTCCGGGTTCGGGCCTGGGGACTTCTTCAACTTTGGTGGTTGCAATCCTTGGGGCATTTTCCGAATGGCTCAACCTGCCGCTCGGTGAATATGACCTGGCACAACTGGCCTATGAAATCGAACGGGTTGACCTGAACATGGCCGGGGGAAAACAGGATCAGTACGCCGCAACCTTTGGTGGCGTGAACTTTATGGAGTTTTACAAAGGTGATAAGGTAATCGTGAACCCCTTGCGGATAAAATCGATGTACCTGAACGAACTGGCTTACAATCTTGTTTTGTACAACACGGAAACCAGCCGGGTCTCCTCCCTGATCATCGAAGCCCAAAGCAAGAACGTGATCCAGAAACACGCACCTTCCATTGAGGCAATGCACAAACTGAAGCAACAGGCTGTTATGATGAAAGAGGCCATTTTGATGGGCGAGCTGAATAAAATCGGTGAAATACTTGATTTTGGATGGCAACATAAAAAGTTGATGGCCAAAGGCATCTCCAATGAGCTGATAGATAACATTTATACTGTGGCCATGCAGAACGGTGCTTCGGGCGGCAAAATATCCGGTGCCGGTGGTGGTGGTTTTATGATTTTTTATTGCCCCAATAATTCCCGGATTAAAGTAATAGAAGCCCTGAAGAAATTTGGTGGCGAACCCGAAAGGTATCAGTTTACTACCCAGGGGCTGACAACCTGGAAGATATAGTATTCGTCAGACCACTACGCAATGGCCAGCGTACACGACAGTGGTCAGACGGATGAACAAGGACTTCAAAGAAATAGGGGACAATTGGCAATGGGCAGTTGGCAAAAGCTTTCGGGTTGAAGAAAGTTGACAAAAAAGGAAAAACTTCTATGGCCTTTTATGGTTCAAAAAACATACTATGACAGATAATACACTGATAGGGTTTCGCAGGAATGACAAAATTGTTTTGGTATCTTTGCAAATAAATTTATAAATAGCGAACAATGACATTTCTCGAACTCGCAAAAAAACGCTTTTCGGTGCGTAAATTCAAAACCGATTTGGTGAAAGACGAAGACCTTCAATATATCCTTGAGACTGGGAGGATTGCCCCTTCGGCAAATAACTCCCAGCCCTGGCAGTTTATCGTGATCAAGGATGAGGCAAAAAGTGAAGATGTAAACGGGCTATATCATCGTGAATGGTTCAGGGATGCACCAGTGGTAATCGCCGTTATTGCGGATCATGGCAAATCGTGGCACCGGGGCCAGGACGGGAAAGACCATGCGGATATTGATGCCGCCATTGCCGCCGACCACATGACACTTGCGGCAACCGAAAGAGGTTTGGGGACATGTTGGGTCTGTAACTTTGACCTGGAGAAAACAAAAGCTTACTTTAATCTTCCTAAGCATCTTGAACTTGTGGCATTATTGCCGTTGGGCTATCCTGATGTTGAAGTGGATGCGGAAAGGCATTCTGAAAAGAGAAAACCATTGAGTGAAATTGTTGTTTATAAACAGTAATTCAATTTATATTGAAAATCAAATTGTTGCTTTTGCCTTTTTAGCAAAAACCCTTTATAAATTGGACTTCTGTCCATGGTTTTCACTTTCAAGTAAATTTATTAATTTTGTATAAATAAAACCAAAATGGAAACAATCAAAATTGAAATATTGAACCCTAAGGCAAAAAGTATCCTGGATGGATTGGCCGATTTAAAGCTTATTAGTATAAAGAAGGAGCAAAAGCAATCTGACTTTATGAGCCTTCTAAACGATTTAAGGAAAAATTCGGATACTGCACCTTCATTGGAGGAAATAACTTTGGAAGTTGAATCTGTCAGAAGTGAGAGGTATGCCAATTAGGAAAACCAGAATAATTATTGACACTAATCTCTGGGTCAGTTTTTTGATTGCCAAGGGCAATGCAAAGATGGACAGCCTTTTTGAGAATAAAACTATTCAGCTTTTGTTTTCAAAGGAGTCAATCGAGGAGTTTGTTTCCGTGGCTCAACGTCCAAAATTCCATAAGTATTTTTCAAGAAAGGATATCGACAGGCTGTTAAATTCTTTTGGCCAAATAGGCAAATTAGTGAATGTTAAATCTGATGTGAAAATTTGCAGGGATACCAAGATAATTTTCTGTTAAATCTCGCAATAGATGGTAAAGCTGAATTTCTTATTACTGGGGACAAAGACTTGTTAACATTAAAAAAAGTAGGTGGGACAAGGATTATGTTGATGGCAGATTTTATTGAGGAATTATAAACAGATTATTGAATAATCACTACTTGATACTTGACGATTGTCATTTAATCCCTAATCTTTCAATTTACAACACATAACAACCAACATGAGAATAAAACAATCCATAGAGCAATCCATACAATTAAAGCAGGATATCCTTGCCAACGGACAAGTTTTGAAAACCATTGAAGATGTGGCCAATGCCTGTATCCTGACCTATAAAGGGGATGGGAAAGTCCTTTTTTGCGGGAACGGGGGAAGTGCTGCCGATGCTCAGCATCTTTCCGCTGAATTGTCGGGCCGCTTTTATTTCGACCGTGAACCCTTGAACTCCGAAGCCCTGCATGTGAACACTTCCTACTTGACCGCCGTGGCCAATGATTATTCTTACGATGAGGTCTATTCCCGTTTGGTGAAGGCAATGGGGAAAAAGGGGGATGTGCTAATTGGCCTTTCCACATCGGGGAATTCGGGAAATGTGGTTAAAGCCTTCAAAACTGCAAAAGGACTTGGGATGCTGACCGTGGGCTTAACAGGCAATTCCGGTGGGGAGATGAAGAACGTTTCCGATTTTCTGATAAACGTCCCTTCCACCGATACACCGCGTATCCAGGAAAGCCACATCCTTATCGGACATATTATTTGTGAATTAATAGAAACAGCTCTTTTTGGCAAATAATAAAGCAATATTTTGGCAAAAAGTTTTGCTTGTTTATCAGAATGGACAATAGAGTACGAATTTCCCCCTTGAGAGGGGGATTAAGGGAGAGGAAGTAAAACTCATGAATTAGGATAATGAAACTACAAGAAGCAATCATATTGGCGGGAGGGCTTGGGACACGGCTGAGGGAAGTGGTGAGCGATGTCCCCAAGGTGATGGCTCCTGTGAGGGGAAGGCCTTTCCTGGAATACATCCTTGATTACCTCGAACGGAATATCTATACGCATGTTGTTTTGTCGGTAGGTTATAAGCACAAGGTTATCCGGGATCATTTCAAAGACCGTTATAAATCCATCCGAATTGATTATGCGATCGAGGAAGAACCCCTTGGGACAGGAGGTGCCATCCAGCTGGCCTTTCAGTATATCAGCGGGTTCAGGGCGGTGGTTTTTAACGGCGATACAATGTTCAGGGTGGACATGGACAAACTTGTAAACTTCCATTTTTCTAAAAGTGCGGGCTTCACGATCGTTTTGCGGGAAGTAATGGACGTGGAACGATATGGGGCCGTGGAGATCAATATCGAAAATAAGGTAATCGGTTTTAGCGAAAAAGGGGAAAAAACAGGTGAAGGGATCATAAACGGAGGGGTTTACATTATTGATAAAAAGTTTTTCGAGATCAATGATTTCCCCGAAAAGTTTTCCATTGAAAAAGATGGGTTTGAAAAGTTATTTAAAACTTACCCCTTTTATGGGACTTTATGCAAACAGTATTTCATTGATATCGGTGTACCCGAAGATTATAAAAGAGCACAATATGAGTTTGAAGACTTTGAATATTGATACCACATGGTCATTGTTCCTCGACCGGGATGGTGTAATAAATGAAAGGATAATCGGGGATTATATCAAAAAAGTGAAAGAATTTCATTTCCTGCCCGGCGTCCTTGAAGCCTTGCATGTTTTTGCCAATAAGTTCGGGAAAGTATTTGTCGTCACCAATCAGCAGGGGATCGGCAAAGGCTTGATGAACGAAACCGATCTGACGGTAATCCATGATCATATGCTTGCCGAGATAAAGGCACACGGTGGCCACATCCATAAGATTTACCATTCCCCTTATCGCGCCGAGGAAAACTCGGTGTTCAGGAAACCCAATCCCGGATTGGCCCGCAAGGCAAAAATTGATTTTCCCGATATTGATTTCGAAAAGGCAATTATGGTGGGCGATTCCATCACCGATATGCAGTTTGGCAGGAATACCGGGATGAAAACCGTTTTTATTACTTCCGAAAAAGAGCAATATGAGGACAACTCCGATTTAATCGATTTTGTCTTTGCGGATTTGAAGGGTTTTGCAGGGACTTTTTGAAATCGGTTTTTATACTGTCCAAGTATTCTCAAAATATATGCTCCGTTGCTGCTCAAAACATAAGTACCCATACCATATACGCCACATATACCAGAACCATGAACGAGCCTTCCACACGGTCGATCATGCGCCCTTTTCGGGTAAAGATAAAAATGAAGACCAGTAGTGTTGCAAAGATGTTGACAAGCAGGTCGAGGTTGGCGCCCACATCAATTGTGATGGGCCGGATGGTGCTGCTCACGCCCAGGATGAGGAAGGTGTTGAAAATATTGGAACCGATGATATTCCCGATGGAAATGTCAGCGTTTTTCTTGAAAGCGGCCACAATGGATGTCGTGAGTTCCGGGAGGGAAGTCCCAAAGGAAATAATGGTCAAACCCACGATCCGTTCCGAAATCCCGAAATCGGTCGCGAAGATGGAAGCAAAATGGACAATGACCTGTCCACCACCGGCAAGAAGCACAATGCCGGCAATTAGCATTATGATCGACCTTTTTGTCGAATGCTCGGCTATCTTCACTTCGTGTTCGGTATCATCCTTTTTCATCGAGAAAAATGAATAGTACATAAACACGATAAAAAAGGCAATCAACAGTATCCCATCTGTCCGGTTTAAAACAGAAACCGTGGCCCCATCCAGGAAAACATCGTTTGCCATTATGAAAATAACCAAAGCCGATAAAAGACAAAGGGGTATTTCAATCCAGATTGTGGATGATTTCACGGCCACAGGAAAGATAATTGCCGAGATGCCAAGGATAATCAAAATATTAATGACGTTGCTGCCAATGGCATTCCCAAAACTAAATCCGGTATTCCCCGATACGGCTGACAGCACGTTCACAATTAACTCAGGTGATGAAGTCCCGAAGGCCACTATGGTAAGCCCGATCACTAGATTGGAAATGTTCTTCCTTCGTGCGATGGCGGCGGCCCCGTCAACCAGCCAGTTCGCCCCAAAAATCAATGGGACAAAGCCAAGGATTGAAAAAAAAAGGTTTAGCATAGAATTTGTTTTTCATCGAAATCCCGCCAAAATTACTTATTTCATTGTAACTAATCAGTATGGTCTTGAGATTAATGGACTTTTTAAAAATAATTACCATAACTCTATTCTTGAGAGGGACATAGGCGTGTAGCATCTAAAAACTCAATTGTTTTTTTACTTCCCCATGATTTTTTTCCTGATTGGTTACATTTCATTTTAATGCTGTAAACCTTTTTAACCACTTATTTGTTTTATTTATACAATTCCTGTTCGTGTAAAATATAATGGTTCTCGACAGGTTTGCAAAAACAAAGTTTTTGTGAACCACTAATGCCTTGATAAACAAGAGCCCTCGACAAAATTGGAGATCGACAGAAATCAACTCTTAAAACTGCAAACCTGATTTCTTTCGGTATATTTCAGGTAAAACCTCATTGGAATTGATACTTTTGTAAAAATTAATTTAATACATATCCTTATGAAACCCATTTACACCTTCCTGTTGACGATAGTCATTTCTTTTCTTATGCTTCCTCCCGTTCCGGCCCAACAAATAAAAAGCACAAAAGGCCATTCGCAATTCAGGTTTAAAGCTTCCCTGGAACAGATGCAGGCCTGGGACCGGGCACATCCAAATGTGGAAATAAAAAAGAAAAAACATAACGAAGAAGAAGCGTACCCCGAATTTCCGATTGAAGGAAAGAATATCCTGTTTGAAGGGGTTGGCAGTGAGCATTCAGGAACATCGCCCATATTCAAGGAGCCGTCGCCGCTTCCCGATGCAGATTTTTTGGGATTGGAAGATAGTGGGAATTCAATTCCGCCCGATGTAAATGGAGCAGCTGGCCCCGATCACCTGATGGTTACGCTTAACACCGGCTTTCGGATTTTGGACAAAGAAGGGAACATTATTGCAGATGTGAGTACGGGGGCTTTTTGGTTTGGTATGCCGGGCGCAGGTGAAGTCTTCGATCCAAAAATCATGTACGATCCTTATGAAAACCGCTGGATGCTCGTGGAACCCAGTAGCTCCAACATAGCCAACTCACGACTATATGTTGCAGTTTCGGAAAATAGCGATCCCACCGGGAACTGGTTTATGTACGCCTTTGAATCGGATCCCGAAAAACAGTATTGGTTCGATTATCCAAGTTATGGTTTTAACAAGAAATGGATAGTGGTCTCAGGAAATATGTTTGGAGCCGGTTTTGGCTATAATGTGCTGTTTGCTTTTGATAAGATGGCCATATATAATAATGCCGAGGAGGTTTTCTATACCCGTTTTAAAATATTTGATGGTTTCACAATTGTCCCGGCCCTTACGTATGATACGGAACTAGAAGATATGTACATGGTTAACAATGCCGGTGGGAACAATGGCGGAAGCGGTTACCTGAACCTGTGGAAATTAAGCGGGGAACTTGGAAGTGAGGAGGTTCAGGACCTGGGGTTGATCGGTACACCAAACCCCTGGACAAACTGGGCAGGGAACTCGGGTAATTTTGCCCCACAACTTGATAGCGAGGAAAATATCAATTCAGGTGACGGGAGAATGCAGAAGCTGATTTACCGAAATGGCCATTTGTGGTGTGCCCATCATATTTTTCTCCCGGCGGATAACCCAACACATTCCGCCATTCAATGGTGGCAACTTGCCACGGACGGAACAATTTTACAACGGGGCAGGATTGAGGACGAAACCGGGTTTTACCATTACACCTTTCCGTCTATTGCGGTCAATGCAAAGGAGGATGTGATGATTGGCTATGGTAGTTTTTCGCCAGGGCAATATGCCAGTAGCAGTTATTCCTTCCGTTATGCCGATGACCCGGTGAACGAAATGCGCGATCGTTACCAGTTTAAGGACGGCCTGGCAAAATATGTGAAAACTTTTGGTGGGGCCCGTAACCGATGGGGCGATTATACGGCCACCGTCATTGACCCTTCCGATGACCTTGATTTCTGGACATTACAGGAATTTGCCGATTTGCCCACGGGATCAACCGATCATTGGGGAACCTGGTGGGCCATGATAAACATTGATGATATACCTTTGGTTGATTTTGAGGCTGGGATCAATATTGTTCCCACAGGGACTGCAACGGATTTTACCGATAAAACGAAATATGAACCAACGGAATGGCTTTGGTTATTTGAAGGGGGAAACCCGTCCACGTCCACAGAGCAAAACCCACAGGATATTGTGTATGAAACCTCGGGGACTTTTGATGTAACGCTTATTGCGACCAATTACCTGGGATCGGACACATTGAAGATGGAGGATTTTATCAATGTAAACACCAGCATTTTGCCCGAAGTTGGTTTTATGCAGAGCGATACCTTGCCTTGTGTGGGACAGACGGTTGAGTTTGAAGATATATCGGTTTATAATCCTTCGGGATGGCAATGGTCTTTTGTTCCCGATGAAGTGACTTTTGTGGATGGCACAAACGCCAATTCGCAACATCCGAAAGTGCAATTTAATTCCGCAACGTATTACGAAGTTTCCCTGACTGCCACAAATGTAAATGGAAGCAGCACCTTAAATGAGCCCATGTTGATAAAATCGGGCGGGATGAGCCTTCCGTTCTCTGAGGACTTTGAATCGAAGTCCTTTAATTCAATGTCGTGGTCAGTTGAAAATGAAGATGATAGCAAAACATGGGAAATTACAGATGTGGCGGGAAACGAACCGGGAAACCTGGCAGCCTGGGTCAATATCAAGAATTACAATGGATTTGAAGAGCGCGACAGATTGATAACACCCTTATTGAACTTTACTGACTTTGAAACTGCATTTTTGGAATTTGAACATGCTTACGGGCAGCGTTTCCCGCAATACACCGATTCCCTGAATGTATATATATCCAATGATTGCGGGCAAAACTGGACAAGCCTTCTTCGTTTGGGCGAAGATGGGTCAGGGGTTTTTGCGACAGTGGAACCTTCTACCACAACATTTGTCCCGTTGACTTCCGAGGATTGGTGCCTTGGAACGGGTGAGGAAGGAAATTGCTATTTGATTAACCTGGAAGAATGGACTGGGCAGGCGAACCTGAAAATCATGTTTGAATCCTACAATGGTTTTGGGAATAATTTGTTCATTGATAACATTAAAATCAAAAGTGCGGAAGCTGTTGGGGAAACATTTGGGGGCAAAGGCAACTTTCAACTTTTCCCGAATCCCAACAGCGGTACATTTAGCATTGTTTTGGAGAATTACCCGGGAAATGCCAGTTATCGGGTTTTCAACCTCACGGGTCAGGTTATTTCTGATGGTGACCTTGAGGAAAATGGAGGGATCGCATCTGCTGAACTGAATATTTCCAATGAACCAAAAGGTATCTATTTTGTAAAAGTTACGTATGCTGGAAAAACGGAAAGCCGGAAATTGATTATTCAATAAATTTGCCCCTGAAATATTGGGGATTTTTAATTAATATTGCAAACCCGTAATGACATATTAGCTGTTTTGGGTTGTTGTCCAGTTGTTTATAAATGGCATGTCCTTAGGGAATAGCATTGTTGAACATATTTATAATCGAATCGAAATTCACCCTTAAAAACGTATTAAAAATGAAAAAAGTTAATTTACTCCTGTTTACACTTGGAATGCTGATGTTTTTCCCGGCACAGTCCTACTCCCAAAAAACCAAAGGAATTGTTGGCCATGCCGATGCCAGTGTGGTAATGAGCATGGATGAAATAGTTGCTTACGATAAATTGCACCCATCTGACTCCACGCCCAAGCTTAAAAAACCCCGCTTGACCGATTGGGTCTATCCCGAATTCCCTTTGGATGAAAGTAAAATCGTTTATAAATACGAGACGAAATGGGAACCCGGTCCCTCCGCTGCGCCCAAGGAACAATCCCCTTTGCCCGATGATGATTTTATGGGCCTTGGTGATAACGGTACTTCCATCCCGCCCGATGTGAACGGAACCGTGGGGCCAAATCATATCATGGTTACCTTGAACACACAAGTACGGGTTCAAACAAAAACAGGCACAACACTTTCTACCATGAGCCTGAGCAGTTTCTTCAGTGGCTTGCCCGGGTCCGGAGGAACTTTTGACCCACGTATCGAATACGATCCTTATGGGGAGCGTTGGATCGTTGCCTGTGTTACAGGTTCCAGTTCTTCCAATTCAAGCATATTGATTGCCGTTTCGCAAACCGATGATCCAACAGGTACATGGAACAAGTTTTCCATTGATTCAGACCCTGCAAACTCGGGGTGGATGGATTATCCGAACCTGGGTTTTAATAAAAACTGGGTCGTGATTTCTGGTAATATGTTTTCGACCGGAGGAAGCTTCCAGAAAAACGTGTTCTTTGTAATTAAGAAAAGTGATCTCTACAATGGTATCCCAAATGCACAATATACACGTTTGACCTATAACCCTTCCTTTACGATTGTCCCTTCTACTACATACGATCCCGATTTGGAAGAGATTTATCTGATTTCGAATTTTTCGAGTGGCTTTATTTCAAAATATATGATTTCCGGGGATATCGGTTCCGAAGAGTTTGAATTCCAGGGATACATTGCCAGCTCGAATACATGGTCGGGAAATGCTCCCGGGAATGGTGATTTTTCACCTCAATTGGGCACATCACTAAAGATCAACTCGGGTGATGCGCGTATGCAAAATGTGGTTTATCGAAACGGCAAGTTATGGGCAGCCCATACGGTATTTGTCCCTGCTGCCAATCCAAACCGTTCTGTGATTCAATGGTGGGAGCTTGATGCTTCAACGAATGAAGTTTACCAATTTGGAAGGATAGACGAGCCGGGGATGCATTTTACCTATCCCTCAATTGCCGTAAATGCACTGGAAGAAATATTGATTGGTTATGCCAGCTTCTCCACAAGCCAGTATGCAAGTGCGAGTTATTCATTCAGGACAGCCGATGACCCGCTCAATACCCTTCAGGACAGGTATCAGTTTGTTGACGGGAAATCCACTTATTATAAAACATTTGGCGGAAACCGTAACCGCTGGGGCGATTACTCGGCCACCGATGTTGATCCTGCAAGCGACCTTAATTTTTGGACATTGCAAGAGTATGCCGAAACACCAACTAACACATGGGGGACATGGTGGGCAATGTTGAACAGGGAAGCCCCTCCGATTGCCGAATTCTCTGCCGACCAAACACTTTTGCCAATTGAAGGAAGCGTGAACTTTACAGATGAATCCGCATTCCTGCCCGAAACCTGGTCTTGGACTTTTGAAGGGGGAACACCTTTGTCTTCCAATGAGCAAAATCCGCAAAACATCGTTTATAACAATGCGGGGACTTATGATGTAACGCTTATCGTAACGAATAGTTCCGGAACGAACACCATGACCAAAACAGATTATATCGAGGTGAGCAATACGATTTTACCGGATGTGCAATTTCTGGCGTCCGACTCGGTTCCTTGTGTTGGAAGCCCTATAACCCTAACGGATTTGTCCCTCTATATGCCCACTGCCTGGGAATGGACAATTACCCCGGGGACATACGAATTTGTCGATGGGACTTCTTCCACATCACAAAACCCAAATGTGAAGTTCAACCAGGTTGGCCAATATACCGTTAGCCTTACGGCAACCAATATAAATGGCAACAGTTCACTAACACGGACCGATTATATCACATCTGGAGGATATACCATGCCTTTTACCGAAGAGTTTGAATACGGTGTCCTTCCTGAATCTGGCTGGACTGTGGACAACCCTGACAACGATATTACCTGGGAATTGACCTCTGTGAATGGAAATGTCCCGGGCTTCCGTTCGGCATATATCAATTTGAAGGATTACACCGTATTGGGGAAACGCGATGGCCTGATAAGCCCATCCATGAATTTTATGGGATATATTGGCATTGTTCTTAATTTCCAACATGCGTATGCGCAAAGGGTAGCGGCTTCGGCTGACTCGCTCAATGTTTATGTGTCATCAAATTGTGGTAATTCCTGGACCAAGGTTTTCGGGATAAAAGAGGATGGCAGTGGTTCTTTTGCAACACATTCGGCTACATCTGGATTGTTTATCCCCCAATCGGAAGATGATTGGTGTGGAAGTGGCTTTGGCGCCGATTGCTATTCAATCGACATTTCTGAATATGCATGGCAATATGATGTAAGGATTAAATTTGAATCGGTCACCGGTTTTGGAAACAATCTTTATATTGACAATATGAGTTTTGACCTTGTTACCGGAATGCCCGATAATGCGGCAAGTGTTGATAAGATTTCGATTTTCCCCAACCCAACAACAGGTGAAATCAATGTGAACATTACGGAACTGGAACATACCGCCGAATTGCAGGTTTTGAGCATTGAAGGAAAACTCGTTGAAAAAAGGACACTCCAGCCTTCTTCCAACCTCAACACAAAACTTGATCTGGGCAATCAGCCCAAAGGGGTTTATTTTATCCGTGTTACCAACGGAGAATATAACCATGTTGAAAAAGTTGTTCTGAAATAAGTTCATTTTTCAACTTTTTATAAAAAAAAACCTGCAAGGATCGAAATCTTGCAGGTTTTTTTGTTTTTAGTGTAACATTCAAGAAAACCATCGGTCATATCCATAAAGAAAGTGCCATTTGAAAACTGCCGTAAAATATATACACGAGAAGTTGGTGTTGCGTTGTCGCAAGAACGATCAAAAGGCACAGTATGAAATCTATAAACTTTATTATAAATCAATGTACAACACCAGTCTCAGGATATTGAACAATCCCACCGAAGCAGAAGATGTGATGCAGGATTCTTTTCTGGATGCCTTTGGTAAGATTGACGGTTTTTCGGGCGAAGGCAGTTTTGGCGGTTGGCTGAAGAGGATTGTCGTGAACAATTCACTCGATGCGTTAAAAAAGAGAAAGGATATGGTTTCCATTGAAGAATCGAAAATAGAAATGGAGGATATTCAGTCCCCTTATACTGAAAACATTGATTATAAAGTGGAAGAGGTGAAAAGTGCCTTGAACAGTTTATCGGAAGACAACAGGGTCATTATTTCACTTTTCCTGTTTGAAGGTTACGATCATGAAGAGATTTCACAGATACTGAAAATATCGAACAATACATCGAGGACACGGTTTTCGAGGGCAAAAAGCAAATTGCAGAAAATCCTGGCCGAACAACGATCAATAAAAATGTTTCATCCCAATTAATGAGCGCATCATGAAAAAATTAGATGAAATTATCGGGAAAAACAAAGAGGCTTTCAACAGCAATGAACCTCCCAAAGGGCATTTTGACAGATTCCAGGGGAAATTGACAAAATACCACGAGGAACGCGAAAGCTGGTTTTCGCGCTATGGGATTGTATTGCGGATAGCTGCAAGTGTTATTGTATTCATCACCATTGGCCTTGTATATTACAGCAACCCGTTGAAAAACTTTGTCCAGACCATTTCCCAACAGGTGGAAGATACCGGACTTCCCCAGGAACTCCAGGAGGCCATACATTATTACAATATCATTACCGATAAACGGATGGGGCAAATTGACCAACTGACAGCTTCAAATGATGATGCCGGCAAAATCAGGAAAATGGCCATGAAAGAACTTGAAACACTGGATGAAAACAAAGCCGAACTTGAAAACGACCTTGCCGGGAACCCTTCCAATGAGAGGATTTTGAATGCCTTGGTAATCAACCGCAAAAAACAAGCGGAAATATTGAACAGAATAATAATTACATTGCAAAGAACTCAACGATAGCACTAAAATAGAATATTATGAATAATTTGAAATTGAACTTAGCACTTCTGGTTTTCGTTTTTGCCACAACTACTTCCTTTGCCATGAAGGATGAATTTGTGAAGGAAATCTCCAAGACCTTTGATGTGGACAACAACGCCACATTGGTCGTCAAAA
>JAADJA010000125.1 GCA_013151015.1 Chlorobiota bacterium
TAATATCGATACTTTCTTCACCTAGGTCGGAACAATCAAAAATGGATTTTGATAAAGAGACCTTTGTATAAAAACAATTGTCGGTCAATGATTCAACAACATCACTTGAAGAAAGTTTTGTTTGTACGGTATTTTGCAGGTAGAGGTCAAAATCGTTTGTTTCCAGAACAGGGGCTTCAATATCCTCGTACATCGAAAGCCTAAGTGTGTCGGAAATTAAATAGCCGGCTTCATTAGAAGCTATGCAACGATATTGAAAATCTTTCATCCCCAATGGCGGGCCGGTAATCTGTAATTCGTTTGTCGTTTCCCCAAAATAGAAATCATTTCCCTCAATATCGTTGAAATATGTATCGCCGGGTTTTTTTACCTGCCACTGATACTGCTCTGCATCTTTTATAGAGATTGTATATGAAATATCTTCAAGAGGGCAAATTGTTTTATTGTTTGGCTGTGCCAAAATTTCCAGGGTAGAATTTTCAATCCAGAAGACCTTACTTCTGTTACTTGAAGATACGATTACGTCCATATCGTTGTCCATATCCATATCCGCAATAGCAAGATCGATAGTTACATCAATCCCCGATGCAATTACTTTATCGGAAAATGAATTGTCCCAATTTCTGAACCATTTCACATTACCACTTTCGGTAAGTGCGCCAAATATATCGCCGTCCCCATCCATGTCAATATCAAATGCGGTTATTTTTTGTGGGAACCTTGAGTTGGATGTGGCATAACCTTCAAAAAGGAAGGTATCGTTCCCTTCGTTCCGGAACCAGGCTATTTTGTCCGCTGACCAGGAATTAATTGAATAAAAACTGGCAATAATATCCTTTTGCCCATCGCCATCAATATCATAAACATCAATATCCAGACATTCGGAAAAACTAAATGGAGTCTGGACATACTGTTCAGAAAAAGTTTTGTCCCCGTTGTTTTTATACCATATTAAGTTAATTTCCGAATTGTCAACATGTGTGATTCTTGTAAAAATATCAATATCCCCGTCACCGTCGATATCGTCAGCAGCCATCCTGTAACTGGTATTGTTGGCAATGATTTTCTCCGGGCCGAAATTGTTGCTTCCATCATTTTCAAACCACACCACCTTATATTGATATCCGGCCAAAACATCAATATCGCCATCGTTGTCAATATCATGGCCCGAAACATATTTTGCATAATTTGCATTTGAAGAAAGGATTATTGGTGAACCAAATACATTGTTCCCTTCATTCTCAATCCATGAAATCACATTGTCGTTTTTTGAAGCCGAAAGCACATCAACATCGCCATCCCCATCCATATCACACCCAAAGACAGACCTTACATTATCAAGTTCGGTGGTTATGGTTATTGCAGTTCCAAAATTGCCAAAACCGTCATTTTCAAACCATGCAATTATATCAAAGGCCGAACCGGCAATAATATCATTGTCGCCATCGTTGTCCATGTCAATGACCGAAACCGAAAATGGGGATGTGAAATCATTTGAAATGGGATGCGTTTTCTCAATTGAAGTCTGGGAATGCAAAAAACCACAAAAAAATGAAGTCAAAATAATAACAATAATTCCCTGTTTCATATCAAATATTTTTGTTGACAATGCAGAAATATCCTCATGGTTCATCCTTTCTGGTTTTCTAAATATCCCTTTTCGGAATTTCAAGCAAATATACAAAAACCTGAAGACCTGAAAAGGCTTTGAGGAATAAATATTGTTCCAGCAATATCGAAGTTGATAAGAAAAAGAATCTGCGGAATCTTGAAATGACCTTCTGCTTTGAAAGCTTCCACCCATTTTTTGATGATGTCTTGTTTGTAAGGGGCGTTGGTCACTTTGTAATCGGTGTAATCCGTGTCGCTTGACATTCAGGAAAAACAACAAAAAAATATAGGACAATGGTTGTATCGATTCAAAAAGCAGATTATTTAGGGGATTATAAAATTAATTTTCAATTTTCAGACGGAATTGAAAAGATTGTTGATTTTGGGGAATTTCTGAAAAATGCCAAAAACCCTATGACAAAAAAATATCGGAACAAGCAATTGTTCCAGTCTTTTTCTATTGAATATGGGGATATCATCTGGAATGATTATGAAATGTGCTTTCCTATTTGGGACTTGCACGAAGGGAAAATTTAGAAGTTTAATTCAAAGTGACCTATCTCTTTTGATTAATCCCCTTTCACTTCTTTGACCAGTAAAACATAAACCGGCAAATGGTCGCTATAACCATGGATATAAACCCCTCCGCCAAAAGTCCGGTGCGGGTAACCTTTGTATTTCCCTTCTTGTTGTTTCAGGAATGGCTTGTCGAAAATCTTGAATTGGTCAAATTGATAGGAGGTTTTTTTATTCCCCAAAAGCCCTTGTGAAAGGATAATCTGATCAAAAAGGTTCCATTTGCCCCGATAGGTCAAGGTGCCCGTACTGTCATTGTGAATTTGAAAAGCGGGGTTGAACAATTCCCCTTTTTTCAGTTTTGACCTATCCCCTTTTGCTTTTAAATGGAGTAGAACACTTTCGTTGTTGGGATCATCGTTCAGATCACCCATGAACAGGATTTTTGTTTTTTTGTTTATTGTCAGAAGTGAATCAACGATGTGCCTGCCCAAATCCCCGGCCGCATTTCTTTTATAGCGGCTTTTCTCTTCCCCGCCGCGGCGCGAGGGCCAATGGTTCACGATAATGTTTATTTCTTCCCCATCGAGCAATCCTGAAACCACCAACTGGCTACGCGTCCTGAAACTCGTGTCATCGGCCAGGGTCAGGGGATAAGCTTTTGAATTTGTGACTTCAAAATGCAATGGGTCATAAAGCAGTGCCACATCGATCCCCCTCCTGTCTGGCGAATCGAAATGGACAATTTGGTAATTGCGGTCTTTGATGGTCTTTTCGTTTATGAGGTCTTCAAGTACCCCTTTGTTTTCAACTTCACAGACACCAAGCAAGGTCAAACCCCCAGGGGTTTCTTTGAGTGCGATCTGTGAAATCGCATAGGCCATGTTCTTCAGTTTTTCGGCATAGCGTTCCGAAGTCCAATTATATTTTCCTTTTGGTGTGAATTGGTCGGCAAGGAACAGCTCAGGGTTGAGGATGGTATCGAATAGGTTTTCCAGGTTGTAAAACCCGATACTTATGGTTTTTAGGTTTTTTTGCTGCTGGCCTGTACATGAACTTGAAAAGGAAGCCAGGATGACTATGAGCGATATTGATATCAGGTGCAGTTTTTTCATTTTGGATTTTCTGTTTTCTTATTGTTCGGATTCTGAAAATTGGAAAGGGCAAAAGTACATAATTTATTGGGTTGTAGATTTGAAGTTTTGCTTTGTATGCACTTATATAGACTTGTTTATAAATAATTGCTCAAGCATATTGCTAATCCGGCAATTTATGTACATTTGTTGCCCCCTTAATGAATTTGGGCGTTTTGATTATTGAAAAACATTAACAAATTAAATAATAATTTAAAAATCACTATTATGAAAAAATCACTACTCTTGATTATGGCCATGGCAATCGGCCAATTTATTTTTGCCCAGGATTGTTCCGATCTGTTTATTTCGGAATATGTGGAAGGTTCCGGAAACAACAAGGCAATCGAAATTTACAATCCGACCCTCGAAGCCATTGATTTGGGTTCTTATCAATTGGTCCGTTACTCAAATGGCGGATTTGAACCAGCTGCCATTGGACTTGCAGGTACAATTGGATCACATGATACATACGTAGTTGTACTCGACAAAAGGGATCCCAATGGAATCGGGTTTGAAGAGCCAATCGATTCAGCATTGATGATGATGGCCGACACTTTTTTATGCCCAGTATATGATGTGAACAAAATGATGTATTTTAATGGCAACGATGCCGTTACACTCGAGTTGACCACAGGCGTGGTCGTTGACATTGTCGCAAGGGTAGGATCACCCGATCCAGATAATGGATGGACTGACATCACAGATACGACGATTACCTGGAACAATAATGGAACCCCGGAAGAATACACGATCAACAATTATATTGTAGGGCCTCTTTTCTGGTTGTCATGGACAAAGGACAACACCTTGATTAGGAAAAACACAGTTAAGAAGGGCGTTCTCGAAAACCCAGATGTGTTCAAGGTTGCCATGGAATGGGATTCACTCCCCAAAAACACCTTTGAAAACCTGGGTGAGCATCTTTGTGATTGTGCCGAAAGCGGTATTGCTGACAATGCGGTAAATATCAATGTCACGCTTTTCCCCAATCCGGTAACAGGCAATGAATTGAATATCGATTCAGAGGAAATCATGACGAGCATTGAAGTGATCAACACAATCGGTCAGGCTTTCTTAAGGGAGGATTTGCAATCAGGTACAAAAACCCATTCAATGAGCCTCAAGTCGTATGACAGCGGGGTTTACTTCGTGAAAATAACTTTCAAGGACCACAAAACCCTTATCAAGAAAATAGTTATAAAATAATTATGCTGGTTTGCGTATTGATGCCAAAGATTCTTTGTTCTTTGGCATCAATGCAATAGGCAGCTTTTAATATCACTTGGCTGTTTTACCGGTAATTGCCTTTATCAATTTATCCGAAATTATTTTAACAGGGGATAGATAACCCGCCCACCCAAATTATTCTTATCTATGAAAATAAGTAAAATACTTTTCGCAGTTTTATTATTTACCTCACCTGCTGTTTTTGCCCAAACAGGAATCCTTAAAGGTGTTGTTACCGATGCGATTACCGGCGAAGCGCTCATTGGGGCCAACGTGGTTTACGGCCCGGGACAGGGAACGGTGACCGATATTGACGGCAATTATTCCCTCACGCTGGAATATGGACAGTATAATATCACCGTTTCGTATGTGGGCTATAAACCCATCGAAAAAAAGATCGAAATAAAATCTTCAAAAATTACCAGTGATTTTAAGCTGGGCTACACTACCCTTTCCGAAGTAGAGGTTGTGGGCGATATTGCCACATCGCGCGAAACCCCGGTTGCCTTTTCGAATATCACCCCCATAAAAATACAGGAGCAACTCGCCGCGCAGGACATCCCCCTGATCCTAAACTCGACACCGGGGGTTTATGCCACCCAATCAGGAGGGGGCGATGGTGATGCACGGATAAACATCCGGGGTTTTAGCCAGCGCAATGTTGCGGTCATGCTTGACGGTATCCCGGTGAACGATATGGAAAACGGCTGGGTTTACTGGTCCAACTGGTTTGGATTGGATGCCGTTATGCGCGGAACACAGATACAAAGAGGGCTTGGGGCTTCAAAACTTGCCATCCCTTCCGTTGGTGGGACAATTAATATCACCACCAAAGGGATCGACAATAAAAAAAAGATCAGCCTTAAACAGGAAGTTGGTAACGACGGCTTTTTACGAACATCCCTTGGAATGACGAGTGGCAGGCTTAAGAATGGCTGGGGGGTTACCTTTGCGGGTTCTTACAAACAAGGCGATGGCTGGGCAGACCAAACCTGGACCAAAGGCTGGTTTTATTTCCTGCGAGTTGACAAGGAAATCGGGAAACATATTTTGAGCATTACGGCCATGGGTGCTCCACAGGAACACGGACAAAGAAGCCACAAAAGAAGCATTGCTACTTTTGACAGTGCATATGCGGTAAAGGCAGGGATGCGGCCCGGGTTTATTGATACCCTGAGTGGCTATGGCCTTCCGATAGATATGGGTACACGTTATAATCCAAACTGGGGATATTTGAGCAGGGCCTATATTACTGATACGGACACGATTTATCCCGAAGCTGTGGCAACAAGCACGGCCAATAACTTTTACCATAAGCCCCTGTTCAGTTTACGGGATTTCTGGAATGTGAACGAAAAGCTTTATATTTCCAATATCCTTTATCTTTCAATCGGTTCTGGTGGGGGACGTTCGTTTTCACCTACACCCTCCGTGGATATTGAAACCGGACAGCAAGACCTGCAGACCAAGTACAATACGAACATGAATATCCCATATGGATGGAATTATGACAAGGAATCTTCAGGGATAATGAGAAATGCCATCAACAACCACTTTTGGCTCGGGCTTCTTTCCACTTTTGACTATGCGATAAATGATGCTTTTTCACTTTCCGGCGGTATTGATTTAAGAACTTATAAAGGGGAACACTACCGTGAAATCGAAGATTTGTTTGGGGGAAATTATTTTCTGGATGATGGCAACAAAAATGAAAGCGATACCATAAAAAAATACAAGGGTGATAAAATAGGTTACTACAATGATGCACTTGTCCGTTGGGGAGGATTATTTGCACAGTTAAAGTATAAGATTGGAAACCTTACGGCCTTTGTAAACCTCACAGGTTCCACCTCGGGTTACCAAAGAATAGATTATTTTCTTCCCACTCTGGAAGATGGCAGCGTAAACAAAACAGATTGGAAATACATTCCCGGGTTTACGGTAAAAGGTGGGATAAATTATAACCTGAACGAAAGGATGAACGTTTTTATGAATATGGGCTATTTGTCCAAGGCACAGCGTTTCCAAAATGTTTATGACAGACAGAATAAACTGTTCCTTGCAATTGAGAATGAAATAGTAAAGGCGGTTGAATTGGGCTATAGCTACGTTTTGCCAAGGGCGACCCTGAACATCAATACATATTATACCATTTGGGACAACAAACCGGCTGACCGTGCCACCTCCTTTCCCGATCCCGAAAACCCAGATATCAGATACTCTGTAAACATCAATAATATGAATGCCCTTCATAAGGGTATCGAATTTGAGTTTGCCTATAAGATCCTGGATAACCTGGTATTGGAAAGTCTATTGTCCCTGGGCGACTGGAAGTGGACATCAAGGGACAGTGCCTTTGTTTATAACGACAATGCCGAGTTTGTTGGCAAGAAGGCTTTTGATGCAAGAGGCCTGTACGTGGGGGATGCTGCCCAATTCCAAAACAGGGAGAGCTTGAGATGGGAGATTATAAAAGGTTTATATACTTCGGGTGTATTCACCTGGTTTGGGAAAAATTATTCCGAGTTTAACCCTATCGAACTCGATCCGGAAAATAACCCGGGCGCATTTGACGATAATGGAAATCCAAGGCAATCCTGGAAAATCCCTGATTATTTTACTATTGATTTCCATGCGGGGTATTCCTGGCGAATGAAGAAAGTAGGCGTGCAGTTAAGGGCAAGTGTTTTGAATGCCCTGAACAGTGTATTTGTTACCGATGCCCAAAACAATGATCCGTTCCTGACCCACTCCAGTAGTTTTGATGCCAACTCCGCCGGTGTGTATATGGGTCTTGGGCGTAGGTTCAATATTTCTTTGAGAGTTAATATCTAAAACGAAGAATAAAAAAAACAATAAAAACGTATATGAAAAATCTAACACTCTTATTATTTGCCACGATCACGTCAGCGATGTTGATTGGGCAACCGACCGGTTACTACAACGGGACCGAAGGCCTCAATGGCGATGATTTAAAAACAGCATTGAACGGGATTATCGACGACCATGTCCAGTTTTCCTATTTTGCTTCTAAAACAATATTCAAACAATCGGACGTCGATCCTGAAAATCCCGATAATGTTATCCAGGTTTATACCGGTTTTTCACACCCCAATAACGATTTTGGCAATAGCGGCCTCCAATTAAACCGTGAGCACGTATGGGCAAAATCGCATGGTAACTTTGCCGATGTGATGCCGATGTACGGCGATGTGCACAATCTCAAACCGGCGGCTGCCAGTGTGAACCAGGACAGGAGCAATAAAGATTTTGGGAATGGGGGCGTACAGCACGACGTGGCCACCGGTTGTTATTATACCGATTCCACATGGGAAGCGCGCGATGAGGTCAAAGGCGATATTGCCCGTATTATATTTTACATGGACACCAGGTACGAAGGGAATAACGGCGAAAGCAACCTTACTGTCGTGGATTATGTAAATACGTACCCGCTGCCCGAACATGGCAAACTATCGACTTTGCTCGAATGGAACGAAATGGACCCGCCCGATGATTTTGAGCGCAACCGCAACAATGTGATTTTTTCGTGGCAAAAAAACCGCAATCCTTTTATCGATAACCCCGAATATGCAAATCTCATTTGGGGGGATGCACAGGCTTCTGCTATTTCTTTTGCTGATTTTGAAAACAGCCCGGTAAACCCCATCGAGAACGATGTGGTAACAATTGACGCAAGCGTTGCAAGTACATTGGGCGCGATTACAGATATTAAATTGCATTGGGGCTTAAGTTATGATAACCTCGAAAACATCATGGACATGGCCAATATGGGCGGCGATGCGTACAGCGTTGATGTCCCAGGGCAAAACGGGGCCGAAACCGTGTATTATCAAATCGTGGCTTCGGACGGGACAAACACGGTATCCTCCATAATTTATAATTATTACGTTGCACCTATTTTTAATGGTGAACTCGTTTCTGTTTATGACATTCAGGGGCAAACCGATGTTTCGCCTTACGATGGCGAAATAGTAAATACCTCAGGTGTTGTGACCGCAAACTTTGGCGACAACTATTTTATCCAGGACGGGACTGGCAATTGGAACGGCATCTTTGTGTACGATCCGGGAAGAAACCCGAGCATTGGCGACAGTATCGTTATTACCGGACTGATAGAAGAGTATTACAACAAAACAGAAATAAAAGAAATCAGCGATTATTATTTCATCTCGGCGAACAATGATTTACCGGAACCAGTAATTATTAATACCGGTGATGGGAGCGAGCCTTACGAATCCGTATTGATAAAAGTGAGCAATGCAGTTTGTACAGAGGATGATTATGTATCAAATTATTATATGTGGACGGTAAATGATGGTTCAGGGGAGATGAAGGTCCACAACACGTCCATCTTTGTGTACGATCCTGTTAAAAATGATGCCTACGATATTACCGGCCCATTGAATTATGATTTTGATGAGTGGAAAATCGAACTTCGTTTTGAAAGCGATGTTATGCCGGGAACGGATTTGATACCACCTTCACTTAGCGAGGTTTTGGCGATTAACGACACGATAGTTAAGGTAACATTCTCTGAAAAACTGGATGAGGAAAGTGCCGAAACACTCGCAAACTATTCAATCAGCAACGATATTAATGTGATTGAGGCTAAAAGGCATTCCATTCAATATGCCATTGTTTACTTAACGGTTTCGAAGCTGGTGACCGGGGATTATACCCTCACGGTCGATAATATTAAAGACCTTGCCGGAAATGTCATGGAAATGGAAGATGCTGATTTCTCATTCGTTGGTGCGGGGATCAATGACTTGTTTGGCAATGCAAATATTTCTATTTACCCAAATCCGGCCTCGGCTTACTTCACACTTGATATTCCTGCTTTGAATAATCTGGATAGTGACCTTGGCTTGACAATAAGTAACCTGGCTGGACAAATCGTTTTCAGCAATCAATATTCAGTACAAAATAGCGGAAGCAAATTTAAGGTCAATACATCCATGCTTGAAAAAGGCATGTACATAATTAAAATAAACAGTGGGAGCGATTATGGTGTGAAGAAATTACTGATTAAATAAGTTTTACAATCTTTGGGAAAGTGTCCAAGAAAACAAGTAGTAAACGCCCACTAAAATATGTAGCAAGCGTCCACTAGAACATGTAGCAAGCGTCCACGCTTGCACATAGAGAATTACAAGCGTGGACGCTTGTTACATAAGAAAGAGAATTACGCATGGACAGCTTGATGCATAATGAAAGAAAACTGTAAGCGAGGATGCTTATGGCATTTGTGAGAATATAATAGTTTTCGATGTTATTCGTTTGATTTTATGTTTTTAAAATAACCTAAACCGTGAGCGATACTTTAGTAATTATACCAACCTTTAATGAGAAGGAAAACATCGAAAAAATCATAAGAAAGGTTTTTTCCCTTCCCAAAGAATTCCATGTATTGATCGTGGAGGATAATTCTCCCGATGGAACGGCAGATATTGTCAAAAGGCTTATGAAGGAGTTTCCCGATAAGTTGTTTATTCACGAACGAAAGGGGAAACTGGGTCTGGGGACGGCTTATATCGCGGGCTTTAAATGGGCACTCGAAAGGGATTACAAGTACGTGAACGAAATGGATGCCGACTTTTCCCATAATCCTGATGACCTTCTCAGATTATACGATGCCCTTGCAAAAGATGGCAATGATGTATCCATAGGTTCAAGGTACATCAAAGGGGTGAACGTGGTAAACTGGCCCATGAGCCGGATTTTGATGTCCTACTTTGCTTCTGTTTATGTGCGGATGATAACCGGCATGAAAGTGCAGGACACAACGGCCGGTTTTGTCTGTTACCGAAGGGAAGTGCTCGAAAGTTTTGATCTGGACAAAATCAAGTTTATCGGATATGCTTTTCAAATTGAGATGAAATTCACCGCCTGGAAAATGGGGTATAAAATTAAGGAGGTGGATGTTGTTTTTACCGATCGTACCGAAGGGACTTCAAAAATGAGCGGTGGGATATTCAAAGAAGCTATCTTTGGTGTAATGCAATTGCGTTTGAGGAGTATGTTCAAGAAGTATAAAAAAGCAACTCCAAACGTACCCGCTTGACCCGGCAGGGCAGGTAACTATTTACACATAACCCCCTGACTGAAAAAATCAGAAAAGACAAAAAGCAAATTTCAAATAAATGCAAAACCTCAAAATATCAAATATAAACCTGTTTTCAATTTTGGTTTTTCTAAATTGAGATTTATTGGTTTTTTTTGAATTTTGGGCTTTGTGATTTCTTGGTAAATAATATAGGATATTTGAAATATGATATCAACTCATAATTTTTCTAACCCATAACCTTTAACTTAAAGCCCCTTGCTCCTTCATCAAATTGGCATAACATTGATTCCCGGCGTTGGCGATATTAACGGTAGGAAACTCATCTCCTATTGTGGGGGTGTGGAGGCGGTTTTCAAGGAAAAGAAGGAAGCTTTGTTGAAAATCCCCGGGATTGGTTCCTCCACTGTCAATTCCATTGTTTCCCAATCTGTTTTGAAACGTGCCGAGGAAGAAATTGCTTTCATCGAAAAGCATAGGATTTCCCCATTGTTTTATTTGGATAAATCATTTCCGCGCCGGTTAAGCCATTGTGCCGATGCTCCCCTGATGGTTTATTATAAAGGGAACACGGATCTGAATTCAGGGAAAGTGGTAAGTATTGTGGGGACGAGACGGGCAACGGATTATGGTCGTCGCATTTGCAATGAGATTGTCGAGGAGTTGGCAAGCCTCGATATCCTGATTGTTAGCGGCCTTGCATATGGTATTGATACGTGTTCCCATAAAGCTGCCCTGAAAAACGATTTGAATACCGTAGGTGTGCTGGCTCATGGCCTCGACCGATTGTATCCCGCAGATAACAGAAACCTTGCAAAGGAAATGGGAAACCATGGAGGTTTGTTGACCGAATTCATGAGCAAGACCAATCCCGACCGGGAAAATTTCCCGAAAAGGAACCGGATCGTGGCCGGTTTGGCCGATGCCGTCATCGTTATCGAATCGGCTGCAAGGGGAGGTGCGCTCATTACCGCAGGGATTGCCAACTCTTACAACCGTGATGTATTTGCCGTACCGGGAAAACTGCACAGCAAATATTCCGAAGGTTGCAATATGCTCATCAAAACCAACAGGGCCGCATTGATGCAATCGGCAGCAGATGTGATATTGATGATGCAGTGGCAGCCCGAATCAAAAAAGCCGGCAAAACAAAGGAAATTGTTTGTGGAACTTTCCCCCGATCAGGAAAAAATCGTGGAAATCCTAAAGGAAAACAAAGAAACCCATATTGATACCATCACAGTAAAATCGGGTTTTACCGGAAGTAAAATTGCCGCGGTACTTCTGAACCTTGAATTTGAAGGTGTCGTGAACAGCCTGCCCGGAAAAATGTACAGATTGAATTGATAGAAGTCCCCTCAAGCTATCCGTTCCTTTTTCGCTCTTCATTCAGTTCAAATGCTTTGTAGTAAAGCAAAATCACGATAATAAAAGTCCCGATGCTGAGGAAAAGAAGGAGTTTGTAATCGTGTGCTATGGAACAGAAGGAGTACAGTGCATGAAAAAAAGCTGCACCGAAAAGTCCTGTCAACGAATCCACGAATTTATTGTTCCTCGATTTGGCAATACCCACAAAGAACCCCATTATCACGGCAATAAAAAGATTGGAAATAACCATCGTAATTGAATAGCTAAAACTGATTTCCTTAAAAAAGGGCAATGTAAAATAGAGTATATTTGCAATTGTGGCAAAACCCATGGAGATAAATACACTGTAAACAATTCCATCTATCGGACCTTTAAAAGTATCCTTGGGGAAGTATATATATCTCAAGACAATGTATTTCCCAAGTTCCGAACCAATACCGATTACCATAAAAGAATAGAAAATATTTTGTCGCAGGTTTTTCTCGGGGTGCAGGCCATAATTATAGGCAATGTATTGAAACAGGGTTACAACCACAATACTGAACATGCCCCAGATAAAAGAGGTTATGAGCTTTTGATAGCGGTCCCTCCCACGTTTCCTGTAAATCAATAAAAAAATCAAACCGGCAAGAAATGGCCCTAAAAATAATGAGATACTGTACTGGAGAAATGTCATGATTTGTTTTTTAGGTGTAAAATCATATGTGTAAAGGTACAATTAACACACAAAAATAAAGGAAAAAATCCAATTTACAAATTTGTATTTTTTCTACCGTTGCTTTGCTTGTATATTTCTGTTTGTCTTCGGATGGATTCCACATGTACGATTTCCAGGAGTTTTTGAAGGAAATCCCCCTCCAAGCCCGATTCCAGACCTGCACCAAGACGGTCCTCCACAATTTGCCTCCATCGCTTCAGTTGAAGGATCGTAATGTTGTTTTGGCTTTTGTAAGCCCCTATTTCGTCAATTATCCCCATTCTACGGGAAAGGATTCCAATCAATTCTGCATCTATTTTATCAATTTCTGACCGCAACTTTTCCAGCTTGGTTTCAAACTCAATGTTTCCTTGTGGCTTTCTGGAAACCAATGAGCCCAACAAGGTTTTTAATTCCGATGGGGTAATTTGCTGTTGGGGGTCGGTGAGCGCTTTATCGGGATTGATGTGCGATTCGATCATCAGCCCGTCCATTTCCAGGTCAAGGGCTTTTTGTGCCACATCTTTCAGCAATTCCCTTTTCCCACAAATATGGCTGGGGTCGCAGATTATTGGAAGGTTTGGGATACGCCGTTTCAATTCGATGGGGATTTCCCACATGGGCGCATTCCTGAAAGGCGTTTTGTTGAAAAAATAAAATCCCCTGTGAATCGCAACAAGTTTATTGATCCCCGATAATGCCATCCTTTCTATCGCACCGGCCCAAAGCCCAATGTCGGGGTTTACGGGATTCTTTACCATCACCGGGATATTGACCCCTTGCAGGACACTTGCCAGTTCCTGGAGCGAAAAGGGGTTCACAACGGTTCGGGCACCGACCCACAAAATATCCACATCGTTTTTCAATGCCAGTTCCACATGCTTGGGGTTGGCCACTTCCACAGTGGTCAGCAGCCCGGTTTCTTCCTTCACTTCCCGCAACCATTTTAGCCCTTTTTCGCCAACACCTTCAAAAGATCCGGGCCGGGTCCGTGGTTTCCATATCCCTGCACGGAATATCCTAACTTCGGGTATTTTTTTTAGCTGTCGGGCAGTTGACAGGACTTGTTCCCGTGATTCGGCACTACAAGGCCCACTTATGATAAGGGGCGAACCTTCAAGTTTCAGCCAGTCTTTTAGCGGCAATATGTCGAATTCGTTTTTCACTTTGACCCGGCAAAATTACAGAAAAGATGGGATGGAAAAACTGAAAACTTCTGGCCCGGAATAATTAAACAAGAAACCGGATTGAATTTTATTCGGCCAGATATGCTGGTGCGGAACAGGTTTGCAAACCTTTACGAGGCCTGTTGCAACGTATAACTTGATCTAAGCGGCTTTTGCTTCAAGTTCCAGTATAGTTTCGTTTTGCAACAACACATCTACCTTTACATCCCCCGCCGGGTGTTTTATAGAGCAATAATTCCCGGTTTGGTTTCTGTTTGCCAAGTCTAAACCCCTTTTCAGTTCCATGTTTCAAATTTAATTCAAAATATTTTCCTTTGGATTGCCATTGTTGGTTTTTTCTTTTTCAAAATACAGTTCGGGCAAAATAATCTTTATTTCTTTCTCCTCATCAGCATTTTCATTGTTGCTTTTCCAAAATAAGATAAACCGTATTTTAGATTCTGTTAACTGATACCCCCGGTTCTCCAATGAATCCCTAACAGTTTGAAAGGTCCTTGAAAATTTCACTATCTGTTCGTCATTCAAATTGACCAGGCCATCTTCATTGGCTTTCAAAGTGTCTCCGCTCGACAAGGAATTCAATCTGTTTTGGACATAAGCGAAATATCCCAAATTAATGTCCTTGTGCGACAAATGATAAACCAAATGCTTGGGTAAAGAATGATCCTGATTGTTGTTCACACGTTGCATTCCTTCAACATTGACATGATTAAGGAAATTGCTATTATAATGAATAACCAAATTGTTTTTGGCACGTGTCATTGCAACATACAAT
>JAADJA010000091.1 GCA_013151015.1 Chlorobiota bacterium
TCGGAGGTGATGGGACATTCAATAGTAATTCCGAAAAGGAGGGTTAATAGTTTTTTTGAATTAAGCAATCATGAACAAAATGCTTGTATAATTATGGTTAATAGAGTAAGAAAAATTCTTATTGAGAAATTAAAGCCTCAAAGCTTTGATGTAGTTATTAATGATAAATTGAAAATTGAAAGTTCGATAAAGTATTCATGCATTAATATTATACCGCTTTATTCATAGGGAATTCATTGATAATCTGGTTTAGATCACGTGAAATAATCGACCGGCTTCCTGCAGGCAAATATATTCATGTTCTCTTCTTATTAAATTGGACATGCAAGTTAGTTAATATTTTCAGAAAACAAAGAATGTCGCTTAATATATCTTTAAAATATGGATTTTGATTTACAACTGTTATGTGATAGCAATAATGACTAAATCATAAAGGTGGGGTTGTATATTAAAGGTTGCCAAATAGATGATAATATAGATTGTTGAAATCAAGTTGTATAATGGTAACTTGCAATATGAATAGCTAATTTATTTCCTCGATTTTCAACGTCAGGTTCAATGACTCTACAACGATTAATCCCGAACAATTTTTCCCCTGAATAATTCCTCGCCCGATTCAGATAGAATGCGCACAGTATAAATTCCCTTATTTTGTAAAGCGGGATAAATTGTGGATATGTTATCTGTAACCGTCATTGTCTTTGAAAAGACCAAACTCCCCAAAACATCGTTTATTTGGATTGTTGCCTTAAGATTTCCTTCTCTTGGGAAACTAATGTGAAGCGCATTCTTAAAAGGGTTGGGATAAATATAAAAACCAGATGCGGTTTTTTCTTTTTTTACGCTTGATAGTGTAGCCTCATACGAAAATGAATAGTTCAGGGTTGGTGGGATTTCAGGTTTTCCTTCATAGGAATCAGCTACCCTTTTGGCATTGTGGTCGGTGAGGCTCACACCTGTCCCTTCAATTTTGAACACAATGTCGTTTCCTGCTGTCCAGTCGTCACGGTCAGTGATTTGTTGGAGCAAACCATTCAATTCCGGGGTTCTTTGTGCAGGGCCTGTCTGGCTTGCCGAGGTCCAGGCCGGAGGCTCCCAATAGATGCTTTCGGGAAACGTGTTCCTTGCAGATACGATCAATGAATCCCCATTGTCGAAAGGTGCTGCATTGCCCGAATTTTCGGCAAAAATCAGGAACTCGGCAAAGGCAGAATTGGCTTCGTCTGACCTGAATTGAATATATGCATTGCTGATTAATGCACCTTGTGGGATATATACATTTTGAAACCGCAAACCGATTTTTTGGAACCCATTTGGAACATTGGAGACAAAATCCCAACTATCGTACATCATTTCGAGATCGCTACTGGAATAATATACAAGGCCTGTTTCGGTTTCCTCCACATCGTCCTGCCCGTTCCGAACAAGTACATCTCCTGTTTCCGAGAAATTGCCAATATTGATATTCAGGGTTTTGCTGTCGCGCAGACCTGTTATGTCCGTTGCAACAGCTTCGATCAGATATTGTCCGTCAATGTACGAATGGGTAAAAGTATAAGGAGGATTATTTAATTCCATTTCCAAAATATTATCGATATAAAAACTGACATTGTCAATTCCATTGCCTGCATCAAGTAATTCAATATCGAGGGAAATATCGTTGCCATTCAGATACACAAGCGGGGGATTTCCCGAAAAAGCTATTTGAGGTTTGTTCATGGGCGGTGCAGGAAAAATCTCAACGACATCGCCGTTTGCGGGAGACCAGACATCGAGGTTGACGGGAAGTGTAAAAGGATCGTCGTTTGAAACTTCCCCAACCTCATTTGCATTGTTTGTTTTTATTGTCCTTACTTCGATTTTCGATTCATCGATAAACAATAGTTTGAACTGGTAAAATTTTCCGGAATCCCGTGTCCAGGTCTTGTTGTCGTTGTTGTCCCGTAAAGGTGCGCCCCAGCCCCCTTCGCCAATATAAACACATCCAAAGGTTTCATTTTGGATAAAACCCTCATCGTTTACGGGCAATAGGGATGGTTCAACCGGCCACGTTTGTTTTACGGTATGGGCATCACATTCAATTATCAGCCTGACATCTTTATCGAAAAACAATTGTGCCCATACGTCATAGGCAGCATCGTTTTCAGCTTTCCCGTCATAATGTGGCCGCATGGGACGGTGGTACTGTGCCGCTTTCCAAATCATATCAGGGTTTTCCTCCAGATCGTTTTGCAACCACGCAAGTTGGTTGCCCGAAATGGAAACTTCCGTATTCAAGGTATAAATCCTGAACAAATGGTCCCCAAATGTTGTGGCATAATAATAAGTATCCGTAGGCGTGTCGAACAGGTTATAAACCACTTCGTTGCTTTCGTGATTGCCCATGGTAGGGACAATTGGGAACATCCTGCCATCGTTTGCAATGGTATATTGCCAGTCGTCCATCCAGTTCTTCCATTGGATGTCCGTATCGTCCTCGGTCATATCTCCCCCAAACAATATGGCATTCGGTTTTAACTTGGAAACAAGGAGATTGGCCCTTTGCCTGGGTGGCCGGTTTGTGCGTGAATCTCCGCCGGCAATGATCGACAGCCGGCTTAAATCATTGGGCGAAGTCTTGAACCAAAAGCGTTCGCTGGTTCCTTCGCTGTCATGGATCACAAAATAATAGGCTTTGTTTGCCAATAAGCCTGTTAACCTTGCAAATCTATTGTTCATCCCACGGTAGGAAACCGAGCGGTCAACCCCATTTGTAAAGGCATACAAAGGGTAGTTGTTTCCATGGTCGATCGTATCATAATATACAATTGGGTCGGTGCCGCTTGTTTGGTTCCAGCCGATGGTAATTGTGCTGGCCGGGTCATTGGTCAATATCAGCCTGTATTTTTCGTTTCCCGAAAATAACTGGCCAATCGTAAGGAGTAAAATGGACAAGAAACTGAATTTCATCATAATTCTAAAAGTTGATTGTAAAGCGAAATTCCATATATACTTTGGCTTAACGGGCCCATACGGATAAATTCTGCAAAAACCATTAATCCCGTTCGCTCAATATAAGAGAAGGATCAAACATCAAAGTTAAGCAATTTCTGAATGCTGGGGTTTTGTAGCGTGTTTTAGGATGTGCGATAAATTTGAAAACTCACTTCAGGGGACTTAGGGGCAAAAAAGCCCAATTCGTTGTTCAACTATCTTTCGGGCTGTAATAAATATTCCCTATTTTTGTGATGGCTTTTTTTTATTCGGTACTTAACCTGTTTCCCCTTTAATCTATGCTCCAATGAAAATCCAATATTGTTCCGATCTCCATCTGGAATTCCCCGAAAACAAAGAGTTCCTTACTCGTAACCCTTTGCCTGTCAAGGGGGACGTTTTGGTTTTGGCAGGCGATATCGTCCCGTTTGCAGCAATGGAAAAACACGAGGGTTTCTTCGGGAAACTTTCTGATGATTTTGAACAAACCTATTGGATACCTGGCAACCACGAGTATTATCATTTTGATATTGCTGATAAATGTGGTGTGTTGAATGAAAAAATCAGAGACAATGTTTCACTGGTAAACAATATTTCCATTGTACATGATAATGTGAAATTGATATTTTCCACCCTTTGGTCAAAAATCAGGACTGCCTATCAATGGCAAATAGAGAGAGGGATGAGCGATTTTCATGTAATCAAGTACAAGGGGTTTCGGTTTTCGTCCGAAAGGTTTAATCAACTCCATCTCGAAAGTCTGAGGTTTGTCGAACAGGAATTGAACGCAGAACGAAAAGGAAAAGCAGTTGTTGTGACCCATCATGTGCCTACCTTGATGAATTACCCCGATAAATATAAAGGGGATGTTTTGAACAATGCTTTTGCTGTTGAGCTTTTTGAATTGATCAAGGCAAGGGGGCCGGATTGTTGGATCTATGGCCATACCCACCATAATACACCCGGTTTTAAAATAGGTAATACGCAAATGTTGACCAATCAGTTGGGATATGTGAGATATGGTGAAGACCAGTGGTTTAAAGGGGGGCAGTATATTGATTTTGACAAATAAAGAAAACCCACAAGTGCATTGAAAATCCGGCGCAAAACCATTGCAGGGCAATTTCAGGATGGAATAGAAGATATGTCTTAATGCAAATCAAGGGTTGAACCTCTTACGGGGTTCTCGATATTGTCATTTTTTATCATTCACTAAATATGCAGTAATACTTTTTTTGTTTTGCTGCCCCTTTTGTATTTTCCTTACTTTCGTTTTTTAAAATTTGCACTATGAAAAAACTTGATTTGGAAATAGTCCGTGATCATTTTCCTGCCCTTGACAATGATTGGGCTTTCTTTGATAATGCCGGTGGTTCCCAAACCCTTAGACATGTGGGTGAGAGGATACAGGATTACCTTTTTACGACAAATGTCCA
The DNA here is from genome assembly GCA_013151015.1 of Chlorobiota bacterium. Lineage (GTDB taxonomy): Bacteria > Bacteroidota > Bacteroidia > Bacteroidales > JAADJA01 > JAADJA01. The sequence goes on from JAADJA010000091.1 coordinate 4,410, forward strand.
ATTAGGGGCATCTTATGGAGTTTCGCAAAAATCGGGTGAAAGGGTCATCGAAGCTCAGAGAATATGGGCGGAGGCGATTCATGCAAGATCAGAATCGGAAGTGGTTTTTGGACCCTCCACTACAGCCTTGATACGAAACCTCGCACTCTCAATGGTTCAGCAGTTTCGTCCCGGAGATGAAGTCATCGTTGCAAATTGCGACCATGAAGCAAATATTGGCCCATGGGTTGGAATGGAAAAACTGGGCATTCATGTGAAAATATGGAAAATCAACCCGGAAGCTTTCACCCTTGATTTGGATGAATTGAGAAAGCTGATGACCGAAAAGACACGTTTGGTTGCTTTTACACATGTCTCCAATATCTTAGGGACGATAAACCCCATTGAGGAAATCACCCAAATGATCCATGAACATGGTGCAAAGGTTTGTGTTGATGGCGTGGCTTACGCACCTCACCGTCTGGTGGATGTGCAGAAATGGGATGTGGATTTTTATGTGTTCAGTTTGTACAAGGTTTACGGGCCTCATTTTGCATTGATGTTCGGAAAGCAGGAACATTTGAAAGAGTTGCCGGGGATCAATCATTTTTTTATTGGAGAAAATGAAGTCCCGTATAAGTTGCAACCGGGCAGCATGAATTATGAACTGAGTTGGGGCAGCACCGGGATAATCGAGTATTTTAAGGATATTTATTCCCGGCATTTTGGGGATAATAAATTGCCTTTGCATGAAAAGTTGAAAATGGTATTTTCCCTGATTGCTTCCCATGAAGAAACCCTTGTCAAACCCCTTATCGGGTTTCTTGAAAGTAGAGAAGGGATAAAACTAATAGGGGGAAATACTTTTAATAAAAGCATCCGGGTCCCCACGGTTTCATTTGTTTCTGAAAAATTGAAAAGCAGTAAAGTGCCCTCTCTCGTTGACCCGTACAAAATTGGAATCCGTTGGGGCGATTTTTATGCAAGGCGATTGATGGATGATTTGGGGCTGACAGGGAAAGGTGGTGTTGTGCGGATTAGTATGGTCCATTATAATACGCATGAGGAGGTGGGAAAATTATTGAATGTATTGGATAGAATACTTTAGCAAATGAAAGCCGCATCGATCAAGTTACTAAAGGAAGAAATGAAGAGCCGTTCTGCCAATGAATTATTGGAGATTGCATTGCGCCTTGCCCGTTTCAAAAAGGAGAATAAGGAACTGTTAACCTATTTGCTTTTTGAAATCGACGATGAGCAGGCTTACATAGATTCCATCAAGCGGGAGATGGAGCGGCAGTTTCAGGAAATAAACAAAAGCAATATCTATTTTGCTAAAAAAAGCATCCTTAAAATTGTTCGGACCACCAATAAATTTATCAGGTATTCAGGCAGAAAGGAAACTGAGGTTGAATTGTTGATCCATTTTTGCAGATGCCTCAAAGGTTCAGGTATTCCAATGGGCAATAGTGTGGCTCTTCGAAATATCTACATCCGCCAAATCCAAAAAATCAAAAAGGCTGTTTCCTCGCTCCATGAAGATTTACAATATGATTATAATGTGGAACTGGAAGAATTGGGATAGCCTATGGTCTTGGGTATTCTGCTGTCCCAATCCGGTAACACTTCGACAGGCTCAGTGTGACCTTGTTGTTTGTTCAGGTCATCCTGAGCCTGTCGAAGGATAGAGCCTGTCGAAGGAGGCCCGTTGTGAAAAAAATAGTATTCTTGCAAACAGATTAACTTCCATTATTAATACTTATGGTTTTATATGTTTATATTCTCGAATGTGCAGATGGTTCCTTTTACACAGGTGTAACCAACAATGTCGATCGGCGACTTGCAGAGCATAATGAAGGGATTAGCCCTAAATCCTATACCTATTAAAGAAGACCGGTGAAATTGGTTTATTTTGAAGGCCATACGGATCCATACTATGCTATTGCACGGGAAAAACAAATCAAGGGTTGGTCAAGGAGAAAGAAAATAGCGATGATTAATGGGGAGTGGGACAAACTGCCTGGGTTATCAACAAACAATCAGGGGAAACGGTAATCTGACACTATTTAATCCGGTAACACTTCGACAGGCTCAGTGTGACCTTGCTGTTGTGGTCAATTTGGTCACACTTGGACAGGCTCAGTGTGACCTTGGTGTTTATTCAGGTCATCCTGAGCCTGTCGAAGGATAGAGCCTGTCGAAGGAGACCGTTTAGTCAGCCCCGGATTTCTATATGTTGCACAGAGTTCCAAAATAGATAGTAAATCCCAAATGTGGAATTGAGTTTGAAATGGAGAACCGGGGTTTCTCATTTCAGGCCGGATTAAACTTCCCAATTGAAATGGTTTAGGTTTGGTTTATGTATTCGGTTTAATCATCAAAACAAATTCTCGAAAAAAGTAATCACCAAAGAAGGCTTGAGGGCAATGGTAAAAGCAATCCCATAAATCGCTCCCCAAAAGTGGGCGCTGTGACCTACGTTGTCAGTTCCTTTTTTGGCCATATAGGCCGAATATGCCAGATAGAGTAACCCAAATAAAGGTGCTGGTATCCCGATGGGAATGAAGAAAAGAAAAATCCTTCCCTGTGGATATAGGATGATACTGGAAAACAATATTGCGGAGACTGCGCCGGATGCACCCACTGCATTATAATAGCTGTCGTTCTTGTGTTTGCCGAAATCCCACAGACTTGAAAAAACAATCCCCCCCACATATAGTAAGATGTAAAAAAGTGTGGCTTGTTGACCAAAATTGAGGCCGAATAAAGTTTCCACGATTTCCCCGAAGGAATAAAGCACGAACATGTTGATGAACAGGTGCATGTAATCGGCATGGATAATTCCGTAGGTGAAAAACCGGTACCATTCTTTATGCTTATTTATCGCATAGGCATTAAACTTAAACTTGTCGAAAATGTCAGGACGGTTGAAAGCTACAAGGGATGTAACAACGCTAACGGCAATAATAAAATAGGTTATGATCATGGTTGGTTTGGTTTAATTCAGGTTTTTCCTTTTTTCTTGATTGGTCAAATCATCGTTTGTTTTTTCCTTTTCGGGAAGGGCATCATAAATCAATTGATGGATTTTTGTACGGGTATCCATTTTGATCAATTTGGTGTTGTTTGCCGTTGGGTTTATCCGGTTCGATAAAAAGATATAAATAAGGTTTTCATCCGGGTCAACCCAGGTATAAGTGCCCGTAAACCCTGAATGCCCGAAACTATTGGCCGATGTGCCGTCACATGAAGGGCTGTGTTCCCGGTCGTCAACATTGGGTTTGTCGAAACCAATCCCCCTCCGGTTATTGTTCAATGGGAATTGCCTTTTCGTGAATTGCAACACCGTGCTTTCGGCGATATATCGTTTTCCGCCGTACTCCCCTTTTTGCAATAACATTTGCATAATGATAGCGAGGTCGCCCGCATTTGTAAATAGCCCGGCATGTCCCGAAATTCCCCCCAGCATTGCAGCTCCCGGATCGTGCACATATCCATGAACCAGTTGGTGCCTGAAATAATTGTCATTTTCCGTTGGGACGATTTCTTTGGGCATGAAATTATTCAAAGGGTTGAATGCTGTTCTTGATAGGCCAAGTTCCTTGTAAAACGTATTGGACACATAGCGGTCAAAAGGTTGATTGGTAACGTTTTCGATAATCTCTTTCAGGTAATAAAATCCAAGGTCACTGTATTTGTAATCCTTTCGCTTGCGCAATCCCGAAAAAGTAATGGAATCGAACATGGTGTATTTATAATCTTCACGGATGTACAGCTTATTGGCCACTTTTACTGTATAGTTTTCTTTAATTTGTTTACTGTAGAAATTGGTGTCCAATTGTTTTTTGTCATTGAGTGTAAACATATAAAAAGGTATCCAGGGTTTCAGCCTTGCCTGATGTGCCATGAGCTCCCGTATGACCATGTGTTCTTTGTTTGTCCCTTTCAGGTAAGGTAGATATGTAACCAATGGCTGGTCAATATCAAGCCGTCCTTCATCACTGAGCTTCATCACCGACAATGTGGTAGCCGCAACTTTTGTAATGGAGGCCAGATCGTATAAATCCGAGTTTTTCACAAAGTTCCCTTTGTGATAAGTATGGTATCCAAAGGATTTATTGTAAATCACTTTTCCATCTTTGGCAATCAATATCTGGCAGCCCGGAATGGCTTTCTTGTGGATGTTGTCCAAAACGATGGAATCAATATCTTTTAATTTTTCGGATGGAATACCAACCTCTTCAGGTGGGGCATATTGAAAGCGTTGTATGCTTTTTATTTGCAATCCTGTGCCAAGGGGATAGTCTTTTCCGGCGGAAACCGGCAAGGTTCCTGAACAATCCGTCCCGCCCATGACCATTTGTGCAGCAATTTCGTTTGCAATGCTGTTGTCCTGATATGCGCACATTATTGCATCCAGGTTTAATTCATCCGGTAAAACGCCCAGGGCATACGGACTGCCAAAAAGGACGAGGACAACTTTGGTCTTTTTGTCAATTGATTTGAGTATTTCCAAACTGCCAGGATTAATACTGAAATTTTTATTGGGGAAAATGGATGTGTTGTGTATGCCAACGAGGATAAGGTTGTACGCCGATAATTTCCTTTGCAAAAGCGCTGTTTGTTTTTTTGTGATTGACTTATGGATGTTGAAATTGTCAAGTTTATCATAATTCCCCAGCATCTGTTGGAAAGGGTTCACTTCCGGGTCGCCGATGGCAAGGGTGGCAATGTTCAGGGTGTCGAGATTCCTTAGTGGTAGCAAATTGTCAGAATTCTTAACAAGTGTGATGGCCGATTTGTAAATTTTACGGCTTATTAATTCATTGTTTATTGTGTTCAATGAATCATAAAGGTGATCGGTGTTTACGGGAGAATATTTGTCCAATCCCGCTTTTTGCTTATAGGCCAGTACTTTCCTGCACCTTTCTGTTATGGCCGAATCGGAGATAATCCCATTGTTGACGGCTTCCTGGATTTTCTTGATTGCCTGGGGAATATCCCTTGGGAGGAGAAGTATATCGTTGCCGGCCTCAAAAGCTTTCAGTTCCACTTCGCCCGGGCCAAAATATTTGGCCACTCCCTGCATATCCAGGGCATCGGTAACGATCAAACCTTCAAAACCAAGCTTTTCTTTTAACAAACCGGTGACAATCCGTTCTGATAAAGTGGAAGCAAGCTGTGGTGTACTGTCCAGTTCAGGGATATATAAATGGGCTATCATCACGGCATCAAGGCCCGCTTTTACCAATTGTTTAAAAGGATAAAGTTCCAGTGAATCAAGGCGTTTGAAACTATGTGGGATAATGGGCAAAGTCTTGTGGGAATCCGCATCCGTATCACCATGGCCCGGAAAGTGCTTGGCAGTGGCGATTATGCCATTGTCCTGCTGGCCTTTCATATATGCAATCCCGTTGCTCGCCACGCTTTCCCGGTTTTCACCAAAAGAGCGACTGTTGATTACAGGGTTCATTGGGTTATTGTTAATGTCAACGACCGGGGCAAAGTTGATATGCACTCCAATGAGCTTGAGCTGGCGGGCAATTTCCGAGGACATTTCATAAACAAGGCTGTCGTTGTCCATTGCCCCAAGTGTCATTTGATAGGGGAAGGAGAAACAACTATCCAGCCGCATCCCTAACCCCCATTCGGCATCAATGGCGATAAACAAAGGGGTCTTTGCATTTTCCTGATAACGGTTGGTTAATTTTGCCTGTCGGACGGGACCTCCCTGAAAAAAGCATAAGCCTCCAATATTGTATTTCGTAATAAGTTCTTCAATTTCTGAATAATGTTCATTGTCTTTATTGGAATAGGCCCTCACCATCAACAGTTGGGCAATTTTTTCGTCAAGGCTCAAAGTGGCCAAAACCGAATCGGCCCAGGAAACCTGAATTTGCGAAAATTGGGTTGTGTCCTGTGCCCTTGCATTTGTTGGCGAAAAGGTGAAGAAAAATAAAAGGAAGGTTATGTTACTGATGAATTTGAATTTCATTTTATGTTTTTGTCAATTTTGTCTTTCCCAAAAAAATCCGATAATTTATGCGGTTTGAATTCCTGCAAATGGCCTTTTAATTTGCTCTAAAAGTACATTTAACAGAGTTTAAAGTGCTTTGAATAATTTATTTTTCCTAACATGCTGTTGTTTATATTATCTTTGATTTAAATTCTAAACTCCAAAGAATTGGAATACCTTTGGTTTTTAATTTAAATTGAAAGCATAATAGTTTGAATAAGTGAACGTTTATGCACCAAAATAGTTTCATTGGCAATTATTAATACTGACCGAATTTTGAAAAAGACAATCCTGCTAATATCTGTTATCCTGTTTTCGTCTATTGCGATTTCGCAAATTACCAAAGCGGAAAAGAAACCTCCCCCAACTACCCGGATACTTTTTGTAATGGATGCTTCGCAAAGTATGTACGGGCGCTGGCAAAGCGATATGAAAATAACGATAGCGAGGAAATTATTGACCAGTTTATTGGATAGCCTGATTTCGGTCGATAACCTTGAGCTGGCCTTGCGGGTTTATGGCAGCCAATATGGTTTTCCGCCACAAGTGTGCAACGACACAAAATTGGTCGTCCCGTTCAGTAAAGGGAACATTCCAACGATTAAAACAAAACTCCGGTCAATTACACCCAAGGGGACAACGCCAATCGCTTATGCGCTTGAGCAATCGGGATATGATTTCCCTGAATGTGACAATTGCCGTAACATCGTTATACTCATCACCGATGGCCTGGAAGAATGTGATGGCGACCCATGTGCTGTTTCACGTGCCCTTCAAAAAAAAGGTGTGGTGCTAAAACCTTTCGTGATTGGGATCGGACGAGATTTTTCGGAAGCCTTTGATTGTGTCGGGACCTATTTTGATGCTTCCAGCGAAGAGGAATTCAGCAAGGCCTTGGATGTGGTTATCTCCCAGGCCCTAAACTCCACAACTGCCCAGGTCAACCTTTTGGACGAATATGGGAAACCTACGGAAACAAATATCTCCATGACTTTTTATGATAATTTTTCGGGCTTGATCAAATATAATTTCGTACACACATTGAACAATAAAGGCATCCCCGATACGCTAACCATCGATCCGTTGCTTGCATACGATATAGTGGTCCATACCATCCCTTCTGTCCGTCTCGACAGTGTGACCCTTACGCCCGGGAAACATACCATCATTGCTTTGGAAACACCACAGGGCATCCTGGATTTAAAATTGACTTCTCGGGACAAAACCGTCCGTGACCTGAAGTGTATTGTCCGTAAAAACGGAAGCATGAATACCTTGAACCTGCAACATTTTGGTTCAACGGAAAAGTACCTTACGGGATTGTATGATTTGGAAATCCTGACCACCCCCCGGATTTACCTGGAGGATGTCGAGGTAAAGCAAAGCCACACAACCACCATAGAAATCCCCATGCCGGGCATTGCGGTCATCGATAAAAAGGCCAGTGGTTTTGGGGGTGTGTATCTTCAGGACGAAGACGAATTAAAACTCGTTTATAATTTCAGGGACAGCATGAACCAGCGCGAAACCATCGTTCTCCAACCGGGTACCTACCGCGCCATCTTTCGTTCAAAATACACCAAGCGCTCATTTTTTACCATCGAAAGGACCTTTGTAGTGAAGTCGGGGGTTTCGGTGAACGTGAAGTTGTATTAACAGAAGCTTTAAATAGCAACTAACGACCAGTTTCCTTCAGTCTACTCAACCACCGTCATTTCATCAACCAAATGGCCGGCGCCGGCAAATTTGTCGATGATGAAAAGACAATACCGTATATCGAGGGAGATGTTGCGGCACTGGCTTGCATCGTAAACAATATCGCTCATTGTCCCTTCCCAGCAGCGGTCGAAGTTGATCCCGATCAGGTAACCATCTGCATCCAAAACGGGGCTTCCACTATTACCGCCGGTAGTGTGGTTGGTGGCAATAAAACAGGTGTGAAGGCTTCCGTCCTCATCACCATAGCGGCCATAATCTTTTTTGTTGTACAACTCTTTCAGTTTATCTTCCACCACATAATCGTAAATGTCCGGATTTTCTTTTTCCATGATCCCCGAAAGGGTGGTGAAATAGTTGAAATTGATGGCATCATCGGGGTTATACCCATCCACATTGCCATAAGCAACCCGAAGCGAAAAATTGGCATCGGGATAAAATAATTTATTGGCCTGCATCTCTATCTGGCCCTTCATGTAAATCCGCATCAGGCTGTCGATGCTTTTGGAGTAAGCATCTTCGGCCACAAGTAAATTTTTGTAATAATACATCGTTAAATCGTTGGCAATATCAAAAGCAGGGTCTTTAAGTATCTTTTTATATTTCGATTTTTTATAGGAATCAAGGAAAGCGTTCACTTTTTCCTTTGAAGCAAATATGGACTTGTCGAAAACAGCATTTGTCATGGCCTGGTAATCCCCCTTGTATTTATCGTGCATTTCTACAATTATGGAAGGCAGTTCGCTTTTGTCCATGCTATTGTAATATGCCGACATCAGCGAAGCAAATACCTTTTTGTCAATATCCACATTGTAATCTTTAAAGTAAGATTCGGCGGAGTGTTTTAGTTTGCCCACCAGTTCACTTATTTCTTCATCCGATGATTCCTTGTCCTTGCACAGTCGGATAAGTTTGCCATATGAGCGTGCGTATCGGATAATTTCAGCGCCCATTCCTGCTTCGGCGAGATAAGCCATTTTGGCTTCAAGGGGATTTAGTTTTCCATAAGCATCCTCAAATGCGGGCAAAAGGCCCCCAAATTCTTCTTTTAACGTATTGTCGGAATTGGCCCAGTCGGCAAAAGCGGATTCCAATTGTTGTTTTTGCTCAATGGCCTTAAGCCTTTTAATACCCCGGTTTTCGCCGATCCATTTTTTCCATCCGTTTGAAATCCCGGCATGTTTGGCCGCATATTGGATCCGTGTTTCGGGGTCGTTTTCCATGGCGTCCAGGAAAATCTTTATGCGGATATCGCGCATGGCAATACGCACGGGGTTCACGGCATTCAATTTCATGTCAACTGCATATGATGGGATGTATTCTTCCGTTGTTCCCGGATACCCAAAAATAAAAGTGAAATCACCTTCCTTAGCCCCTTTGGTGGAAACACTCAAATGTTTTTTTGGAACATAGGGTACATTGTCTTCTGAATATTCAGCGGGATTGTTATCTTTATCCGCATAAACCCTGAAGACAGAAAAATCGCCGGTATGCCTTGGCCACATCCAGTTATCGGTATCGCCACCAAATTTGCCGATATTGGAAGGGGGCGTACCAACAAGGCGCACATCCTTAAATACTTCGTTCACAAAAAGGAAATACTGGTTTCCATAAAAAAACGGTTTTATCAAAATCTTATAATCATTGTCCTTTGAGGCTTCTTCTTTGATTGCATCAATATTGGCAGAAACAATTGCCTTCCGCTCGGTCTCGGTCATGTTTTCATTCACGCCATCCAGAACCTTGGAGGTAACTTCTTCCATCCTGACAAGGAGCGTGACCGTTAAGCCCGGATTGGCCAGTTCCTCGCTTTTGTCCATGGCCCAAAAACCATCCGTAAGGTAATCATGTTCAACGGAAGAGTGTTTTTGGATGCTCCGGTAACCGCAATGGTGATTGGTGAGCAGTAAACCCTGATCGGAAACAAATTCGCCGGTGCATCCGCCACCAAAAATCATAATGGCATCTTTCAGGCTCGCATTGTTGATGTTGTATATGTCATCGGCTGTAATCCGCATTCCCATGGCCTGCATTTCTGCTTCGTTCATCTCACCAAGGTACATCGGGATCCACATCCCTTCATCGGCACGTGAGTATATTTGAAAAGCGATTATCAACGTAAATAAGGGAATCAGTTTTTTCATCTGTTTGAAATTTAAATAATTAGTCTGTTTGATGTTGTTGATATGTTTCCGCTAATGCACTAATAACAATTAGCGCATTAGCGGCCTTTTAATCGTTTATTTGTTTTCCATCGTAGAATTTTTACATATTTTTTCATCGAATGGCAAAGATAGGGATTTATGGGTCTGCTCCCATTTTTAACAAGCAGTTTATGGTGGAGTGAATTTGAAGGTGGTTTTACGGGAAGATTGGTGTTTGAACGGCTATTCCTTTGGTTTCAATTCGCTTAACAATGCTTTTACCAAACGTTCGATGGCTTTTCTGCGCGATTGATCGTTCATATCGTAGGTATGTGTAAGTGATTTGTATTTTATGTTTCCATAATTCCAGCCCACAAATTTTATCCTGTCCTTTTCAGCGAGATAGGATTTTAATTCAGATGACTTAACGGTTTCGTTTTTTTTGGAAGCATCGGTTTTTATATTTCCGGTAAGCGTTGTGTAGGACCCACAGGATGCAAGTAGGATGGAGGCCGACACAAAAAGGACAAACCCTGATAATATATTTTTCATTTGACTAAGTTTTAATTGGAACAATGGCCGGATTGATACAAGCACTGTGCTAAAGTGCTTTTATCCTTGTTTTTTTCACATTGAACCTTCTTACGATATTAAAACGCACATTGCCAAAACCAAATGCCATGCTTGTATCGTCGATGGGGCTGGGGGTGGAAAATGCAGAATAGACATTGCTGAAGCCAACATAGGTTTTTCTACTGTTGTACCCAAGAGCAATCCTGAAAGTGAAGTTCCCGTTCATTGTCGTCTTGCCGATGGTGTTTGTTTTTTTGGTTGCCGTCAGTTGTTTCTATTTTCGAGTTGCCAACCCCTATTCCCCCCAATAAGGAGAGGGTGAAAAAAACCTTCTTTTTGATGATAAAGGAGTGGGCATAACCCCCATTGGCCGAAATTGTCGTGAAAAATGAACGTTTAAAATCAGTTCCCGCAAAAAAAAGCGTGTCATAAATATCATAAGGTATAAACGAAGAATCAGCTTGTACGTCAACGGCATAAAGAGCCCCCCCAACAAGAAAGGAACCCGCGCTCTTTTTTTGCCATTCGTCTTGTATAAAGGCAGCCCGGTACGAAAATTTATTGTAGTTGAAAATGTAATACCCACTTACTCCGCCAACTATTGAATTGATGTCACCTCTTTGTGGGTAGTTGTCCGCAATATCCCAGCCCGGGATTGTCTTTTGCGGATTGCCGATATAATATCCCTGATAATATGAAAACCACAGTTCAAAAGTGAATTTGCGCATCAACAAATGGGATTGCAGGTCGAGGTAGGAGGTCTGCCCAAAAAGGCTGTCATCATTGTTCACGAATGGGAAATTTAACCCTATGTTCAACGATAATCCGTAATAGGTCGCTCCAATGCCAAGGTTGAGCCTGTCGTTGGGGCGGTATTCGAGACTGGGTTTTACTTCATCGTCAGAGAGGGTGAAATTCGTGAATTTCCTTGAAGTATATAGGCGCATGGTCAATTGATCGGCAAAGGATTCAATGTAATTTGAATCCGGGTGGCCCAATATCGACTTATCCAAAACCTGTCCTTTCAGGGAGGAGGAAATACTATTCATCCAAACCAAAATAACAATGATTATATATATGTTGATGGATTTCATTGTTTGAGTGTAGAATTGGTTTACATGCTCAGAACGGCAAAGTGTGAGGATACAAACTTACGACAATATAGCCCAATACAAAACTGACAATGCCCGCAAGAATAAATAGCCAGGCCAGGAATTGTTTCTTTTTCTTGAAAAACAAAAAAATACCAAAGCCGATGAAAAATGCGGCGAATACAAATAGTTGGATAATCATGTTGCTGTTTTTTGAAAACCAAACAGAATAAGCTTTTCGTTGTTCAAAGTTCAAAGGGAAATCGCAGTTTGCAAAGTTGCTGCCTACCTGTTGGTAACTGCCCCTAAAGCATTATTTTGCCAACTGCCTACCGATAGCTGCCAATTATCTGTTTCAATTGTATTTCGAAGTTGATTTTGATATTGAGTTTGTTTAATGAAAGCTTAATGCTCATACGTTTCCCCGTTAAAATAAATAGCGGTTTTATTAATATTGATCACGTAGATAACAAGGTCGCGGATGAGGTCGATTTCCTTCACTTTAACGTAGTTAATGACTTTTGGCTCACAGTTTTGGAAAACCTTTACAAAGCGGTTTTCATCAAGATATGCGATGGAATTGTAGTCCACTCTAAAGGGTTGCGGGATGTACCGCTCCACCACGTACACTTCACCGTTGCAATAAGTCTTGAAGAACCCTTGTTCTTCATACACCAAAACCCTATCGGTGACTTCGTAAAAATCCGGTTCGAAATTGCTGATATCTATCACCTTTCCCTTGTCGAAAAGTTTCAGCCGACCCATATTGTCAACATAAGCGACCATGTCGTCACCGGCCTTGAATGACATGGGCTGGAAGGATTCCAGGGTATAGTCTTCCCCACGGTAGAACGCTTTGAATTCCATATCGGGAATATCAATGTAGGCCACGATATCGCGCCCGGCATCAAAAACAAGGTCTTGCACGAAATCATCGAGGACATAGGTTTCGCCAAGGTAAAAAACCTTCAACTGCTCTGTTGAGCTTTGGACGTAGGCAATTACATTGTCGCCTGTTTTAAAAGTCCCGATGGGTTGATAAATAAGCCCGTCTTCAAGCTGGAACACCTGGCCATTATAATAAACCTCAATGTTCTTGTTGATTCGGTTGCGCCACACGATCAGGCTGTCCTCGATAACATAAGCATCGGCCTGTGTGCTCAGCACCCTCTTTTCCCCCTTGTCGAACACGTTCAGTTGCTCGTACATGGAGTAGCCCAACAGATAGTCGGTCGCCTTATATTTAATGGGGTCGCCGGTCATTAGGGTTTCAGTTTTACCATGGTGGTATATCTTCAGGTTGGAGCCGTTGTCGAGATAGGCAATTAAAATTCCGCCCACCTGATAGTTCTGTATTTCGATGTATTCGAGTTGGGTGAAAGTGCCCGCTTCAAAAGCCCAAAAGCGGTAAAGGTAATCGTTGAAAGCGGCAAGGTACTGTGCACTTGCAAATTGTGAAGCAAAAATAAATGCCATTGAGATCAATATCTTTTTCATATGATGTTGAATATTAGATTTTGAGTTAATTGTTATTTCTATTTTGATGGTAATCTTAAAGTTTTCTTTTCAAAGATAGTATTTTAGTTCCAACTCCCGTTATAATGAAAGATTAAACTGGAAAATATGAACAACTATTTTATATAGACCCAATAACTATAAGTTATTTCTTTCTCTTCTCCGGGTTTCACATCTAAAGTCCATTTTACTTTACTTTCACTATTTGGTGAATATACAGGTTGTTTTTGATATAAAATTTCCCCGTTGCTGCCCACATTGATTACTTCCCCATTTATAAAATCCCTTACCGCTATTTCAATGTTTTCAGATTTTAGGTTTTTTATTTTCACCGAACCTTTAATTGTAGCTTTGAAGTAATACCGGCCCCAGAATTCAAATCTACTTGCTGATTTGTTCGTGATTGTTTCTTTGTGCGATATTTCAATTTCATGGTTTTCTGTTAATTTGATTGTCCCCTCTGATTTAGGTGGAATGTAGTCCAACTTGTTTTGGGCCAATGGTAGTTCCAGATCATTTGAACCATCAACTACAAGAACTGACCCTGCTCCAAACAATACATCGGATTTGTTCTCTATCAGCAAACTATGGTAAACTATATTTTTGGGGATATCTTCGTTTCTTCGGTAATTGTGGTTTTCATAATCCAGTTCAATCAAATCACATTCATAGATGTGCCTGTAAGTAATTTCTGTATCCAGAACCTTATATAATCCCCTGCTGTTCTTTTTCAAGGATATGTCGTTCAATTTATGAACATAAAAATCATGTTGTTGTTCATCGGTTTTTTGGGTATTGTGCCAGGTGTCTTCTTTCGCAATTAAAGGTATTTTAAAAGCACTTAAATAAGAACTCCGGGATGAGCCATTTCTTGTATTTTCATAAAATGGATCCAATATGTTGCTGTAATCCAACAAATCTGTCAGGTACATATCGTATTTAAAATTGGGCGTGCCCAGGACCAAATCTATATTGGCCATTTTAAGGTCTTCGACGTCATTGATTACCTCGGCCTGCAATATTAAATTAGCCACTTTCCCGTCCAAAAGTTTCAATGTGTACATGGGAGACCACGATAGCCCCTTCTGCAAGTATTTCAGGTTTATGTTTTTTGTGCCATCAGAAGAGAAGTGAATTGTTAAAGTGGCATCTTCATTAATTTTGTTACCATGAATTCCCATTGGCTTTATTTGTTTTTTCGGCTTTGGCGTATAAATAAAAACAGGCTCCGAATCAAATGAGAACGAAAGGATGTCAGCAGTTTTAACCAATATTGTTTTGTCGCCCTTTATAACAATGTAATCAGGGAATACTTCCAGTAGCTCGCCCGAAATATTTTTTTGAGCGGTTTTTATTTCAAGGTTGATGCCTTTGTTTTGTAGGAGTAAGTCCTGGGCTGTATTAATATTTGTGGGTTTTGTGTTGTATTCCCTTGGTTTTATGGATGAAGTAATGTTCAGGATTGTGTTTTCATTATCCGTGATTTCCAAAGTGCCGAAACGTGCCGGCGGGAGCTGTTCCCCGCTTAATTCATACACACCGTTTTTGGCTTCTATTGCACCTGATTTTTGAACATATGAATTGGCATCGGTGAAAACAGTGACTTTATCCACATTTAAACCGGATTGTGAGAAAAGCAGGTTTGCAATCATTATAAAGATAAGAGCGGAAATTGTTTTTTTTGTGTTTTGTTTTTTCATAAAGCGAATTTTTTTTTATTTCTATTTTATCAATGATATAATACTTCGGTAAATTTTTTCTCGCGCAACGCCGCAAAGATCGCAACGTTTTGATTCACAACAATGTGCTTAATAAATGCACCAAATCGTAAACGTATAGCAATCAATAAGTTGTAATTATTTACCGAAGTATTGAATGATATGGTTCTTGTGTTGTTGAAATGATTTTGGGTAGGGTTTGGAAAAATGCTTAAATCAAATCATTTCATGGCAATCGTCTCAATCTCGACCAAAACACCAAGGGGCAGTTTTACCACGCCATAGGCGGCCCGTGCCGGTGGGTTTTCGGGGTAGTACTTTGCATACACTTCGTTCATTGCCGCAAAATTATCCATGTCGCTCAGCAGGCAGGTCGATTTTACCACATCGGCAAAGGAGTAGCCGGCTTCTTTTAAAATGAAGCCAATATTTTTCATGACCATTTCGGTTTGCTCTTTTATCCCCCCTTCAACAATTTCTCCGGTAAGGGCATCAAGGGGGACTTGTCCCGAGATAAACAGCATTCCGTTCATTTCCGTTGCCTGGCTGTAAGGGCCAATGGCTTTCGGAGCTTCGTTTGTGTGGATGGTTTTTTTCATCGTTTTTTTATTTTGTTGGTTAGTATTTGTTTTAAACTGTTGATTGCTTAACCTTAATATAACTCTTAACCCCTAACCCTTAACCCCTAACCCTTAACCCCTAACCCTTAACCCCTACCCTTAACCCATAACCCTTAACCCTTAACCCCTAACCCTTAACCCTTAACCCTTAACCCATAACCCTTAACCCATAACCCTTAACCCTTAACCCATAACCCATAACCCTTAACCCATAACCCATAACCCTTAACCCATAACCCTTAACCCATAACCCATAACCCTTAACCCTTAACCCTTAACCCATAACCCATAACCCATAACCCTTAACCCATAACCCCTAACTCTTAACTCCTAACCCCTAACTCACATCCCATATCTTTCCTAAAAATCCCTGTAATCTTTTTTCTTGTCCAGTTTCAAGTCTTGCAGCAGGGATGATTTTATATTGATAGAAAAATTCCAGCTTTGCCTGAACCCATAGGGGACCCAGTTAAACCGCATTTCCCAGCAGTGCAGGTCGCGATAGACATCAATGGATGTATAGGTGAATTCGTTGTTCTTGAAATCATATCCCGAACGGAAACCCACTTTCCATTTGGGCGTTATGTTCACATCTCCACTGAAGCCCAGGGTTTGAACAAAGGTTTGTTCCTTTACGATATTGTAATCACGATAGGTGTTGCCGTAACTGTAATTTGTGGTGTAGTTCACATTGTAGGAAATGTTAAGGGTCCAGGGAATGTTCCAGTCCACATATCCGTCCAGGTTATCCTGCACGTCCCTGATTTCCTCTTCTGTGCCCATGTCCGATTCAATTTTCTTGTCTTTGACCTTGGCTTTGCCCTTATCTTTGTCCTTCCCTTTTTTAGAACTTAGTTGAAGGGAGAGGCCAAGGCGCCAATTGAAATTCTCTGGGCGGAAAAGCCTTCGGTTCACTTGCCATTCGTATTTGTTGATGCGCACCTGTTGGCCTCTTGAATTCGTGTCCAGTGCATAGGGGTCAAAACTGCTGGCATAGTTCAGGATGAGTTTTTTGAAAAGGGTTGTCCGTCCGTCCATGGTAAGCCTGGCGAGGTTAAGCGAATCGGCGGCAAGGTTATAGGAAGTCCCCAATGAAAAGTCTTCGACCAGCACCACTTTCTTCATCCCGGTAACCGTGTCTTTTCTCGAACGCACCTTCATTTCAAGGTTGTTGCTCAACCTGAAGCCAACGGAGCCCTGCCTGCCGTTGGGAGCGGTTCCGTATATAAAGCCATCGTAGTAGGAGTACCTTTGCACGTTGCCACTTTGGTTGGTGTAATAGCCATAATATCCCCAATTCTGTTCCCCGAAATCCGGCCGCATCGAAAAACTGATGCTGGGTTTCAGGACATGGCGAATTGCCTTCACGGGCCCGGCCTTGAACCCGTACATCCCGTAAAGGATAGTGCTCATTGACGAGGTAAAACTGAAATCACGTACGGAACTGAACCCGTTTATGGTATCCTTTTCCACATAGCCAACAATGGGCTCATCGCCTGTGAAAAGTGTGTCGTTGTTCCAACTTTGGACGTGCTTTTGCGAATACCATCGTTCGGTATAATTGATCCCGTTTGTCCATACGAGGTGCTTGAGTATCTTGATTGCACCGCTCGACAATTGTACACTGTGCCTGAGGCCATTTGTCATTTTCTTTGTTATGTCTTCCTTGAAAATAAGTGAATCGTAAGTGTTGATGCGGTTTTCGGTGTTCACGTTGTAATTGACACTAATGTTTTCGTACCATTCTTTTTTCCCAGCCGATTCTTTGCTTCGGAAAGGGTAAAAACGGTTTACCTGAAAAGTGAGCTTTGGCAAGGTGAGGTTTATTTCCCGTGTGATGGTGTTCTGTTGATGGGCGAGCGTGGCATTCAGGAAATATTTTCCCGACCAGCTCGTGGAATAGTTGATGCTTGACTGAAAAGTGTTCGAGAGATAATTTGAGGTGCTTGTTGGGTTGAATTTATTGAAACTGGAACTCACGATGTTGACGTTGGCCGAAAACCGGCTGTTGGGCCTTGCCTTTGAATCCTGGCTATGGTTCCACTTCACCGCAAAATCTTTTTTCTTCTGGAACTCCGATGTTTCTGGCTCTCCCCAAACATTGAAGGCATAGCTGAAATTGAAGCGCCCACTGTATTTGTACCTCTTTCGGTAGTTCATACTTGGCTTTACGGCCCAACTTCCGTAAGTGTAAATATCACCCAATAGTTGAAAATCAAGGTAATCGTTGATGGCAAGGTAAACCCCGCCGTTTTCAAAATAAAACCCCCTGTTGGCTGATTCCCCATAAGTAGGTATCATGACTCCCGAGCGTTGGCCCGCTTTGTTTGGGAAAAGACCAAATGGGATAAAGAGGGGAGTTGGCACGCCTTCAACCACAAAATAGGCCGGGCCGGTGACTATCTTTTTATCGGGGATCATTTTGGCCTTATTGAACTTGAATTCAAAATGTGGCTCCTCAAGCGAACAGGTTGTATAAGCCCCGTGATAAACGTTCACCACCTGGTTGGGCATCTTCTTTACGATTTCACCGTGAAGGTACCCTTCATTGTCTTTGGTGATTATCGTATTTATCAAACCTTTTTCCGATTTGTAATTGTAGCGCATCGACTTCGATTCAAAGGTGTTGTTTCCTTTTGTGAAAACAGGGCGGCCAACCGGGTTTCCTGCCGAATCAAGGGTTCCTTCGGCAAAAACCTCGTTTTTCGAAAAATCCAATTCCATATAGTCCGATTTCAAATTGATGTCTTCGTAGGAAATGTCGTTTTCTTTGTACATATACACTTTCTGCGATTTTACATCAAAGCGGATGGAGTCTTTGGCTTTGTAGTCGATGCGTGCATCAATGGCATTTGAGGTGGTTTTTTTTGGGACTGTATCGATAATTGTTTCGTCAATATTTGCCAAAAGCGAATCGGGGGAAGAAACCCGCAATGTGTCTTGTGCTTGTGCAACCAGTTGGAAGCTAATGCTTGCCAGTAGTATAATCGCGCTCCTGAAGCCGATTGTTAATAATTTGGTTGACAATTTGTTTATCAAATCTTTAGTATAAGTATTAAATTTGCAGAATATGCAACAAAAAAGAGAGTTCAAAACTAAACAAAAATAATTCCATAAATAGAAACGTTTAGGACAAAATAATCAACAGGATAACTAAACAGGGAAATGAATAATTTATTATGGGGTTCTCTTAATCTAAAGATTAATCGTGAAATTTAAAAAGCAAAAAACAAACATATGAAAAGACGATTGTTGGTTTATCTTATTCTGGGCTTTTTGGTTTTGGATTTTGCTGATGCGAAAGCCCAGGTTGACAATACCATCAACAAAGTGGTGATAGATGCCGGGCATGGTGGAAAGGATCCGGGCGCCCTTGGGAAAAAGTCGAAGGAAAAAAACATTGCCCTTTCCGTGGCTCTGAAAACCGGTAAACTTATTACAGATGGTTTTGGGGACGTGGAAGTGGTTTACACCCGTGACACGGATGTTTTCATCGAGTTGCACAAGCGTGCCGAGATAGCCAACGAAAGTGGTGCCGATGTTTTTATTTCCATTCATTGCAATTCCAATAAATCTTCTTCGCCCTACGGTGCCGAGACATATGTGATGGGTTTGCACAAGACCCAGGAAAACCTGGATGTGGCGAAAACCGAGAATGCGGCCATCTATTACGAGGAAAATTACAAAGATCAGTACGAAGGTTTCGACCCGGACTCCGATGAAGGGTATATTGTGCTGTCGATGTTCCAAAGCCTGAACATCAACCAGAGCATCGACCTTGCCCAAAAGGTGGAAGCGGCCTTGCACGATAGTGCCAGCAGAAAAAACAGGGGCGTGAAACAGGCAGGTTTTTGGGTGCTCTATAAAACCACTATGCCCGGTGTGTTGGTCGAACTTGGGTTTTTAAGCAATCCAAAAGAGGAAGCTTTCCTTATTTCCCCCAAGGGGCAGGATAAATTGGCTTCGTCCATTTTTAACGCTTTCAAGTACTATAAACAGGATTTTGAGGAGGCAAACAAAGATTTGAAACCCGTAGTTGAGAAAGAACCCCCTCCCGAAATTTTTTACCGGGTGCAGTTTGCCTCTTTCCGTAAGGAAAAACCTTTGGGTTTCCGGAAATTCAAGGGCTTGAAAGAGGTGAAAATGTACAGGCACAATGGGATGTTCAAATATACGGTCGGGAATGCAAAGGATAGGGGGGAAGCAACGTCCCTGAAAAACGAAATGAAGATAAAAGGGTATAAAGATGTGTTTATTGTTGCGTTTCACAAAAACAAAAGGATATCGAAAGAAGAAGTGGAGAGATTGATGAGCGGGAAAAAGGAAAAATAATTTACCTTTGTGAAAAAAACAGACAAAATTGAAAATAAAAAAAGAATTTAAAATAGGCTTCGTGGTCTTGGTTGCCCTTGGTTTGCTTTATTGGGGATTTAATTTCCTGAAAGGCGAGGATGTGTTTAGCCGCGAACGGGTTTATATCGCCGTATATAATAATGTGGGCGGGCTTGGAAAAGCGAATCCTGTTTTTATCAATGGCCTTCGTGTCGGGCAGGTCCGTGATATGTATTTTCAATCGGAAACCACTTCGGAAGTGGTGGTGGAAATGATAATCACCAATCCGGTACCCATCCCAAAAAATTCGGTGGCCAATATTTTTGATGCCGACCTGTTGGGTTCCAAGGCCATTGAGATTTCCCTTGGCAATTCAAAGGAACATGCCGTTTCGGGGGATACCTTGATCGCTTCTAAGGAGATTTCGTTGAAAGACCAGGTGAGCAAGCAGTTCGAGCCCTTGAAGGATAAGGCGGAACAACTTATGTTGTCAATTGATACAATGCTGATCGGGTTGAACCAGTTGTTCGATAAATCAAATACGGCAAATATCTCGAAGAGCGTGGAGTATATCGCCAACTCCTTCCAGAACCTTGAAAGCACTACTGCCACCCTCGATTCGATGATGACGGAACAGAAAAAACGGATCGGGCATATACTCGTGAACACGGAATCCATTTCGAGGAACCTTGCTGAAAACGGCGAAAATTTCGATCATATCATGGCCAACCTTTCTTCTTTTTCCGATTCGCTTGCCCAAACAAATTTCAAATCGACCATAAACTCGGCCAATAAAGCAATGAACGACGTGGCGGCCATTGTGAAGCGGATCAACGATGGGGAGGGCAGCCTTGGTTTGTTGGTGAACGATGATTCCCTTTACATCGAACTGGCCAAATCGAGTCACGAGCTGAACCTTTTGCTTGAGGACATCCGAAAGAACCCCAAAAAATATGTGAAGGTTTCGGTGTTCTGAAATTACTATCCATAGTTTTGTCCACAACATATTCCCATATCCATGGTAGAATTCCGCCATTTTTTTTATAGTGGTTTTCTGCCATGCTTTTCTTGAAACCTTTGTTTATCCTTGTCGCCTGGATTGTAAAAAGTTTACCGCAATCAGCGCAAAAGCAAAGTGAACCTGAACAACTGGCAAAAGGGGATGTACGTGGCCGTGGTTTACAGCAATGGCCTCCCGGCAGGGGAATGTAAGTTTGTGGTACAATAGCCCCTAACCCGTTGGGCCGAAGCAAGCCCGTGCGCTGGCGTCCCGACGGGTTGAAAAGAAACATTCCCCGACCTGAAGGTACGGGGAAACTCATGGCCGAAGGGCAAAACGGGAGCATCACTTTACGGACTGTAATGGGCAGCATTGTTCCCCGACCTGAAGGTACGCGGAAACTCATGGGCTGCGGTCAAAAACGAAGTGGACGTATAAAGCGATGCTTCCAGGTCTTGCGAACCCTTAAAGATGTGGAAAAAACCATTAACTTTGGGTCTATGAAAAAAACAGATACTTCAATTGTGATTTTATTTCTGTTGTTGGCTGCATTGTCCAATAATATTTATTCCCAAAACGCCGGTATTACATATAAACGCCTGTACGTTGACAGGGACACGGAAATAAAGGACGGGACGGCCGTTACCGAAACGATAAGGGTAAGGAAAGGCGCAACACTTACCGTCAACTGCAAACTCTCCATGGGGCAAAACGCCAAACTCATCGTAGAACCCGGCGGCAAGCTCCATATCAATGGAGGCACCCTCACCAACGCCGAGGAAGGCAAAACCTGGTACGGCATCGAAGTTTGGGGCGACCCCGCGGCAGGGCAAAACCCCATTGATCAGGGATGGGTGCTGATACAAAACGGGGCAACCATCGAAAACTCCGTTCATGGCATAGTCGCCAGCCATTTGGAAGAAGACTCCACTTCCGGGCCGGGGGAACTGACACCCAATCCCGCTTATGCCGGGGGGATCGTACAGGCAATTGGGTCCGGTTTTATCAACAACCAATCAACTGTCTGGTTCTATGCTTATCCACAATCCAGTGCAAGTTGGTTCACAGATTGCGATTTCGAGATAAACGATGGTTATTTTGGCAGTGAAGACCCCGGCTATTTTGTGCGCATGGACGGCATGAAGGGCATTGACTTCACCATTTGCAGGTTCAACAACAACACCTCGGGCAATTGTTTTGGGAGCGGTATCTACAGTTTCAATTCAGGGTTTAACGTAAAAGGCAAAAGCACGGGCCTGCCCGCCCCCTTTGATTGGGAACACAGTAAGTTCAACAACCTAAGGTACGCCGTTTACGCCACTTCGGGCGGCACGCTGAATATACCCGACATAAGCCATTCGCAGTTCACGGGCAACTACCGGGGCGTTTATTTTAGCGGTGTCCGCAACAGTATCGTGGAATATTGCGATTTTGTGACCGGTCCTGCTTGTGCAGGTGCCAGTTACGGTATCTACCTCGACAGGTCCACAGCTTACACCATAGAGGATAACACTTTCTCGCAAGGCGATGGCAACGGCATTGGCCTGGTGGTGAACAATTCCGGGGGCGACCCCAACAGGATATACCGCAACAGCTTTACGGGCCTGAAATTTGGCATATTGGCACAGCAGGAAAACCGTGCGGCGGACGGCAACGGCCTGGTGCTGAAGTGCAATACCTACAACGAAAACGGCCACGACCAACTCGTTTTGTGGGACGGCCTTTTCATAAGTAAAAAAGCAGGTATCGCAGAAGGCCAGGGCGCCGACATTCCACAGCCCTATGGGCCTGCAGGGAACTTGTTCAGTTGGACAGGCCCAGAAGGTACGGCAACAGATATATACAATGAAGCCAATAACATTACTTATTATTATCATATTGATGATGATTATCCTCTTAGACCAAAATATGTTTCAGTAGGAAAAGTAATCCCTGAACCCAATAACCATCCAGAGGCCTATTGGGATCCTGAGGAAAGTTGCCCGCCCTCCGAAAGCGGGGGCGGCACAGGGGACACGGAAGGCCTAAAAAGCCTTGTGGCAACATCTGCACAAAAGGCCGATTCGGTGCAAAACATTATCACCATCCTGAAGGACGGGGGGAGCACCGATAACTTGAAAACCGAAGTGGCACTGAGCACACCACCGGAAGCTTTCTCCATATATGCCGAACTTATGGGAAGCTCCCCCTATATTTCCGATACGGTAATGGCCGCTGCCATCGAAAAAGAGGAGGTGATCCCCAACGTGATGATACGCGACGTGATGGTGGCTAACCCCCACAATGCCAAGAACAACGAACTCCTTGAGAAAATAGACGAACGCAGCAACCCCATGCCCGATTACATGAAGGCCCAGATAGTACAGGGGGGCGGGCTGGTATCGCTCTTCGAGGACCTGCAATCACAAAAGGCCTTTTATGTGCAACAACATGTACTGGCACTGAACGCATTGGAAAGGAGCTACCTTGCCGACACCTTGGCCCCCGTAGCCTCCATTGACAGCCTTAGGGCATTGCTCCAAAACGAAAACAAACTTGCCGCAAAACAGAGCCTGGTGTTTTTGGACATGGGGCGAGGTGCATGGGGCGAGGTGCAAAACACTCTGGAGGCCATACCACAAAGCTTTAACCTTACGGAAGAAGAAGAGGAAGAACATGCACAGCTCCTGACCTTTACAGGTATTGTGGCAAACCTGGCGCAGGAAGGGAAAGGCATCATGGAGGCGGACAGCGCCCAAATAACCGCACTCTTTGGCATTGAGGCATCCAGGACTGGGATTGCCGCTGTTTTTGCACGGAACGCACTCCTGGCATTGGACGAAATAAGCTATGATGAACCTGTACTGATGCCCGACTTCCTGAAATCAAGCACCATAGCCGATGAACACGCCAAACTGATGAAGGCCCTGGAAGAACACCATTATTTAAGGGTGTTCCCCAATCCGGCAAGCGATTACCTCGTAATTGCCCACGAACTGGAGGCATTGCAGCAAAGCCCCTATGCCGAAATATATGGATTAAAGGGTGGGAAACGGATGCACGTCAAGCTGTCGGGTTTGCACAACCAGGAAACCATCGACATAAAGGGACTGAAACCGGGGGTTTATATTGTAAGCCTCTTTGCGGACAACAAAGAACTGGAATCGGTGAAATTCACAAAAGTGAAATAATTTTCAATAAACATGCCCTCCCCATGGTGTCATTCCGATACCATTATATGGGGACAGGCACAGGAGTGAGGAATCCCCTTGTCATAAAAGGCTGGGGAAAATACAACAACGGCCCAATTTATCATGGGGATTCCAACTTCATTTCAATGATTGGATTAAATACATCAAACAGAAACAACATGAAATCAAAAATAAAAACACTATTGGCCTTTGTATTGGCTCTCCAGTCCCTGGTCTTGTTTTCACAACCATGGCCTAAATATTATGGTGAACCGAACAAATACGATTTTTCAAAAGACATTGTCGAATCCTATGACAAAGGATACTTGATGTGCGGCAACATACAGGTTTATTCAAATGAAGCTGAACAATGGGGCTGGATAATAAAAACAGATATTAACGGTGAAGTGATATGGGACAAAGTCCTTGAAAACCAAATCCACTTAACATATATTAGGGCAATTGAGAAAACAATGGATGGTGGATTATTGGTTTGTGGGCTTGTTTACCCAAGCATATACTATGCAGACCCTTTTGTGATGAAATTAAACGCCTGTGGGGAAAAAGAATGGTGCAAGCAATTTTCGGGAGCATATGACAGCTCACCTTCGGCAGCAGACATCAAGGAAACCGAAACCGGCGAAATAATCCTGTTGGTAAATGAATGGGGAACCTCCCCCGAAGAAACCATGCACCTTTTCAAATTAAGCCACGAGGGCGATGTCCTGTGGAAAAAACCCTTTTGCAGTGGGTATGTACACCCAGAAGGGGCGATACCACTCGGGCATAGAGTTCTTATAACATCTGAAAGTGATTTTTTAATTGCGGGGGAAGTTTACTGGGAAAACCCCTGGAACCCTGGTGGCACAAAAGTTTTAAGGCCATTATTTGTTATGGCTGATAGTTTGGGAAATGAAAAATGGGTACTTCCTTTTGGGTTACAAGATACTATTGCAGGTGAATCCTATAATGTGATTGAAAAAACGAAAAATGAATTTATTGGTATAGCTTCTCTCTGGCCAACACAAAATGAAATAAAGCCATTGTTTATCAAGTTTGATAATGAAGGGGCCTCACTTGATTACCAGATTATAAATGTAAAAGAAATAGATACAAGTTTTAGCGAAGGACACCTTGGATATATTTTTTTAAAAGATTCGTCATATTACCTAAGTGGAACATTTGAAATTTATTCAACTGAGGTCGGTCCAGTTACAGAGGTTATTATTGACACAAACCTTTTTGAAACAGAACCACAAATAGTAGATCATTTTATTCATGATAGTCTATTTTGGCCTTACACGTTTGATACAACATATAACCAAAGATTGATAAGCAACTCCACCTTCAAAGAAACCGGCAACTGGGACATAGCTTTGTCCAAGCTCAACCTTGACCTGGAATACGATACCCTGGACCCGGGCAACTATGTTTACGACAGCCTGTGCAGCACCCCCGGCCTTCCGCAGAGCGGTTTTATCTTTTTGGACGATTGCGATATTGTTACGGGCATGGATGTGCCCTCACCGGAAGAGTATTATGCCTTTTTGGAAACTATCCCCATAAAGGCTTTTCCAAACCCTGCAAGCGAAGGACAGATTACTTTTGAATTTAAAAATACCGAACACCATAAAAACATGGAGCTAAGGTGTTTTGATATTTTCGGGAAGGTAATCCATAAAGAAAAAGTTTACCGCTACCAGGGCGAAAGCAAAGTGAGCCTGATCAACTGGCAAAAGGGGATGTACGTGGCCGTGGTTTACAGCGATGGTTTCCCTGTTGGGGAGCGCAAGTTCGTGGTCCAATAACCCCCAACCCATTGGGCTGAAGCAAGCCCGTGCGCTGGCGTCCCGATGGGTTGAAAAGAAACATTCCCCGACCTGAAGGTACGGGGAAACTCATGGCCAAAGGGCAAAACGGGAGCATCACTTTACGGACTATAATAGGCAGCATTGTTCCCCGACCTGAAAGTACGGGGAAACTCATGGGCTGCGGTCAAAAACGAGCAGGTGAGATTGTGATAAGTAAGTATTTTAGTATCCATACAAAAAAGCCGTTTCAATTGTTTTGAAACGGCTTTTTCATTTATGTCCTGAATGCTTTATCAGGCAACTTTTATTTGCTTGGGTTTCTGGACCTTCTCAACCTTTTTTGGTATTTCCACTACAAGTATCCCCAAATTGTTGGAAGCTTTTATTTTTCCGGAATCTACTGAATCGGGCAAGGAAAACCTTCTTTCAAAGGGTTTTATGCTGAATTCCTTGCGGGTGAAGTCTTCGTTTTCCGTCATCAGTTCCTGATCCGAAGAAATCGTAAGAACGTCTTTGTCGAGTTCGATTTTGATATTCTCCTTGTCACGTCCGGGAACCGCCACATGGATCTCGAATTTCTTATCATCTTCCTTGATGTTCACATCCGGCAGGTTTGTTTGCCTGTTTTCGTTGTCCATGAACGAATTGAAATTGCTTTCAAAAAAATCATTTACCGGATTGGGTAAAAAAATCCTGCTTTTAAGTGTTGGTAACATAATGTTGTCCTCCTATAATTTTTAATTGTTAATATTTGAATTTTTCTTCAGGTTTTCCAAAAGCTGTTCCATTTTGGATTTTTGCTCAATTTTCCATATTTAGCTGACATATGGGCAGACATTCGCAAATTCCTGAAATTTATTGCGCCATATTGGCGCAATAAATAAATTTCAACAGGTCGGTTATTTCTAAGCCCACATATACGGATTGGTGTTATGCTTAATAGAAAAAGCGGCAGGCCCGCCTGCATCGGGCAGGCCCGTTCTGTACCGGGCAGGCCCGTCTGTACCGGGCAGGCCCGTCTGTACCGGGCAGGCAAGTTTTAGCGGTCTGATTTCATCAATGTATGCTGGTCTGTAAGAATTTGCTTTTGTAGATTCAAACAGCATGGGTATATTGTTGCCTGGGCGCTATGATTTCTATGGCGGCTGCCTTGTTGCTTTATTTCAGAAGGAAGAAATGGCTATGATAATTGCCAATTCGCGGTAACCCAATCTTTCTGTTGTCCTTTGGAAAGAAAAGTCCAGGCAACAATACGGCTGATTTTATTTCCGGCTCCCATTGGAATTGTCCTTGTTTCGATAGCCCCCGCTTTTTTCAAAACCTTGTAAATGCCCTTTAAGTTCGATTGCTTTGAAATCAGGGTCGAGAACCAAAAACAGGATGTTGCGAATTCTTTACTTTGATAGATCATGTTTCTTGCAAATCCTTTTTCTCCTCCTTCGCACCATAATTCATTGTTTTGGCCTCCAAAATTCAGGATTGCTTTTGTTGTTTTTCCCGGGTTCAAATTGTGTAATTTGCGAAGCGTTCCTGAGAGTGTTTCCTCCCGCGATGCATGGAATGGGGGATTGCAAATGGTCAAATCGAACAGCTCCCCTTTTTTGATAATACCTGCGAAAATATCTTTTGGGTTTTTTTGTAGGCGCAATTCAATATCGCCTGCATTGGCCCTGACTATGTTTTTTGCTGAATCAACGGCAACAGGGTCGATATCGGAACCAATAAATTTCCAGCCATATTCCTTGTTTCCAATAATTGGATAAACACAATTGGCCCCAACCCCAATATCCAGGCAGGTGATTTTTCCCCCCATTGGGATATTCCCGCTGTTGCAGCTTCCCAATAAATCGGCTATATGGTGTATGTAATCGGCCCTTCCGGGAATTGGTGGGCATAAATAATTGGCCGGGATGTCCCAATTCGCAGTTCCGTAAAAGTGTTTCAACAAAGCCTTGTTTAACATCTTAACTGCTTCCGGTTTAGCGAAATCAATTGATTCGTTCCCATATTTGTTCAATTTCACAAACTGATCCAGGTCCGGGCAACTTTTAACAAGCTGATCGAAATTATAGCGGCCGGCATGCTTGTTCCTCGGGTGCAAGCCGGGCCTTTCTTTCCCTGTTGCTATGTTTGGCCCGGAAGGCTTGTTTTGGTGTTTTTTGTTTTTATGGATCATCAACAAATTTCGTAAAACTATTTAACCGGCGATACTTACAAGCAGTAACTTGTCGTTTGAGCATCAACAATGCAAAATTAGCATTATTCTTCAATGCATTAAAATCCATACGCACCCATACTAAATAATTCCTACTTTTGACCCAATAAAAAATTGCATTATGAACCTTACACAACTTAGTGCTGTTTCGCCGGTGGACGGTCGTTACAGAAAAGCAACAGAAAACCTTTCCTATTATTTTTCGGAAGCCGCACTTATAAATTACCGCGTATTTGTGGAGGTGGAATATTTTATCGCTTTGTGCGAATTGCCGCTTCCGCAACTGCTTGGTTTTAAACATGGCCGTTTTGAGGATTTGCGGGAAATATGCCGTAATTTTTCATTTGAGGAAGCCCAAAGGGTAAAGGACATCGAGAAGGTGACCAACCATGACGTGAAAGCTGTGGAATATTACCTGAAAGAGGAATTCGACAGATTGGGCCTTGGGGAATTCAAAGAGTTTATCCATTTCGGATTGACCTCACAGGATATTACGAATACAGCTGTGCCCTATGCTTTAAAACTTGCCTGTAACGATGTTTTGTTCCCTGAAATAGAATTGATAATCGAAAAACTTACGGCACTTTCCAAAGACTGGAACAACATCGCTATGCTGGCACGCACACATGGGCAGCCCGCATCCCCGACTATCCTTGGAAAAGAAATCGCCGTTTTTGCCGAAAGGCTCATACTGCAATTTAAGTTGATGAAAGATTTGCCATTTACGGCAAAACTGGGTGGGGCCACGGGGAATTTCAATGCACATCAGGTTGCTTATCCCGAAATTGATTGGGCAGGTTTTGCGAACAGGTTCCACGAAAGCATGGGCTTGCGTAGGCAACAAACAACAACCCAAATAGAGCATTACGATTTCCTGGCTGCATTTTTCGACAACATGAAACGGATCAACACCATTTTGATTGATTTGAACCGGGATATCTGGGCCTATATTTCGATGGATTATTTTAAGCAAACAATTAAGAAAGGTGAAGTGGGTTCTTCCACAATGCCACACAAAGTGAACCCCATCGACTTTGAAAATTCCGAAGGGAACCTGGGTTACGCCAATGCGGTTTTTACACATCTGTCAGGGAAGTTGCCGGTTTCAAGGTTGCAGCGCGACCTTACCGATTCCACTGTGGCAAGGAATATTGGAGTTCCTATTGCCCATACGATCATAGCTTTCAAATCTTTGCTCAAAGGTCTTGGGAAACTGATCCTGAACGAGGAAAAAATCAAAAAGGATTTGGATGCCAATTGGGCTGTTGTAGGTGAGGCCATACAGACTATCCTCCGCCGTGAAGGCTTTCCGAAGCCCTATGAGAAACTAAAAGACTTGACGCGCTTAAATACCACGGTTACCGCTGATTCAATAAAGGCATTTGTGGGATCCCTTGAAATATCGGATTCCGTTAAGGAAGAACTTTTGAAGATTACACCTTCAAATTATACAGGGATAAAGATGGTATAAAACTCATGAAATTGACCAAAGCACACGATCGCTTTTTGATTATAGATAAAGCAAGCGTTTATCACTTTGGGGCAAGCTTAAAGGATTTGGGAAAAAAGTGGTTTGCATTTTCAAAAATGGATATGGAAGCTATGGAAATGATTGCAAAGCTGGAATTTACGAATAGAATGCCATAAATAACCTGACTGAATAAATCAGAAAAGACAAAATCAAATTACAAAACAGTCCCTATGTTCAAAAAATACTTAAGGATATTGGCTTACGTAAAACCCTATGCGGGATACGCCATTCTGAACGTCATATTTAATTTTTTTGTAATCGTGTTTTCACTGGTTTCATTTGTGATGCTGATCCCGTTCCTTAACCTCTTGTTTGGCAAGGAAGCCCTGGTAACCGAAAACCCCGGATTCTCCTTTAGCCCCGATTCTGCTATGGAATACCTGAACTATTTCATCAGCCAGATAATTATTTCGCATGGGAAAGTGCAGGCACTTATTTTCATTTGCCTGTTTTTGCTTGGTACGTTCTTTTTCAGGAACCTGTTCCGTTTCCTTGCCATGTTCTACCTTGCAAATGTCCGTATAGGTGCTGTTAAGGGAATCCGCAATGATGTTTATAATAAACTGCTCATCCTTCCCCTCTCATTTTATTCCGATCACAAAAAAGGTGATATCATCGCACGCATTACAACGGACGTACAGGAGGTGGAATATTCCATCATGAACTACCTTGAAATGATCGTGAGGGATCCAATCACCATTGTGGCCTATTTTATCACCCTTTTTTTAATGAGCACACAACTTACCTTGTTCGTAATAGTATTGCTGCCCATCACAGGTTATCTGATTGGCCGGATCGGGCGTTCCTTACGAAAAGAATCAAAAATAGGCCAGGAGAAATTTGCTGGTTTGATGGCCATTATCGAGGAATCCATTTCAGGTTTGCGCATTATCAAGGCGTTTACGGCCATTGACTTTTCAAATGAAAAGTTCACAGGCTTGAACGGCAGCTATTCCAAAACCTTGTTGAAGATTTATCGCACAAGGGATTTGTCATCTCCGCTAAGCGAGTTCCTTTCGTCGGCTGTAATAGTTGTGGTACTTTGGTTTGGTGGGAGGTTGGTATTGTCGGATGATGCATCCATAACGGCTGCGGTCTTTATTACCTATATTGTGATTTTTTCACAGATTATCCCTCCGGCAAAAACATTTGCAACAGGTTTTTACAGTATCCAAAAGGGCCTGGCTTCAGCCGAAAGGGTGTTTGAGATTTTGGATGCTTCGGAAGTCATTGAGGAAAAACCGGATGCAAAACCCATCCAGTCTTTCAAAAAGGAAATTGAATACCGCAATGTTTTTTTCAAGTACCAAAATGAATATGTTTTACAGAACATAAATTGTACAATCCCCAAAGGGAAAATAATTGCGATTGTTGGCCCTTCCGGTGGAGGGAAGTCAACCTTTGTGGATATGTTGCCCCGTTTTTACGATACGATCAAAGGGGAAATATTTATTGATGGTGTTTCGTTGAAAGATTATAAGATCAACGATATCCGTGGCTTGATGGGGATTGTGACACAGGAGGCTATTTTGTTCAATGATACGGTGTTCAACAATATCGCATTTGGAAAAGAAAACGTGAGCGAAGAAGATGTGATTAATGCCTCCAAGGTTGCCAATGCCCATGAATTTATCGAAAAAATGGAAAACGCTTACCAATCCAATATCGGCGACCGTGGCACGAAGCTTTCAGGAGGGCAAAGGCAACGCCTAAGTATTGCCCGGGCTGTTTTGCGCAACCCGCCCATCTTGATAATGGACGAAGCAACTTCTGCTTTGGACACAGAGTCGGAACGCCTTGTACAGGATGCACTTGCAAATGTAATGTCGAACAGGACTTCCATCGTGATTGCCCACCGGCTTTCCACCATCATCCATGCCGATGAAATCATCGTTTTGCAAAAAGGTGAAATCGTTGAACGGGGAACCCATCACGAACTTTTGGAGAAAAAAGGGGTTTACCGGAAATTACATGATTTGCAAACTTTTGATTCATAAAGGCCAGCCAATTATTTAATGGTCGCCAATTGTGAAATACCAAAGGCTTAAAGACATGGGTATTGGATTCGTGACCGTTTGTGATAAAAAAGGGCGAGAGCCACAAGTTGAAATACTTTGTGGTCAATCAAAATGCCTTCAGGTCAGAAAAACACAAAAACAAAGGCGTTCAGGATATTTATCGCAGCACTTGAAACTTTAACTCATTTTAAGTTTTTAGAGTTAATTATTCTTTTATTTTTGCCCATAAATTTTAACCAATGGATTTAAGTAAAATATTATCTATTTCAGGAAAGCCGGGTTTATACGAAACCTTGGCACAAACAAAAAACGGCCTTGTGGTTGCCTCGTTGACAGATGGTAAAAAATTTACCGCTTTTTCCCATGAAAAGATCAGTTCGATGGAGGAAATCAGCATTTACACTACCGATGAGGACAGGCCTTTAAAAGAAGTTTTAAAAGCCATTTTTGAAAAGCAAAATGGCGAAAAAGCACTTTCACATAAATCTTCTGCCGCTGAGCTAAAGGCTTTTTTCAAGGAAACGGTACCCGATTACGATGAAGACAATGTGTATGTCTCCGACATTAAAAAGGTCGTCAATTGGTACAATACGCTTGTAGAGCATGAGGTTCTGAATTTTGATGAGGATGAAAATGCCAAAGAAGATTCTGTTGAAGAAGACAATGTGGATTCTACGGAAGAATCAAAAGAATAGACCCTTGTGATTTTTGTCCTTACATAAAATCAATTCCCATATTGCCCATGACAAAAATTATCGCTGACCACGAAATAGTTGACATCCGTATTCCGGCCAATGGGCATCTTTTCATTGTTTTAAAATCCCCGGTCGATATGCCTACGGTCTTTCCGGGTAATTTTGCCGAGTTGCATATCGCCAAATCCCCCGAGGCTTTCCTTCGTCGGCCTTTTGGCATTCTGGACGTGGATTACGATAAGCGGCTTATCTCGTTTTATGTAAAGATTGTTGGAAAAGGGACGCGCGAACTCGCAAATTACAAGCAAGGTGAACAATTAAATGTGATTTATCCGCTGGGAAATTCATTCACGGTTTCGGAAAGAAACAAAGAAGTCTTGATTGTTGGAGGTGGTTCGGGGATAGCGACCTTTATCCTGTTGGGAAAATCGCTGAAGCAAAATAACGTAAAGGCAACCTATCTGATCGGTGGAAGGGCAAAAGAAGATATTTTGTTGACCAATGAATTGAAAAAGTTCGGACAGGTCCTGATAACCACGGAAGATGGCAGTCTTGGGGAAAAAGGATTTGTGACCGATCATTCCATCTTCAAGTCAGGTAGTTTTTGTTTTGACAAAATATATACATGTGGCCCGGAACCCATGATGAAAGCCGTTGGGGAAATAGCGCACAAACATCAAATTGATTGCGAGGTCTCATTGGAGAACATGATGGCCTGTGGTTTTGGGGTTTGCCTGTGCTGTGTTACCGAGACCAAGGAAGGCAACCAACGTGTTTGCATGGAAGGGCCGGTGTTCAATACAGGTACACTGCAGTGGTTTTAGCAGGAAAAGGCAATGTCGAATAATCAATTAGCTCAATAATTGCAGGAATGATTCAATGCTACTTCGCAAAAACAACGGAGAATATAATGCAAAAACAGGACAAATAAGGGTTAATAGTCCCGAAGGTACGTGATTGAAACTTTAGGCAGTACAAGTAATTCAAGCATTCAATCAATATCGCATTTTGCATGGGTTTTCAGAATCAGTGAAATTAATCTATACCCATATGCTTGTAGAACCATGATAAATAATTTGAAATGGCAGATCTAAGGATAGATATTCATCAATTGCATTTTAAAAACCCGGTTACTACCGCTTCGGGCACTTTTGGGTTTGGGGAGGAGTATGATGACTTTTTGGACCTTGACCTGCTTGGTGGCTTTTTTACAAAAGGCCTCACTTTGAAAAACCGGGAAGGGAACGATTATCCCCGTATGGACGAAACAGCTTCGGGAATGCTGAATGCCGTTGGCTTGCAGAACAAAGGTATTGATTATTTCATCAATGAAACCTATCCCCGGATCAAGGATTATGATACGCACATTATTGCCAATATCAATGGTTCCACGATTGAAGAGTACGTTGAGGTTGCGGAGAAGTTGAACGAGCTTGAAAAGGTTCCTGCCATCGAACTGAACATTTCCTGCCCGAACGTGAAGGAAGGGGGGATGTTGTTCGGTACAAGTTGTCCCTCAGCAGTGGCAGTAACTCAAGCTATCCGGGACGTTTATAAGAAAACCCTCATTGTAAAGCTTTCCCCCAATGTGACCGATATTGCCGAAATTGCCAAAGCTGTGGAAGGTGCCGGAGCAGATGCGGTTTCATTGATCAACACTTTATTGGGAATGGCAGTGAATGCGGAAACCAGGAAACCTGTTCTTTCGACAATTACCGGAGGACTATCTGGCCCGGCCATCAAGCCTGTTGCTTTGCGGATGGTTTGGCAGGTTTTCAATGCGATTAATGTCCCTGTTTTCGGAATTGGTGGGATAATGAACGCCACCGATGCCATTGAGTTCATGCTGGCAGGGGCTTCTGCCATACAGGTGGGCACGGCCAGTTTCATCGACCCACAGATAAGCATAAAGATTATTGACGGAATAAACCAATACCTTGATAAAAACGGGATAAAATCCGTGAATGAAATTATTGGGGCATTGGAAATCTAAACAGAATACCGGGGAAAAGTTGCAGGTTTCTCGTTGCACAAACCTAAGCCGTAACAAATTTCGTTGATTGGTTTTCCAAGTACCTTCCAACCCGTTGAATATTTTTAAACACTTAGTCCCCTGCGGTTTTCTTCTTCAGCTTTTCAATTTCGGTTTTCATTTTCCCCAATTCATTTTCCAAATCTTTAATCGTAGCAGATTGTGATCTGATTTCTTTCTTATGCGCATTGATTTCCTTTTTATACAGGATAATCTCATTTTGCAAATCAGAGATCGTTCTATCCTTCTGCTGGATATCCGTCAGGTATGCAGTGATTTTTTCTTCAAGAAGTTCTATATTGTTTTCAAACGTCATGGTCTTCAAGTTTAAAGGTTAATAATCGGTATTCCTGAATTAATAATAAATAATCAACTTCTGGCCGGTTTGCACCCGGTTTGGGTCGCTAATGTTATTGTCTTCGGCAATAATCCCATATTTAAAGCCATTGCCATACACTTTACGGGCGATCGTAAACAGGCTTTCCCCTTCTTTCACCGTCCACTGTTGTTTTTTCTTTGCCTTAGCCTGCTCCTTTTTGTTCAGCACTGCATTCAAATCCTTGATTTTTGATTGAAGCTGGGTGTTTAGTTTTTTTTCCTGGTTTACCTGTTGCGTTAATGCAGTAATCTCAGCATCATTTCCTGACAGTTCTTCTTTTGTTTCTGATTTCCAATGCAGGATACAATTCAAAATCCATGTGACCAGGATTATCAGGAAAAGTGCAGAGGCAAGATAACCAAAGATAAGCCGGCCTTTTCCTGACTTTTTGATCATTTTTGTTAATTGCAGGGCTTCCAGATCGGCGCCACAGCTTGGACAGGATTTTGCATCTTCGGGTAAACCTGATGCGTTGCATACGGGACATTCCATTTTCTTGATTTTTTAGGGATTGATATTTTGAGGCACAATATAAGAAATCTGGAAGGCGAAATCAAGTATTTTGTTTTGCGGTTAAAAACGGAAACAAGATAATCAATGCTATAAACCCAAGTGGACATTGAATATTTCCTATCTTTGGGCACTTTAAAAATTTGATTTTATTATGCTGTTAAAGATTTATCCTGACAATCCAAGCGAGAAACAAATACGGACTGTTGCCGAATGCCTGAATGATGGTGGGGTGATAATTTTCCCGACCGATACAATTTATGCGATGGGTTGCGACATCTATAAACCCAGGGCCATCGACCGGGTAGCGCAGATAAAAGGAATTAAGAAACAAAAAGCAAATTTCTCGTTCATCTGTCATGACCTAAGTCAATTGTCGGATTTCACGAAACCCATTAGCAACGAAGTGTTCAAGCTGATGAAGAGTTCTCTTCCTGGCCCTTTCACGTTTATCCTGAACGCAAATACAAATGTGCCAAAGATTTTCCAAAGCAAGAAAAAAACCGTTGGTATCCGTGTTCCCGACAATAATGTCACCCTGCATATCATTCGGGAATTGGGGAATCCGGTCATGTCAACATCCATTCACGATGAGGACGAAATTATTGAATACACCACTGACCCTGAATTGATTTACGAAAAATATGGAAATTTGGTCGATATTGTAATCGATTCCGGTTATGGTGATAATACACCATCCACCATAGTTGATTGTACGGGAAGTGACATCGTCGTTGTTAGGGAAGGAAAGGGGGTTATTTAATTGTCTGTTGCATTTAGGTTATGGGGAAAATGGAAATGGTTCGTGGTAATATTTTTAAATTCACCGAAAAACGAATTGAAAGAGGTGAAACCTTCGAGACACTTTTAAAATCAAAAAGCCTATTATTTGAGAAGATAATGACACATGGTGAATTAAAGTCCCCGGGGAAGTGGTATGATCAGGAAAAAGATGAATGGGTGATGCTTGTCCAGGGAAAGGCTATATTGGAGTTTGGGGATAAGAAACATATTGAAATGTTAAAAGGTGATTATTTGATTATCCCAGCCCATAAAAAACACCGTGTATTGGAAACCAGCGAAAACACTGATTGTATTTGGCTTGCCTTGCATGGAGACTTCAAATAAAATACTAAGGGGATATTTGGTTTATGTCCCGGAATTTCAGTAAAAACCACACGGAAAAATAAATTGAAAAAAAGTTCTTGATTTAAATAAAAAAAGATTTACTTTTGCACCTCGAAAAAATGATTTCGTAGCTCAGTTGGTAGAGCAACGGCCTTTTAAGCCGTGGGTCCTGGGTTCGAGCCCCAGCGGAATCACAAGAAAAGCTCCTTGTTGCAAGGGGCTTTTTTTGGTTATACAGATGATAAATATTATATATTGGAGCTGGGGCGCGAGAAGTCTATCCTGACATACAGAGTATCGTCGGGGAGCCCCAGCGGAATCACAAGAAAAGCCCCTTGTTGCAAGGGGCTTTTTTTGGTTATACAGATGATAAATATTATATATTGGAGCTGGGGCGAGAAGTCTATCCTGACATACGGAGTATCGTCGGGGAGCCCCAGCGGAATCACAAGAAAAGCTCCTTGTTGCAAGGGGCTTTTTTTGGTTATACAGATGATAAATATTATATATTGGAGCTGGGGCGAAGTCTATCCTGACATACAGAGTATCGTCGGGGAGCCCCAGCGGAATCACAAGAAAAGCCCCTTATCACAAGGGGCTTTTTTTGGTTATACAGATGAAAAACATTATAAAATGCAGCTGGGGCGAGAAGTCTATCCTGACATACGGAGTATTGTCGGGGAGCCCCAGCGGAATCACAAGAAAAGCCCCTTATCGCAAGGGGCTTTTTTTGGTTATAATACCTGACAATTCGGCTTTATCGTGCATTCTTTACACCCGTAACCAAAATTATTTATCTAATTTCGCATTTAATCTTCAGTTTTCATTTAACAAACAATCAATGATAAGAAATGTGATTTTTGAGGGGAAAAGTATCCACTATAAAGTGGAAGGCAAGGGGAAACCAATTATCCTTCTTCATGGTTTTCTGGAATCATTGGAAATGTGGGATCGTTTTTCAGACGTACTTTCATGCGAACATACTGTTATCCGTATTGATTTACCTGGTTTTGGGAAAAGCCAATCGATTGGCAAAACACATTCCATGGAACTAATGGCCGGTTCGGTGAAAGCGGTCATGGAACAGGAACAAATTGAAAAAGTGGTCATGGTTGGCCATTCCATGGGAGGATATGCTGCACTTGCCTTTGCTGATAAGTATCCTGAACACCTTACCGGTCTTTGCCTTTTCCATTCACAGGCCGCTGCCGACACAGAGGAGGCCAAAGCGAACAGGGAACGTACTGTTCAAATTGTTGGGCAAGACCGATTTGGCTTTATCAGCAATTTTATACCGGATTTGTTTGCCCCTGAAAATATCCAAAAATTCAGTAGGCAAATCGAAAGCCTGAAAAGCAGTGCGATGCTTACAAGTAAAGAAGGGGTTATTGCCGCCCTAAGGGGAATGAAGGAGCGTACGGAAAAATTTGAACTTCTTGATAAATTGGTTATCCCTATATTGTTTATTGCCGGGAAAAAGGACAAACGCATTCCAGCAACCACAATTATGGAGCAAGCTCTTTTACCAAGTCACAGCGAAGTATTATTGTTGGGAAATGTTGGTCATATGGGTTATATTGAGGCTGAAAAAGAGACTCTGGGGACGCTTCGTTGTTTTATGAAAAAATGTGTTTGAAATAAGGCCCTACCTTAGTAAGGTGAGGTTTCCCCGTATTTTGGATTCACCCTTAAAGAATTCGTTTTCTTCAAAACTGGTGGCATCGATCACCCATATATAGGCTCCTATGGGGCAGGGCATATTGTTGAAGGTGCCATCCCATCCATCCTCAATCCTTTTTGACTTAAAAACCCGTTCGCCCCATCTGTTGAAAATCGACATACGAAATTGGATTTCTGTTTCATACGAGGCCATTGCCTGAAATGTGTCGTTCAACCCATCTCCATTTGGGGAAAAAGCTGTTGGCACATGGATCGTAAATGGGATAGCCTCAATGTAAATGGTGTCAGAAGTTTTACAACCATCATCGTTCTGTACTTCCACCCAATAGATGCCCGGATAGTCCAGGATATATTCGGATAGCTCGCTGCCGTCCTGCCATACATAGTTGCTAAAGTCGTTTCCCGGATCCAGCGTTATGGTCGTGTTGTACATGATCACCGTATCATTTCCCAAATCAATTTCGGGCAATTCCTGTACACCAAGAAACACCGTATCGTAGTCAGTGCCACAGATATCCGTTACCCTGACCCAATATTCGCCTTCCTGATAAGCTGTAAATAGAGATGAAGTATGGGAATCGTCATCCATCCATTGATAGGAGTCAAATCCTTCCCCGGAATAAAAAACAATGGAATCCCCGTCACAAATTAACCGGTCATCACCCAAATCAACATCTGGCAACGGCAGTATTTCAATTGTTTTGGTAATCGTTTTGTCGGTAATATGGGTTATGGTCGCTGTTACTTCGTAACTTCCGGGCTCGGTATAAATATGCCATGGGAAATAAAGTTCCGAACTGTCTGCAGCACCACTTTGTGGGTCTCCGAAATTCCAGGAAATCGACTGGATCCAGGCCGTATCGGAAAGTGAAAAAAAGATCGTATCGTACGCACATTGATGTTCATGTTCGATCCAAACCACATTAAAATAACTTTGGATAAAAGAGGGGAGGCCTTCTTTTGAAAGACAAGTTTCGCAAAGGTCAAATGCAGCATATTCAAAGTTGCAGGCCGACCCTTCGTTATCGGGTGCATGGACAATGCTTAAGAATTTTTGCGATTTATGGGCAATATAGATTTTCCCGTTAGGCGCCATTTGTAATGCCCCGCCCAGTTTTTTGCCAAAAACGCCAACGGTTTTCCTGGAATCGATCACGGCGTTCTCATCGCCGGCCTCCAGGTCCCACTGGTACAAATGATTGTCATATCTTTCATCGGCATAAAGAAAGCGGGAGTCCTTTGAAAATTCAAGGCCATATGGCAAATCCCCTGCCGGTAGGCTAATAGGGTTGGAGATTTGTCCGTTCACATTGTTGAAATCAAATACCTGGATTATGTTCGACATTTGAATTGCCACTGCGATACGGTCTCCCGATGTAGAAGCCTTCATATATCCCTTGCCATTGTTGATCGGGCTTTCATGGATGAGGCCCACATTGGAATACACGGGGTTGTTGATATCAATGCCATTTGCAGTAACGAGGAAAGAAATAAAACGATTGCTTTCCCATTCGTGGCCAATCACCCAAATCCCAAATTCATTGTAATTCTTTACCGATGTAATCCGTTCCGTGGTTGGCTCAAAAAGCAAGAGGTTTTTTTCGCCGGGCACAACGCCCCCTTTTCCTCCATCCAACTCCATGTTGACCTTTGAATACCGGAAACCTTCCATATTGGAACTCCAATCGAGGTTGCTCACCGTGAACACATAAAAAATATCAGGTTTGTCGGGGACTGGTACTATAACACCAGATTGGGTGGCCGATGAGTTGCCGCTGAGCTCGGTACCATTAAGCATAACATTGTGTAACCTGTTGTAAATGGTAATCCCATCGGTATAAAAAAGGAGTTCACCCTCCGTATTTGATATGGAAGAACAACCCTCACTCGTGTTCAGGGCTCCGTTCGACAAGGCCGTGGGTGGTTCGCTTTGAAATGACATCCCTGCAAAACTCCCAAAATACCATTCCGAGCCTTCCTGTTGACCATACGATATATGGGACATTGCAAGAATTGCCACAGTAGTTATAAATCGTGCGAATGGTATTTTCATTTCCCTTTTCTGCTTTGTTGAAAAATGTAATTAGTTTCTATTTCGTAAAAATAACAATAATAAACGAGATAATAAATGCCAATATTTCAATATCGCCCCGAACATCTTTAAAAAAGAAAAAAAAGCCAGGCAACATAAATTCAGGTTTACTTGAATAAGTCATAAGAAAGGAATTGAAAAAGCATTTCATGCTGACATGGCTCTTTTTACGTGGATAAAATTAATTGCTTAATGTTGAAAATGCAACGCTAAACCAGTTAACGGTAGGATAAAATCAGGTAACGGTAAAATTTATTGGAATATAGTGTCTGATCAAAGTTTGCTTTTGCCATTTAGCCAATTCCCAATTATATCCCCGCCAAATTCCGTCATAATGGATTCGGGGTGAAACTGCAATCCGTGAACATCAAAATCTTTATGTGCCAAGGCCATAATTTCTCCATTAGTTGATTTGGCCGTAATTTGGAGGTTTTCGGGAAAACCTTTGTCGTCCACAACCCAGGAATGGTAGAGGCCACCAAGAAAGGATCGGGGAAGTCTTTTGAACAAATACTCATCCTTTCCTGTGATTTCCATCTTTTTTGGAACACCGTGAAATACGCCATCTAACCGGCGCAAATTTCCATTATATGCCCGGGCAATGGCATCATGCCCAAGGCAGATACCAAGGATGCTTTTTGTTGACTCAAATTCCCTGATCCATTTCTCCAAGTTCGGAAAATCATCAGGGGTTCCCGGGCCTGGGGAAATCAGGATTTTATCAAAATGCCCGACAATACCGGAATTCACTTCACCATATTTTATTACTTCGATATCCTTACACCCCTGCTCCCTTACCAATTGCAGCAGGTTGTACGTAAACGAATCGTAATTATCGATCAGGAGCAGGCCCATTTGTTGTTCAATTAAGTATTTTTGCAATTTTACAATAAAATGCAGGACGCCAAAGATATATTATTTCGGATGAATTCGTATGGAAAGGGGTCGGTTCCATTTTTGTTCATTATTGATTTCGATATAAAGAAACCGAAAATTTACAGGATAGATGAACTTCAGGAGAATGGTATTTGTGCGCAAATTGGAAACTTGAACCTTAAACCCGAATCAGGGGGAAACCTTTCTTCATTTCATTTTGGGAAAAAACCTGTTTCATTTGAAAGATACATGAAAGCTTTTCGGAAAGTGATGAATGCCGTCGAGCTGGGCGATACGTTTTTGACTAACCTTACTTTTCCTACCGAAATAGAGACAAAATTGAAATTACAGGATATTTATCTCAGTAGCGAAGCAAAATACAAACTTCTTTATAAAGACAAGTTTGTGGTGTTTTCACCTGAGCCCTTTATCCGAATCACTGAAAACCTTATTTCTTCATTTCCAATGAAAGGGACAATTGACTCGGCAATTAAAGATGCAGGGAAATGCCTTATGGAAAGCGAAAAGGAAAAATCGGAACACAATACAATCGTTGATTTGATCAGGAACGACCTGAGCATGGTAGCCGAAAAAGTCAGGGTAAAACGTTTCCGATATATGGAAAAAATAAAAACCCTTGACAAAGGATTATTACAGACCAGCTCGGAAATTTCGGGGGAATTGCCGAAAAACTGGAAAGGGAATATTGGCGATATTGTTTTTCGCCTGTTACCGGCAGGTTCCATCAGCGGTGCGCCAAAAAAGAAAACCTGTGAAATTATCAAGGATGCCGAAAATTATGACAGGGGGTTTTTCACAGGGATTTTTGGATATTTTGATGGGGAAAGCCTGGACAGTGCGGTAATGATCCGGTTTATCGAGAAACAAGGTGAAAAGATGTTTTTCAAAAGTGGTGGCGGGATTACCTCGATGAGCAAGGCAAAAGAGGAATATGAAGAGATGATCGATAAGGTGTATTTGCCCTTTGCTCAATAAACCTTTTTGGTCGAAGAAAGCCTGTGCAGTTGGCGACCAGAAAGGTTGGGAAAACCAGGTTAGGGCAGAATATGTTATGGGTTAGGCGAAGACTCCCAAAATGAAATACGTGATGTTTAATATACACCCCTGTCATTTGCAATCAAAATATACGAAATGCAGTTTTTTGAAACAATAAAAATAGAAGGAAACCAATTGTCCAACCTGGCTTATCATCAGGAAAGGATGGACAGGGCCCGCCTTGAAGTTTTGGGTTTGAACGTCCCCCTTGAACTGAAAAAAGCAATTGTTATCCCAAAAGGATTATCCGGACAGCTATTGAAATGTCGTGTAATTTATTCTGAAAGGATCGAAAAGCTTGAGTTTGAACCTTATGCCCCGCGAAAAATAAAATCTTTGAAAATTGTTGTTGACAATACGATTGAATACAACTATAAATATTCTGACCGGGGAAAACTCAATCTCCTGTCGAGCCAAAAAGGTAATTGCGACGAAATCCTGATCGTAAAGAACGGCTTGGTTACCGATACCTCCTTCTCCAATGTCGTTTTTTTTGATGGCAATAATTATGTTACTCCAGCCAAACCTTTGTTGAAAGGGACTTTGCGGCAAAGCCTTTTGGAGAAAGGTAGGATTTCAGAAGGTAGTATAGGATTATCAGATATTAAAGGTTTTAAATCTGTCTTTCTCATTAATGCCATGCTTGACCTGGAAAGTGCAATGGAAATAAAAATTGAGGATATAGTTTAAGGGGTAATGAAAAAGGTAATTGATTGGAATTAAGTTGTAATGCGTGGACAATTACGGACAAAGTCCAAATTACACCGCCGTATCGATAAACCTAACCGCCGAGGCCTTAAAATTCACATAGACTTCTTTCCCTTCCTTCAATTCCAGTTTTTCTACCGATTG
This sequence comes from Chlorobiota bacterium, assembly GCA_013151015.1. Lineage (GTDB taxonomy): Bacteria > Bacteroidota > Bacteroidia > Bacteroidales > JAADJA01 > JAADJA01. The sequence goes on from JAADJA010000091.1 coordinate 47,159, forward strand.
TTCTGTGATAAGTGCAGTTAACCGAATCCCTGCATCCAACAGGACTTCTACCCCGGTAATTGATGGGGAAATATGTAGGATTTTTCCTTTGAAATTATTCGTAAAACTCGAAACCAGGGCTTCACATGAAATCACCACATCTTCCGCACGGAACAGGGCAAAGCCTGTTTTCCCCTTTTCGGCAGCGGGAAGGTGTATTTCTTTTTTTTGTTCCAAAATGGCTTTTCCTTTTCCGGTAATTTCTGCATTATAGAAATTCTTTATCCCTGTCAGATTTGCGATATACAATGATTTCGGGCTGTGAAAGACCTCCTTCAATGTCCCGGTTTGCTCTAATGTCCCGGAATCAATTATCCCAACCCTGCTTGCAAGGGAAACGGCTTCTTCATAATTATGGGTAACGTGGATGATTGTCAACCCATCTTTGTTCAGTTTCCTGAGCATGGTCCGCAAGTCATGTTGAAGCTGTACATCAAGTGAAGAAAGGGGCTCATCCAGTAAAATACATTTTGGATCTGTAGCAAGTGCCCGGGCCAATGCGACCCTTTGCAGTTCACCACCGGACAAAGTCGTTGTCCTTCGGTTTAAAAGGTGTCCGATCCCAAGCCGTTCAGCCAATTCCTTTGCCCTTTTATCCTGTTCATGTTTATTGACATTCTTTGCCCTTAACGGATAGCAGATATTCTCTTTAACGGAAAGGTGCGGAAAAACGGCATAATCCTGGAACACGATGGCCACCTCCCTTTTTTGGATCCGTTCTTCGGTTATGTCTTTGCCCGATAGAAAAACCTTGCCGGAACCGGGTTTTAACATTCCTGCAATAATCTCAAGGATGAGGGATTTTCCCGCCCCGGATTTTCCAAGCAGGACAAAGTACTCCCCTTGTTCCACCGAGAAACTTATTTCCCTCAGGGAAAATTCTTTGAAATTGAGCGATATGTTTTTTAGTTCAAGCATAAACCTTTTTGTAGTCAGGGCCTGACTCGAAGTCAAGCCCTGACTTTAAAATTATTCTGTTTTCCTTGCCGCTACCACCCTAAGCAAAACAAAAAACACCAAAGAGACAAGGATGAAGATAACAGCGACCGGTTGGGCATACTTTAGCCCGAAAGCACCAAGGCGGTCATAAATCATAATGGGGGCAACCATGGGATGATAGGCGATGATGACCACGGCCCCAAACTCGCTCATGCCACGGGCAAACATCATGATGGCACCCGATAATATGCTCCTCCATGCAAGGGGCAGCGAAATGGTGAAGAATACCCTTGCCGGGGAGGCGCCCAGGTTTAAGGCCGCTTTTTCCAATCTTATGGGGACAGCCGAAAAGCCATCCCGGGCTGCGTTCAACAAAAACGGCACACTCACAAAAGCCATTGCCAATGAAATCCCAATGGGGTTACCAATTAACTCCAAACCAAGGTAGCCGGCAAATTTCCCTACCGTGCTGTCCCTTGAGATAAAACCCAAAATTGCAATTCCGGCTGCCGTATGGGGGATGACCACGGGCAAATCCATAATCCCCATCACGACTTTTTTCCCGGGGAAATCTTTTCGCGCAAGCAAATAGGCCAACGGAACTATCATCAGCCCAAAGAAAAATGTTGCAAAGAAAGCGGTGGAAAGGGTTAGTGAGATGCTTCCCTGTACTTCTTTGTCTTTTGTGGTTTCCAGCAATTGTGGAACAGAAGAAGAAAAAAACAATCCGGTTATGGGCGCCAATATAAAAAGCAGTACCAAACCGCTTAAGAAAAGGATAATAAGATGAAAAACACCGTTTTGTTTCATGGTTAAAATGTAATTAACTTTGCTGCCTGCCCCTTCGTAGCTTGCGAAGGCGGGTAATATTTTTACATAGATTCTATTATTTTACAATTTAATGGCTTCCTGATGACCGCACTTCAACAAGCTCAGTACGACCACTTGATTACTCTTTCTTAAAAAACACCGGATCGATGGTAAGCATCAAATAAGCCCAACTGTTATATTCATGATAATCGCCCCCTTTGATTACGGACATTGATTGCGTTGGCAGTAAAAAAGCATAGCCCCCTTCCAACTTCATATAACTATTGAACCTTGCTTTAAACTTCAGGTCAAACTCACTTCCAAGGTTTTTGTTTATAAGCTCCCCCTTGTCGATATAATCCCCAAAAAGCCTGAAATGATGATATGTTGCAAACAGGTCCACTTTTTTGGAAATATCAAACTTCATACGGAAATACGGATTAACAAGTCCCGCACTGTTTGTTGTGACCGGGACCGAAAAATAATCCATGTCCCCATTGAACTTGTGCCGGCTTCCATATAGAATGTTAAATGCGTGATCGACAGTCTTCAGGCTGTCCTTTGCATTGTTCCCACTAAATATCTCTGCCCCGCCTATCAAAGTTATTTTTTCACTTACTGCAAGGCTGCCATCAACATTGGCATACCATGCAGAAACATCCTCACCTGTCTGAAGTTTTCCCCCTTGATAAAACCCGCGTCCGGTAAGGTGATGCCCGTTGTTCTTGTATTTTGCGATAAAACCGCCCGTATATCGCATGTAAATTGTCGATTCCGTCCCTTCTTTTTGATAACCATCGAGGAAGCCCTGAAAAACCATATTGGTCTTTCCAAATTGCTTGCTAAGCCAGATGAAATTCATTGTCCGGTAATTTGCGAGCAAATCTGAATAATCCGATCCAAACTTATTTTGTCCCGATTGATTATAGGCTGCGCCAAAATCGAAAACCAAATCTGCCTTTTTATATTTAAACAGGATCAAATCATGTGAAGCCCCAATTTGGTTCCAATTCACCGGCGACATTAACCTGTAATTGCCATAAGCGAGTGACTGTCTCCCAATTCTTAATGCAATGTACTCTGACAAGCCTATTTCAACCCAGCCTTCGGCCAAGCCCACGGAAGACACATCGGACTTTAAAGCCTGGTCGCCCCACACCCGTGCATCATAAAAGACAATCCTCATTTTGATGTTCTCATTGGCGTATTTAATTCCCAACCGTGTCCGTTGGCTTACAAAGGTGGCGGCATCCAGCATGGTATCCCGCAAGGTGCTATATCCGTTCCGGTATTCGGCACGGGGGCGAACAATACCGTACAATTCAAACTGTGCATAGCTTCGGATTCCCGAAAACAAAGCCATCAGAATAAAAACTTTCCTTAAACTTTTCATCTATTGGGTATTGGTAATTTATATAAATGCCGATAAGGCAATCTTCTTTTTGACTAAAGGTTTTCCCCCCGTGCAACGTTGAAGCATTGAACCATTGTAATCTTCACCTATTCCCTCACAAAGCCTTTTAGCTCTTTTGGAACAGAATCAAAGGTTTCGCATTTTTCAGGGATGAGGGAAGGTTGGCCGTTTTTCTCCATAATCTCCATCCCATTTTCTTTTTCAAGGAGGAATTCAACAAACTTCAAGGCAACTTCCTTGTTGGGCGCATCATTGATTATGGTAATCCCATATACCATTGGTTCACCCTTCTTTGCAATTTTTTCCCCGGGCTTTTTCCCCGAAACCCCAACATTTACAGAATTGTACAAAGATGTTAAATTAGGGTTTTTTAAATTCACCTCATCGGGCAATAACAGGAATTTAAGGCCATGTTGTTTGGCCACCGAGCGGTATAGGAAAATATAATCCAGGTTGCCCGACTCAAGTAATCCAAGTAAATCGGTTTCTTTTGGACGGATGTATTTCTTGTCCTTTTCAAGAAGTTCAGCGGCAATGCCCGGTCTTTTATAAAATTCCTCGGCCAACTTCATGGTGAGAACCGTACGATAGCCGCAAGGATCGGAATCGGGATCGGAACGGCCGTAAGCAACCTCTTGGTTTAACAATATATCAATCCAATTGTCCTTATTGATTTCTTTATTGGATTTTGATTTTTCCGTAAAGACCAAAGCCATTTCATTGCTTGCAAATTTAATGTTCCACGAAGCATGGTCGGGGATCAATAATTGGTCAATTACGGTATAATCGGCCGAGGCCATAATGTCGCAATCTTTTTTCATGTCGGTAATTTTTCTTGCGCATGTACGGCTGCCCGCTGCCTCCATCAAAATATTGACATTGGGGTTTTCTTTCATAAAAGCAGCTGAAATTTCCTTAAACGGAACGGAAAGGCTCCCGGCATGAAAGATTATTAAGTTCCCCGATAACCCTTTGGCTTTGTTTTCTCCATGTTTGTTGCTGGTGCAGGAAATGAGAAATACGCTGAACAAGGCGATCATTACAATGTTTTTCATAATTAAATCCTATTTTCGATTTGCACGTGCAAACATATCGAAAATTTCAAAACACCAAAACATTTTCTGTAAAAGTTTGTTAGTTGATAATTGTCCATTTGCATCGGAAATATTAAGGGAACAATAATCAATTTAAAACACAAATATAATGGAACAACAAATAAAAACAATGGAACATGAACATGCATATCAGGAAGAGCATAGCTGTGGATGCGGTTCAGGTGGCTGTGGAAGTCATGGTGGAAATGGAGGGCATTCCGATTTGCCCATTAAATTCCAAATATTAAGAGCGGGCGACAAGGTAGTGGAATTGGGTTCGGGAACCGGAAACGATTGCTTCGCGGTTAGCCAGATTGTCGGAACGGAAGGGAATGTGGTCGGTGTTGATACTTCGGAGGAGAATATCAGTATTGCACGGAATTTTCAGGACCAGTTGAAAATAAGCAATGTGGAATTCAAGTCGGGGAAACTTGAGAATGTGCCATTGCCCAACGATTATGCGGATATCCTCTATTGCAACACTGCCTTTAACCTATATAACGACAAACAGAAAATCGCGGATGAAATGTACCGGGTCAGTAACCACAACGGTCTTTCGTGTGTGACCGATTTTATCGTTTTCCATGATATCCCCGAAGGCTTGAGAAAAGATGCGGCCAAATTTGCCGATTCCATTTCCGGGGCTGAATCACCAGAGAAATTCATGGGATATTTCAGGAAGACCGGTTTTGGGAATGTGGATATCATTGAAATAAATAAAGTGCAGTTTCCCGATGGTGTATTTGAAAAACACCTCGATGACGAACAAATAAGGCAGTACAATGATGTGGAATCGGACAAAGGTATCTTCAAGGTAACCCTGATTGCCGAAAAGCCAACGACCTGTGCCCCGGAGACTTGTTGCTGCAACCATGAAAAGCACTTGAATTAAGCATATTTCATTAAGGGCTTCACTTTGAGTGAAGCCCTTAATTTATTGTCAATTACTCTTTTGCTTCCGGGACAATCTTCAATTTCACGGTTTCGCCATTGCGGTTAACGCTCACATCATATTCAATATCGGGTTTCATTTCGTTCATGATGTTCATGAAATCATAAATATTCTTCACATCTTTCCCGGCAAGGCTGATGATCACATCGCCACCAAGGATACCGGCCTTTGCGGCCGGGCCTCCGTCACGGGTTCCCTGGACTCCCATTCCCGTTCCATCACCGCCCGAATAAACGGGGATGGTCCCTAAGGTTATGGAGTAGGAACCTTTTGTCCCCTTTGTCTTTCTGATTTTTACTTTTTGATATGTAATTGTTTGATCGGGCTTCATCATTTCCTTGATAATAAGGGAAGCCAATTTGGTCCCTCGCTGTAAATCCCCGAAATTGATCAGTTCCACATCGTCTTTGTAAGTGTGGTAATCCATATGGATGCCCGAAAAGAAACTGATGACCGGGATTTTTTGCAGATAAAATGATGTAACATCCGTTGGCAAATACGGATCATCCGTCATGCTAAGGTTAAACCCAGTTACAATGTTCTTTTTCTCAAAAATCTTTTTCCATTCGGTTGCAGAAGCCACTCCCTGGATTTCCAGTTTATTGTCTTTTACACGGCCTACCATATCAAAGTTCACATAGGCCTTTATTTTATCGGCAGGAACGGGTAGGTCAGACGTAAAAGCGGCAGAACCAAGCAATCCCAATTCCTCGCCCGACCAAAGGCAGAAAACAAGATTGGCCGTAATAGCTTCGGGATTCTCTTTTTTTAGCCCGGCAAAATATTCTGCCAGCTCCAAAACGGTAACTGTTCCCGAACCATTGTCATCGGCGCCATTGCAGATGTCATGTTTGTGTCCTTCGTCCGAGCGGCTGTTCACCTCGCCATATCCCAAATGATCGTAATGGCCCCCGATAAATATATAGGGAGCATCTTTATCTTCGGAATAAATTGCTCCCACAATGTTATTGTCCTGCTTTACGACACGTTCCAGTTTTGTCTTGATCTTTACTTTTGTGTTCAGTGCAAATAAATGTTTGTTTGCTTTGGGATCGCCACCTTCCAGGTTTTTCTTTGCTTCCTCAACACTTAGTTCTTTTTCGGCCAGCAGGACATTTGCAACCGATTCGGAAATGTTCAATGAAATAATCCCGGCCGAGCCCACCATCTCTTTGGAACGTTCATTATTTATTTCACCTGTGATTATCAAAATGGCTTTGGCGCCCAACTGACGGGCCAGCATTTGTTTGTAACCACCTGAAATATTCCGTTCAAAAAGCTCTTGTTTTTCTTTATCAAGCCCTTCGGGGATTCCTTCAAGGACCATCACAACCTTATCTTTTACATCAATATCCGAGTAGGAATTGTAATGGTAGTTGCCTTTTTCGTCCACCTTAAGTCCATAACCTGCAAAAACCACTTCCGATTTCACTTCCCCATTATCGCTTGAAGACAGCGGGACATAGTCTGTATTGAGCTTGTAGGGTTTTCCATCCACGATAAACTCATTGGCCTCTGCGATTACTTTGTAATCCGACACAAAATCAAATGGGAAAAGGTAATCTTTGTTTTCGGCCAGAGGCTGTAACCCCAGGTCAGAAAAGATATTTGAAATATAATCGGCGGCTTTTTTTGCCCCTTCGCTCCCGGTCAATCGGCCTTCCAGTTCATCCGAGGCAATGTAGGTCAATTTTTCTTCCAGTTCCCCTGTTTTTATTTCAGGAAGAAAGTGATAGTTTAGTTTATCTTTTTTTTTTTCTCTCAATGGAGCATTTTCCAAAGCTTTCATTGCGTATTCGTTGTCCCAGTCGGCGATAAAGAGCTGTGCTTCTTTGCCATCGATCCTGGAAGATGTCCAGACCAGTTTTTTGCCATCGGGGGTAAAAACCGGCAAGCCGTCAAAACTCTCCGTATAGGTAACCCTCACGGGTTCTTTTAATCCTGCGGTATCGACCAGGAAGAGTTCAAAATTCGAGTACCCCAATTTATTGGATGCGAAAATGATATACCCTGCTTCTGGATAGTGGTAGTACGGTGCCCAGGCAAGGCAATCAAAATCGGTGATCCGTTTTACGTTGCTGCCATCGATATCCATGGTAAACACATCGGCCATATCGCCTTCTGGGGTAAAGCGGCGCCATATGATTTTCTTTCCATCGGGCGAAAAAAACGGGCCTCCGTCGTAACCCGGTGTGTCGGTCAGCTTTTTCAAATTTGAACCATCGGCATCCATGATGTAAAGTTCGCAAAAGTAGGCGGGGTTGAGCTTTAACCAGTTTTTCTCTTCTGTTGTGAGTTCATGGTCAAAAGCTGTCCGGTTGGATGCAAAAACGATGTGTTTTCCATCCGGCGAATAAGCACCTTCGGCATCATAACCATAGGCATCGGTCAATTGTTTTATGTCGGAGCCATCCCTGTTTGCCGAAAATATGTCCATATAAGGCTCATAATCCCAACTGTATCGTTTCTTCTGCCCCGAAGCCCTGAAGTCGAGTTCCTCTTTTTGCTTTTTGCGGGCATCCGGATCAAGGTGGCTGGAAGCGAACAAAACCCTGTTGCCTTCATCGCCCCATTGAAAATAGGAGCAAGTGGTTTTCCCATATCCAGGAGACACCCTGTTCACGTCCCCGGTTTCAAAATCGAGGATGTATATCTGGTAAAACGGGTTGTCGGCTTCCCGTTCGCTTTGGAAGATCATATATCTCCCGTCCTGTGAGAAATAACCTTCGCCCGAACGTTTCCCTTCATAAATAAGCTGGCGGGTGTTTTTCAGGAAATTCTTTTCAACAGCCCCTTTTTCCTGGGCAAATAATTGAAATGACAAAACAGTTGCGAATGCAATAACAAAAAACTTTTTCATAGTGTTTATCGATAGATTCATACGTGTATTAAAACTGTGGCAAAAGTATATCTTTTTATGTGAATGTTTATGTTTTTGTGTGCTACTTATTTTGGATATATTGCATAATAATGCGAATCAAGGCTTAAAATCAAATTCAAGATTTTTCAAAACCTCCCTGAAAGTGCAGCTTGTTTGGCCCAATGGCATCCTGCCTGCGGTAAGCAGTCACCTTGCGATGAAATATTTTAATCCTGATAGTTCACCAAAAAAACATATCTTTGCTTTCATGGACAACGATACCCTTTATATTAAAAATATGGTTTGCCCCCGATGTATCCAATCCGTTCAACGAATAATCACGGAGGCCGAACTGGATTTGGTCCATATCGAGTTGGGAAAAGTAGTTGTGTACAATAAAGTAAGCAGGGAACAACTTTCAGAAATAGACAAACAACTAAAAGACAGCGGTTTTGAACTCTTACAGGACAAGACCCAAAAAACCATCGAAGAAATAAAAACGGAAATTATCAATATGATCCATTACGAAAAAAAGATTGATGGGCATGTGAACATATCCAACCATCTTTCAAAAAAAACGGGATGTGATTATTCCTACCTCAGCAACTTGTTCTCTTCTGTGGAAGGTATCACCATCGAGAAGTACCTTATCAGGCAAAAAATAGAACGGGCAAAAGAGTTGTTGGTTTATGATGAGCTTAGCTTGAAGGAGATTTCATGGGACCTGGGCTATAGTAGCGTTCAGCACCTCTCCACCCAATTCAGGAAAATCACGGGATTAAGCCCATCGCAATTCAAAAAGCTTCGTTCTATTGAGCGGAAGCCTTTGGATCAGGTGTAGGGGGGGTATTTGGTAAAACCCAAAGCCCAAAATTCAAATATCGAACAGAGCCCCAAAATCCAATCGGCAGATAAATTTCTATTAAGGTCAAAAACCAGATTTTTTAATCTGGTAAAAACCATAATTCAGAAGTATGCACAACTTTATTGCCTTTATTCTTAGGATAATTTGTTTTACGCTAAGCAAGGGGTTCTGGATCTGTTATTCTTCTGTGATTCTATCAATTGCCTTCAAATTTCGTATTGAATTAACACCAATTTCCTTGTCAAATTTCAATGCTCCCCAAAATCATATAACTATTTCCCAAAATTATATAACAATTATGATTGAACAATTATGTACTTTTGCCGTTGTAAATTTTAATAATGATAAAAAGAGCAAGTCATATCGTCCTCGTCATTATCCTAATGGTCTCAACCACAGGGGTTGCCTTCTCAAAGCACTACATGATGGGCGAGTTGTTCGATGTATCTATAATAGGTGATGCTGATCATTGCTGCACAATCCCGTGCGATTGTTGCGATGATGAATTTGAATTTCACAAATTGGAAGTGAAATTTATTGGTTCAGATGTGCAGGTTACGTTCAATGAAATAAAACCAATTGATTTATTGATCAATACGTTGTTTTTTGATGTTGAAGCCGAAATGGATATCCTTGCAAACAAAATTGAATTTGCAAATAACCATCCACCGCCAAAGGATTCCTTTGCACCGACTTTTACGCAATCATTTCTTTTATAAATATTCTTTTAAAGGCTTAGGAGAGAGTTCTGGTATCCCGTCCTGCATTTTGTGGCAGTAAACGGCAGGCCAAAGCCGAACTTCCTATTGCCACTGTGATTTCAGGGAAACCGGGACTGAAATACCTTTGGGCATTTAACTCGTTATACTTCCCTTTCCTGAAACAACTCCACTATCAACAAGATTTGAAAATTATTTGTTCAATCTAATTAATTACAAGATGTTAAATAAAATAAGCAAATTTCTCCTTGTTTATAGTCTCTGGTGTTTGTTTGTAATACCATCAATTGTCTTTTGTAAATATAATTCATAACCTCTAATAATAACAAGTATGCTAAATAAGATAATAAAATATTTTTTGGAAAACAAGCTGGTAACGAGTATGGTTGTACTGGGGTTCGTTCTCTGGGGGATATCAACAGCACCTTTTGACTGGGGCGAAGGCCTGATACCAAGGGATCCCGTACCAGTAGATGCCATTCCCGATATTGGCGAAAACCAGCAAATAGTGTTTACTGAATGGATGGGTCGTTCGCCACAAGATGTTGAGGATCAGATTACATATCCCTTGACGGTAGCCATGTTGGGAGTCCCGGGGGTAAAAACCATTCGCAGTAGCTCTATTTTTGGGCTATCGACCATTTATATCATCTTTGAAGATAATATTGAGTTTTACTGGAGCCGGACTCGGATACTCGAAAAGCTGAGTTCCCTTCCATCCGGTACATTGCCTTCGGGGATACAACCGGCACTTGGCCCCGATGCCACAGCACTGGGCCAGGTATATTGGTACACATTGGAAGGCCGCAATCCCGAAACAGGTGAGCCCACAGGTGGCTGGGACCCCCAGGAATTAAGGACTATACAGGACTTTTATGTGGGATATGCCCTTACTTCGGCCGGAGGGGTTTCGGAGGTGGCTGCCATTGGCGGATTTGTAAAAGAATATCAGGTTGATATCGATCCCGATGCCATGAAAGCGGCCAACGTAACAGTTGCACAGATAATGAAGGCCGTAAAAGAGAGCAACCTGGATGTCGGTGCCAGGACAATGGAATACAACCGGGCCGAGTATATCGTAAGGAGCCTTGGCTATGTTCAAAACCTTGATGACCTAAGAGAGGCCGTTGTTGCGGTAAACGACAATACACCCATACGCATAAAAGATGTGGCCGTTGTTAATTATGGACCCGAAACCCGTAGGGGCGGGCTTGACAAAGGCGGTGCCGATGCTACAGGGGCAGTAGTTGTTTCGCGCTATGGCGAGAATCCACTTGAGGTGATAAACAATGTGAAAAAAGTAATCGAAGATATTTCGCCCGGCCTGCCCAGTAAAACATTGCCCGATGGGACAATTTCAAAAGTTACCATAGTGCCTTTTTACGACCGTTCAGGCCTGATCAAGGAAACCATTGGTACTTTGGAAGAGGGCTTGGGTCTCGAAATACTCATCAGTATCATAGTGGTGATGATCTTGGTGCTCAACCTTCGCGCATCAATCTTAATATCCAGCTTATTGCCCATCGGCGTACTGATGACTTTTATTACCATGCGCAAATTCGGGGTTGATGCCAATATCGTGGCCTTATCGGGCATTGCAATCGCTATTGGCGTAATGGTGGATGTGGGCATTGTTTTTACCGAGAACATAGTCCGACATCTCGAGTTTCCCGAGAACAAAGGTATCAGGGGAAAAAAACTGCTTGTCGTGATTTACGAGGCAACCATTGAGGTCGCATCGGCCGTGATCACTGCCCTGGCAACAACCGTGGTTAGTTTTTTACCGGTATTCGCTATGCAGGCAGCAGAAGGGAAACTGTTCAGGCCTTTGGCTTTTACGAAAACATTCGCCCTCTTATCGGCTTTGGTGATTGCATTGGTCGTTATCCCGGCCATGGCCCATGTGTTGTTTAATATCAATTTTGAGAAAAAGCGGATCAAGCGTATTTGGAACGGATCACTGATCGCCCTGGGGATCGGGCTGGCAATTTATTCAGGAATCCTGCTGGCTCTCGTACTTGTTGTTTTTGGGATAAATAACCTGCTTGAAAACCGCTGGCCCGAAAACAAAAGAAAATATGTCAACATCATCAATATAGTGATTTCGCTAGTGGTAGTGGTTTATTTCCTTACCCATGTCTGGATGCCAATGGGCGCCCAAAACAGCATGTTGGTCAACTTCCTCTTTGTTTCGGTGCTCATTGGGATTGTGCTTGGGTCACTTATGACCGTTGTTCACTTTTACTCTTATATATTAAGATGGTGCCTTAACAATAAATGGACTTTCTTGTTTATCCCAATAGCAATTATCCTTTTCGGGATTACGACATGGCTTGGGTTCAATAGTGTTTTTGGCTTTGTTGCAGATGGGGTCAATGTGGTTGGGATAGACCTACGGCAAACAAGTGGTTGGCAGGCAATTGACAAAAAACTCCCAGGGGCAGGAAAAGAGTTTATGCCTGCCTTGGACGAAGGTTCGTACCTGCTTATGCCTACCACCATGTCGCACTCGGGTGTTGAAGAAAACATGGAGGTCATACGGATCGTTGACCAGAAAGTAGGTGCCATACCCGAAGTTGAATCGGTCGTGGGGAAATGGGGCCGTGTAAAATCAGCTCTTGACCCAGCACCTATTTCAATGTTTGAGAATACCATCAATTATAAATCGGAATTTATGGTAAACGAGGCCGGCTACCGGATTCGTTTCAAGGTGGACGATGACGATGCTTTTATGCTTAAAGACGGCACCACTTATAAGTTCGGGGAAGACGAATTCCGACAGATAGCAAGGGAAGACCTGATCGAAGACAAGAAAAACGGGAATTACTTCCGTCAATGGCGCGAAGAAATCAAATCGCCCGATGATATATGGCAGGAAATCGTAAAAGCGGCCAAAGTGCCCGGAATGACTTCCGCCCCAAAATTGCAGCCTATCCAAACGAGATTGATCATGCTTTCGACAGGAATGCGGGCTCCCATTGGCATAAAGGTTTTCGGACCTGATTTGGAAACAATAGAAAAAGTGGGCCTCGATTTGGAAAAAATCCTGCAACAGGTGCCGAGCATCGAACGCTCATCGGTATTTGCCGACAGAATCGTGGGAAAACCGTATTTGGAATTTGATATTGACCGGAAAGAAATTGCCCGGTATGGGCTTACCATGAAGGACATTCAAAACTACATTGAGGTTGCCATTGGTGGCATTAAGCTCTCCACTACCGTGGAAGGCAGGGAACGGTTCCCGATCAGGGTGCGTTATGCACGTGAATTCAGGGATTCCCCCTCGGAAATTGGGAATATCCTTATCCCAACACCATCAGGGGAGCAAGTGCCATTGATCGAATTGGCTGAAATTACCTATCGCCGTGGGCCGCAGATTATCAAAAGTGAAGATACTTTTCTGGATGGTTATGTGATCTTTGACAAAAAACCCGGCTATGCAGAAGTTGATGTGGTGGAAGATGCGAAGCGCATCATCGAATCCAAGATCGCTTCCGGTGAGTTTGTGGTGCCGCCTGGCGTGAATTATAAATTTACGGGAAATTACGAAAACCAAATCAGGGCTACCAAGCGGTTGGCAATTGTTGTTCCCCTGTCGCTGCTGGTAATTTTCCTGATCCTTTATTTCCAGTTTGGGAATGTGCCCACTACAGGCATGGTTTTTTCAGGGATATTCGTGGCATTCTCGGGAGGGTTCATTATGATTTGGCTTTATGGCCAGGGCTGGTTCCTGAATTTTGATGTGGCAGGGATGAATATACACGCACTTTTCCAAATGCACACCATTAACCTTAGTGTGGCCGTCTGGGTCGGGTTTATTGCCCTGTTTGGTGTGGCAACGGACGATGGCGTGATCATGGGTACCTATATTATGCAAACCTTTGACAAGGAGAAGCCAAAAACCATAACTGCAATAAGGGATGCCGTCCTTCATGCCGGCAGCAAAAGGGTAAGGCCTGCAATGATGACAGCGGCAACTACCATTATCGCATTGGTCCCCATACTTACCTCAACAGGAAAAGGATCTGACATAATGGTTCCTATGGCAATTCCAACTTTTGGTGGAATGATAATACAAGTAATGACCATGTTCATCGTGCCGACATTGTACAGTATGTGGCAGGAAGGAAGATTAAAACGTCAATTAAAAAGAAATTAATATGAAAACGATAGGACTAATAATAGGTGTTCTCTTTGGCCTTTTGATAAGTGGTAACTCTTATGCACAAGAATACTTGGACAAATACCTGAAAACAGCGGCAGAAAATAATCCGGGCTTAAAAGCAAAATTTAACGATTACTTATCTGTTGTGGAAAAAGCCCCCCAAATAGGGACGATCCCGGATCCGGTAGTGGCGTTTGGCTATTTTATTTCACCTGTGGAAACCAGGGTAGGCCCTCAGAATTTTGTAATATCAGCCGCTCAGACATTCCCGTGGTTTGGGAAACTGAGCACAGCAGAAGATGCCGTTATCGAACTTGCCAATTCAAAGCTCGAAGTGTTTGAAGATGCCAGGTCGAAGTTGTTTTACGATATTAAATCTGCCTACTATAATTTATACTTTGTTCAAAAAGGTATAGGGATCACAAGGGAAAACATTGATATTTTGTCAACATTTAGGCAACTTGCTTTAATAAAACTTGAATCGGGGAAAGCTTCTGCGGTCGATGAGCTAAGGGTTGAGATGGAGATTGCGGATATAGAAGATCAATTGGCTTATTTGCTCGACAGCAAGTACCAATTAGAGGTAAAGTTCAACAACTTATTGAATGTGGACAATCAAAGCGAAATTGTACTGCCAACTGTTTTGTTGAACGAAGGCCTTTCCTTTAGCAGGTCGCAGTTGATGGATAGCATAGCAGCGAACAACCACGGCATAAAGCAAATAGAACACAGGATACTTTCCTGGGAAAACCGGCGGTATTCGGCCAGGAAATCCGAGGGGCCGAGTTTTTCGATAGGGCTTGATTATATTAATGTTGGGAAAATCGATAATCCTTCCCTTGAACTAAGCCAAAATGGAAAAGATGTTTTCCTTGCCAAAGTTGGCATCAGTATTCCATTGTACAGCAGAAAGTATGATGGGATGATACAGGAAGCAAGTTTCCAGATTGAGTCGGCAAGTTTCGAGAAGATAGATAAGGTAAACCAGCTTAATACACTGTTTGAACTTGGGTACAGGGATTTTAGGGATGGTGAAAGGCGTATAGCCTTGTACATCAAGCAACTACAATTGGCCAAAAATGCACTTGACATATTGCTGGCCGAATATTCTACTGATGGGCAAAACTTCGAAGAAGTACTGCGCATGGAAAGAAAAGTGCTTAAATACGAGTTGGAACTCGACAAAGCAAGGGCAGATAACAATGCTGCGGTTGCATTCATTGATTATTTATTAGGTAAGTAAAAGTGTAAATTTTAAAAAGCAATCGCTTTATATAAAAACAAAATGATATGAAAATAAAAATTTCAAAGAAAGACATGGGAAAAGCAGCCGGGATATTAGTCCTGGGCGTTATACTTGGCTGGGTCTTTTTTGGTGGAAACGGAAACAATGAGAATGCCAAAACTACCGAACAACACGATCACTCAGCAGAATCATCCACGGTTTGGACATGCAGTATGCACCCACAAATTAAACAGGACAAACCAGGGAATTGTCCGATTTGCGGCATGGAGCTCATCCCTTTGGAAAGTGAGGAAGGAGACGATGAGGAACTCTCATTGTCGGAGATAAAGATGTCAAAATCGGCCATGAAGATTGCTGAAGTGCAAACCACGATAATTGAAAAGAAAGCCCCATACAAAGAGGTTTATTTTCCTGGAACGGTAAAGCCCGATGAAAGGAATATTGTTGAACTGACCGCACGTTTTGGGGGCAGGATAGAAAAGCTGTATGTTAATTTTACCGGGCAGAAAGTTAAACAAGGTGAAAAACTGGCATCCATTTATTCGCCGGATTTGGTTACCGCACAAAAAGAATTGTTCGAAGCGATGAAATTCAAGGAAAACAATTCTGCTTTCTACCGTGCGGCCAGGGGCAAACTGAAACTTTGGGATTTGTCCGATGAACAAATAGATACCATCGAGGCAAGTGGCGAACCTGTATTCTATTTCGATGTGCAATCGCCCATATCCGGTACGGTTATGATGCGCCATATAGCCATTGGTGATTATGTTAAGGAAGGCACTCCCTTGTTCAAGGTAATCAACCTCGATCATTTATGGGTTATGTTCGAGGCTTATGAAAGCGATATCCCCTGGGTTAAAATGGGCGATAAAATCAATTTCACTATCAAGTCCATACCTGCAAAGGTTTTCACAAGTACGGTCACTTTTATCGATCCCGTTGTGGATCAACGTAAAAGAGTAGCCTATGTGAGGACAGAGCTTGACAATAGGGGAGGCTTGCTAAAGCCCGGTATGTTTGCACGCGGTATATTGAAAACCATGCTCCCCAATGTAAAGGATGCCGTTGTTGTGCCTAAATCAGCTATTTTATGGACGGGTAAACGAGCTATCGTTTATGTGAAAGTCCCCAATAAAGAAATGGTTTTCGAACACCGTGAGATAGAATTGGGCGAAGATGCGGGCTCATATTATGTAGTGGCGAGTGGTCTTAAAGACGGAGAGGAAGTAGCGACAAACGGGGTGTTCAAAATTGATGCTGCCTCGCAATTGTTGAGCAAACAAAGTATGATGACGCCTGCCGGTGGAAAATCATCGCTCGGGGGCCATGCCGGAATGGACATGGGCGGAGAGGACAAAGAAATGGACAAGGAAATGGACATGCCCGTTAAGACGAAAAAAATGAAAGCAGTTGACATAAGCCCTGAATTTAAAGTGCAATTGGGCAATGTGGTCACTAAATACCTCGAGCTGAAAGATGCCCTGGTAAACGATGATGCAAGTAAGGCCAAAGCTGCTGGGAAAGACATGAACACGGCCATTGGGAAAGTAAACATGAAACTACTTACCGACAACGACCATCACATGGAATGGATGAATTCATCAAAAATGCTGAAAATGAAGCTTGACAAAATAAGTGCAGAGGACAATATCGATAAGCAAAGAAAAGTGTTCAGCAAGTTGAGCGATGACCTTACGAACCTGATCCAGGTCTTGGGCGTAAATATGGAAAATGGGCCACTCTATGTGGAGTATTGCCCAATGGCCGAAGCGTTTTGGTTAAGCCTGGAAAAGGAAATAGAAAACCCTTACTATGGCCAGGATATGTTGAAATGTGGTGAAGTAAAACAAACCATTCAGGTAAAATAAAAGTTATGGAAAATTCAATAAAAATCCCCTTGTTTGTGGTTTTGCCCTTACTGGCAATTTTTTCGACCACTGTTTATGCACAGCACAACCATGGCAACATGGAAGGGGGAATGCACAATATGGAAATGATGCAAGCCCCTCATGGGGGTGAATTAAAAAAAGCGGGCAAATACCATGTAGAAATGCTTGCCGATTTGTTGCTCAAAAAAAACCAGTTGGCCTTCTATCTTTTTAAAGGTAGTTTAAAACCGGTTTCCCTGAAAGGGATAACGGGGACAATTGCTTTTGAACAGGATGATGGCACATCACGGGTTGATACCCTGGTATTGCAAGGGGACGCCCGCTTTGTGGCACAATTGAAGGACAAGAAAGCTTTTAAATGCAAAGTAAGGTTCTTGGTGAAGGGCAAAACTGTTTCAGCGGATTTTTCGCATAAAGGCCTGGAGTCAAGTGTTCTTGGCAATTACCGTTGCCCAATGCATACGGATGTTGTTGCCAATGAACCTGGAAACTGCCCCAAATGCGGGATGGAACTGGTATTGAAAGAGAAGGAAGGAACAGGCAATGGCCATCGGCACAATAATTAAAACCAATATGATATGAAAACTTTAAAGTTGCTATCATCGATGAAGAACAGTAAAGGACTGATTGTCCATACCATTGTAGGGTTGTTGATCGGGTATTTCCTGCTGCACCCCGTTAGCATGGTCATTTATTGGTTTGAGATGAACGATATGGATTTTACCATGGCTAATTTCACCAGGGTTTTTTACGATAGCATTGCCCATACGTTTAGCCTGCACATGATGCCCATGTCGGTGGCTTTTGCTTGCCTTGGCGCAATCATTGGTTTTGGTTCGGGCTTATATTATATGTCTATCAAGAAAAAGGACCATGCCTTGTACGGGAAAAGACAGCTTTTGCAGCAAAGTATCCCCATTATGATAGAAGAAGGTGAAAATGAATTTGTTGAGTTCAAACCGTCATTAAGGTACGACTACCGGCAAATCAAAACGGATAAAAACCTTGAAGATGTTATCCTAAAGTCTATTGCGGGTTTTTTAAATGCAAAAGGGGGGACATTATTGATAGGCGTAAATGCCAATGGTGAAATATTGGGCCTTGCAAACGACTATTGGACATTGAAGAAGAAGAACAAAAATGGGTTTCAGCAGCGGATAATATTGTTGGTGTCCAATGCTTATGGAAAGGATGTTTGTTCAAAAATACATATTTCTTTTCACCTGATCGGGGACAAGGAGATATGTACCTTGCTTATCGAACCTTCTAAAGAACCTGTTTATTTTGTCGAACAGAACCGAACGCTTTTCTTTTTGAGGATGGGCAATATTACGAATCCACTCACTACAAGTGAAACAGTTAAATACCTACAAACAAATTGAATTAATAAACAAAAACAATGAAAACGATGAAAACAATGAAGTATTTAGGATTGGCCTCAATTACCATGATATTGGTATTTGCGGTATCCTGTAAAAAAGACAATGAAGAAACCAGGGACCTTACGGTAAATGTTGTGGGCACTTACAAAGGGACACTTGCCGAGGACAATCAACCGGGAAGCATTGAAGCAACGGCCGATGTGACAAAAGCCGATTTTAATATTGTGCATATCAGTTGTTACGGGCCGGGGTTCGACACCACGTTCCTGATGGAATTATACGAAAACGGCGACAGTATGATGGTTTGCAACACCGGGGCCGATTTCAAAATGCAGTATGGCCACGATCAGATGGAGGAACACCACAGCATGATGGGCGATTCCAACTGGCAAGACTGGGGCCACCATATGGGTGAAGAACACGATGGGGGCGATGAGCATTTTGGTGGTTTCGATATGGACAACCGAAGCTTCGGTTACAGGTTCGTGATCAGCAGTGATTCAACACTTCAATTTAACGGCTTAAAACAATGATATTTATAAACACTAAAAAAAAACAAACATGAAAACACACACATTAATAGTAATTGTAAGCCTGTTCGTATTTGGTATGGGCAGCATGATGGGACAACACTCCCATGAAAACAACCAGGGCCACAAGGATGGCATGAATGCCACCGAAACACCTGAGGCCTTTCAAAAACAACTTAAAGAAGTGGTAAACGAATACCTTGTTTTGAAAGATGCCTTTGTCGCATCCAATGAAGCTGATGCAGAAGCCGCTGCCACCAAGACACTTGCGGCCCTCGACAAAGTTGAAATGGGTTTGCTCAAGGGTGATGCGCACATGGAGTGGATGGGCCAACTGAAGCTTATCAAAAGCAATCTCAATGGAATTGTCCAGATGAAAGGGATCGAAATGAAGCGCAGCCATTTTACATCCGTGTCGGAAAACCTCTCTGCGGCCATTGAAAGTTTTGGTGTGGAAAACGAGGAAACCATCTATCTGGCTTATTGCCCCATGGCAAATAACAGGGAAGGGGCATATTGGTTGAGCGGTGAGAAAGAAATCCGCAATCCGTATTTTGGCGATAAAATGTTGAAATGTGGGTCGGTAAAAAAAGAGTTTTAATCAGTAACCGAGAGAAAAACAAATAGTTTAGGTGCTTTATGACGATAAGTCAAAAAAAATAATAGCTGATTTCCTGTCCACCCGATTTTACCTCTTCATGACGGTGGACAGGGCACCTTTTCTTAACCCGAAAAACAACAAGAATGAAAAAAACACAAGTCCTTTTTGCTTTACTGGCCTTGATGATCGTTGTCCAGTCCAGGGCCCAGATCGAGTGGGAGAACTCCTATGAAGGAACGGTATATCAAACAAAGACAGCCGTAAAGGGAGATATCTATTACTCGATTGACAGCTATAACAACAAATGTGTTTTGTACAATAGCGATCATTCCATCTGGAAAACCATTGATATCAATATTCCGGAGGACAACTATATTTATGAAATCAAATATGTTTCCCAACATTTGTTCAATAGCGATGACCTTGTCGAACTATTGGTTGTTTATTCGGAATATAAATACACAAACGATACGATTGGTTATTATGAATTTACCACGATGATAGTGAATGAAACAGATGGGGAATTGTTGTCGGTCTTGGGCGGGGCAAATCCATATGTTTTCAATAATGGGGGTTCGTCAAGCAAACTGATGATCTATATATATGATTACTCATTGCAGTTGTATCCCCTGCAAACACAGGTTTATCATTTGCCCGGGGTTCAGTTGGCCGTTAACGATTTGGAAGATCCGGGTGGTTTCCCCTTGAAGAACCCATTCCCAAACCCTTCCCGATCGGAAATCACCATTCCTTATAATTTAAGTGCAGGGGAAGAATCAGGGTACTTGGTGATTGCCGATAATACCGGGAAAACTATCGATAAATACTTTGTTGGCCAAAAGGAGGATCAGTTGAAAATAAATATAAGTTCCCTTAAATCCGGCATTTACTTGTATTGGATCGAATCACCAAACAGAAAATCGGCAACGCGAAAATTCATTGTTGAATAAAGCCGGTTAAATAATCAGAATATGAATTACCAAATTATCAATTAAACAGAAAATAACATGAGAACAAAGATTACACTTATTTTACTTGCCTTTGTGGGTTCTTTAAACGCACAAAACCCTTTATTGATCCCCGGCACGATTTCAGGGACGGAATTTGACCTCACTTTGCAAAATGGCACTTACCAGTTTTGGGATGGGGTAAATACAACCACCATGGGCGTGAACGGCCCTATCCTGGGACCTACCCTGATAATGGACAAGGGGGACGAGGTGGATATTACGGTCAATAACCAATTGAGCGATACCACTACGATCCACTGGCATGGAATGCACGTTTCAGCAGAGAATGACGGTGGGCCGCACACGGTTATTTTGCCTGGCGAAACCTGGAACCCGACCTTTGAGGTGATGGACAAGGCAGGGACTTACTGGTACCATCCGCATTTGCACATGAAGACCAATTTGCATGTTTCCATGGGGATTGCCGGTTTTATAATTGTAAGGGACGATGAAGAAGCTGCCCTGGATTTGCCAAGGACCTATGGTGTGGATGATTTTCCCCTTGCCGTACAGACAAAGGACTTTGATGAAAACAACCAAATTGTGGGTTCCTCCAATTCGGATGACGTGGTGATGGTGAACGCCACCATTGATGCCAACCTCGATGTTCCCGCCCAGGTGGTTCGCTTCCGTTTGTTGAATGGGACCTCCCAAAGGGTATTGAACTTTGGATTGTCGGGGAATGCTCCGTTTTATCAAATAGGTTCCGATGGTGGTTTGCTGAGCAATGCAATCGAGCTTACGCGCCTGGAACTTCCTCCCGGTGCAAGGGCCGAGATATTGATCGATTTCAGCAATATGCAGGGTCAAAATATGCAATTGATGAGCTATGCCTCTGAATTCCCCAACGGGATTTATGGGGCAACCTATCCGGGGACCATGACTTTCATGGAACTTATCGGGTATAACCCCAATCCGATAAATGGTGCGGATTTTAACCTGATGCAATTTACTGTGGTGGCACCCAATGGAAACCCGGTCACAACCATCCCTGATGATTTGGTAACGGTCACCCCGATTCCCGAAGCTTCGGCAGATACCATAAGGACACTGGAATTTACCCCAGAAGCCATGGGGCCAAATCAATTGAACGGCCTTTTCCTTATCAATGGGGTAAGCTATGATATGGATGTGATAAATATCACCGTGCCTTTGGACAATATAGAAATCTGGAGCATCTCCAACCAAACGGCCATTGCCCACCCTTTTCATATCCACGACGTGCAATTCTTTGTGCTCGACAGGAACGGTGTTGCCCCACCACTAAGCGAACAGGGCAGAAAGGACGATATCCTTGTAAAACCGCAGGAAACGGTTCGCTTCATCACACAATTCAGTGATTTTGCCAACGACCCTGTCCCATATATGTACCATTGCCATATGTTGGTCCATGAAGATGGCGGGATGATGGGTCAGTTTGAAGTAGTGGACAACACAATCGGGATAGATGAAAACGCGGGCAATAGCATGGATGTTTCCCTTTATCCAAACCCTGTTTCTGGAATGCAGGCAACATTGGGCTTTCCTGGAAAAAACACATACTTGTTGTCGTATGAAATCTACAATACATCTGGTGGGCTTGTTGCTTCCAAAACTATTGATAAAAAAATCAATGCATTGGATATTGATCTAAAGGGGATGAACCAGGGGATTTATTTCCTGAAGGTTTATACTAAAGATGCGGTTTATTTCAAAAAATTAATCAGGAAATAAAAGAGGCCGAACCCGGCCTTGATTATCTGAAAGGGATTAAAACTAACGAACTCACTTAACTCTAAATACTACAAATTATGAACGACTACAAAACAAAAGTTGAATTCCAGTCAGGTAGGACACTTGACCAAAGTGAAATTGGTACGATTATCCTTCGTTTATCAAATGAAGATGGGATTTCAGACATTCGGATTGAACCGGATACGGTCCAATTGGAATATCTTAACCATTTACACAGTTCTGCATCTGTTAAAGATGCTTTGGTAAGGGCCGGGTTCCCTTTTATTGCACAAAAAAAGAAACCGGGGATATTTAAGCGGTTTATTGAAGATCTCGCCCAACAAAACAAGAAAACCTATGGCAACAAACGGCTTGACTGCTGCAATACGGATTGACCGGGGGAAAAGCTTCAAGTATCATTGATGCAACATAGAAACGCATAAATTATAACCCCTGCGCAGCTATGGCAAAGTAGGGCATAACAGATAACACATAACTCTTAACACGCAACTCATGTGGTTTGGGATAATAATAATAACGGTAATCGTCGTTGGTTTTTTGGCTGTTTCGCTTTGGTTAAAGGAATCATATGAAAAAAAACACAATATCGATTGCGAATTGGAGGAGGGGACACTTCCTGATAACGATTCATGCAGCCATTGCGGTATCAAAGATATTGCAAACTGTTCACATAATCAATAAAACACAGACCTATGAAAACACATAAGAAAAGAAAAAACAGCGGGATTAAATGGATGACAATGCTTTTGCTTTTTGCAGGGTTTGGCTTCAACAGTGCCCTTGCACAAGGCCAGTTTTACCGGACGGCGACAGGAAGGCTTATCATCAAGGCCGACTTGAACGATGTGTCTGTTACAATCGAGTCAAAGGATTTGCTCATCCAGCTCGACTACGAAACGGGAAATGTTGTGATAAGACAGGAGATATCTGCCATGAAAGCTGATAACGATTCCATACAGAGCATGATAAAAAACAATGAAAACGGATTTTTGAAATTTATCGGGAAGCTTGGGCTGGATTATGTGAACACAACGGACCATGCCCCGCTTGATTTTGGGGTGGAGGGCACATTGTTCCCCCAAAACATACATGTTATAGGGACAGGGCATTTGGAACATATTGCCCAAAGGACAACAAGTGCATGCCTTTTGAGCCTGGAGTTTATTTTGGAATCCGGGGTATTGTTCCCCGAAAACCAAATACCGGGCCTCCACAAGAACATACATATTAAGGTAATACAGTCGCTATTGGCCACAGGTGGCGAATAGTGCAAATAGGTAAAACACATTTATTATTAACAATTTAAAAACTATCATTATGAAAAAAAAATCAAAAAATTACTTACAAATTCTCGGTGTACTAATGTTCCTGGCTTTTTCGGCTCAGGCAATTGCCCAGGAAAAGAATAGCAATGAATGGGTCGCTCCTGAAGAAGCAAATAAAGTGGTGAACCCATTAAAGGGGAATGCAGAAGCAACGAAAGCAGGGAAAAAGCTATACAAACAGCAATGTGCGATTTGCCACGGCGATACGGGAAAAGGAGATGGTGTTGCAGGTATGTCGCTTACCCCAAAACCAACAAATTTCACTTTGGAAAAAGTGCAAGCCGAAACAGATGGTGGAATATTTTGGAAACTGACCAATGGAAAAGCCCCAATGGCAGCTTATAAGGATATCCTTACGGAAGAGCAACGATGGCAATTGGTAAATTATATACGAACACTTTCAAAATAACAATTAAATTCTAAATTTATCATCATGAAAAAAATTTCAATCATAATATGTGTGGGCCTCCTGATAATCGGGGGGACCGTTAATGCCCAGGAATCGAAACCAGCAAAAACACAATTTATGGTAAGGGGCTACGGCCATGCGGGAATGGATTATTTGAAAACCGAACAGGGAAAAGATGTCAGTTATATAGGATCTGCATTTGCCCCCATTTTCTTGTTCAAACAAGGGAATCGGTTTATGTTTGAAACAGAGTTGGAATTTGAACTGCAGGATAACCAATTGGAAATTGGCCTGGAGTACGCCAACCTGATGTATGTGCTGAACAAATACGTGACGGTACGGGCTGGTAAGTTCTTGCTCCCTTTCGGTACGTTTATGGAACGCCTCCACCCTGCATGGATAAACCGGCTATCAACAAAACCCCTGGGTTTTGGTCATGATGGTATTTCGCCCGCTTCGGGGATAGGGATTGAACTAAGGGGGGCGGCGCCCATTGGCAGCACGACCATTAACTATTCGATCTATACCACAAATGGTCCACGCTTGAAAGACGGCAGCATTGAACCCGAAGAAGCGGGCATGCTCAATTTCGAGAATTACACGGACAACAATAACAACAAAGCCGTTGGAGGCAGGATAGGCTACTTGCCCCTTTCCAATTCCTCAATGGAGTTGGGTGTTTCTTATTATACCGGAAAAGTGGGCGACAAAGAATCGATTTATGAAGATGTAAGCGCCAACTTGTGGGCTTATGATTTTTCGTATGTGAAACAAATAAGTGCCTTAAAGGGTGTTGTGGATATCAAGGCCCAATACAACCAAACAAGTGTTTCTGATGCATACTACCTTGCAGCTGAAGAAACCCGTGATACCGCCACCGTTTTTACCTTCGATAATTATAGCAATGCATATTATGGGCAATTAAGTTACAGGCCGTCCATGGTGGGCAACGGTTTTCTGAAGAACCTCGAATTCATTGGCAGGTACTCCCGCTTGCAGACCCCCGAAGGCGCTGGATGGGAATCGACCCAAACCGAAACAACCGTAGGTTTGAATTATTGGATCAGTTGGAGACAGGTCATTAAGATCAATTATGGTTTTATAACCAGTGAAGGAGGCCATGACGCCGAAGAAGGCGCAGGGGAACAAAAATCAAACTCACTATTCGTGCATTGGGCAATAGGCTTTTAAGGTCTGTGACCGATGTTGTATTTTGAAAGTTAACTGTAAACAAACATAAAATATAAAATCATGAAAAAGATATTTTTGATAAGCGTACTGGTGCTTTCGATTGCTGCCACAGCAGTCTTCACTAGTAGTTGTGCCACACAACGTGAACTATCCGCACAAAAAACAGGAGCAGAACTCTGGGCGCAAAACTGTATAAGGTGCCACAATATCCCATCTCCCGATGCCTATAACAACGATGATTGGGAAACCATTGGGCTCCATATGAAAATAAGGGCAAATATGACTTCCGAACAAGTCGATAAGATTATCGAGTTTATGAAGACGGCCAATTAAACTAATTTAAATCAAATAAATCATGAAATTAATAAAGGCTTATATCAGGCACAGAAAAGTTGATGATGTTTTTAAGGCATTGAGCGCAAATGGGTTTTGCTGTATGACGATGGTAGAATGTGAAGGTACCGGACAGTATTCCGATCACGAACGAAAACACATAAGCGACAAATACCCTTTTGCCGAAGCGTACCGGGTAATTAAACTTGAAATACTTGTGAGCATTTCATCGGTTGAAAAAGTCATTGGCTTGATACGTGAATCCGGTCGGACCGGCTACCGGGGAGATGGGATGATTATCGTTTCGCCCGTTGACAATGTGCATAAAGTAAGGACTGATGAATCCGGGATATATGCTATTTGATTTATATATACTGTCCCGTTTAGGATTTCGGGCATTTCAACAAGATAATTTTTTCTTTTACAAAATTCAATAAGATAAGCATGGCCATGGTTGCGGTTCATTCTTTTAGTAGAAGAAAAAGGGGGAAAGTTGAAATTGATAAACCGAAATCCTAAATGTGGTGGTATGGGTAGAGGATTTCCGAAAACCCGGATTATGTAACATGACTTTGTCATGAGAACTAAAAGTGCAATAAAACACAAATAGTGATTTTACCGATATGAAAGATTGCGATCAAAACAATTGTTACGAAAAAATGCGGATTTGTGTTCCTGACACCACACTCCCAAGGGTTGTGGTAGTAGGAGGCGGGTTTGCCGGTTTGTCTTTTGTGAAAAGGCTTAAGAACAAGCCGGTACAATTGATACTGATCGATAAAGGGAACCATCATCAGTTCCTGCCCTTGCTTTATCAGGTCGCCACAAGCGGCATTGAGCCTGACAGTATTGTGTTCCCTTTTCGCAAGCTGTTCAGGGGCTACAAAAACTTGTTGTACCGCATGGCCGAAGTGAAGAGGGTGGATGTGAGGATGAAAAAAGTGGAAACCGATATTGGGGAAATCGATTATGATTATCTGGTATTGGCCACTGGAAGTGTCACGAATTTCTTTGGCAACAGCGAAATTGCGGAAATGGGCCTTGGCCTTAAATCCGTTACCGATGCGCTTGATATAAGGAGCCACCTTCTTCAAAACCTTGAAAAGGCCGCAATATCTTGCATCGAAGCCGAAAAGGAATCTTTGGGGAGTGTGGTTGTTGTGGGCGGAGGGCCAGCCGGTGTTGAAATGGCCGGTGCCTTGGCCGAATTCAAAAAGTATGTATTGCCCGAGGATTACCCGGAATTGAAAAACACAAATATGAACGTCTATCTTGTTGAGGCCTCAGATGGTTTATTGGGCGTTATGCCGGAAAGACTTTCGCAAAACACCTTGAAATACCTAAAAAGAATGGGCGTAAAGGTATTGTTGGACACAGTGGTTGAATCCTACGATGGTGAAATAGTGAAGTTGGGGAATTCGGGCAAAATACATGCCTCTGCACTGATCTGGACGGCCGGGATAAAGGGCGTGGCTCCTTCAGGGTTTGAAAATGATGTTAATAAGCAAGGGAGGATTGTCGTAAACAACTTAAATGGCCTGATTGGTTTCGATGATGTTTACGCAATCGGGGATGTGGCTTTTATGGAGACCAGGAAATACCCAAAAGGTCATCCTATGGTTGCCCAGGTAGCGATTCAGCAAGGCAGGAAACTTGCGGATAACCTGTTGGCAATGATAAATGGAAAGCATGTCACCGGTTTTGGCTACAAAGATAAAGGTTCGATGGCCACCATTGGGAAGAAAAAAGCCGTTGCGAATATTTATAACCTGAATGTGTCTGGTTTTGCTGCATGGTTGATTTGGTCTTTCATCCATTTGATGAGTATCGTTGGGGTGCGCAACAGGATGTTGATCGGTTTTAACTGGATGTGGAGTTATTTGTCCTACGACAAAGGCGACAGGGTTATCATCCGGAAATATGAACCGGGCACAAAAATGAAATACAATGAATAGAACAATAATATTGGGCTTTATCCCTGGATTGTCCGCCAATGTTTGGTGGATTTTGGCCATAGTGTTTTTTATCTTGGTCATAAGTTCATGGATGATTCCCAGGATGTGCCAACCAGAAAACAGGACCAGGGAAAGATCAAGGCTTGATATTTTAAGGAAGAGATACATAAGGGGCGAAATTTCAAAGGATATGTTCCTGGAAACATTGAAAGACATTTAACAAAAATTCTACTTAACTTATAAATTATAAAAGCTATGGAACCTAAAATCAATAAGTATTATTGCCCCATGAAATGCGAGGGCGAAAAACAATATGATGCACCCGGTAGTTGCCCGGTCTGCAATATGCACCTGGTTATCGTTGGGAGCGAAAAAGAGAACACCGATCACGGCCATACTGGTAATCACAAGCACCAAGAGCATCAAATGCACAGTGGACATGAAAAATATTATTGCGCTATGAAATGTGAGGGCGACAAGCAATACGATGCCCCCGGGAAATGCCCTGTCTGCAATATGGAACTCCTTGTTGTGGGAAATGGCAAAGCAGAAAGCGGCCACGTCCACCACGATCATGGGGAACACAACCACCATGACCATGGGAAACATGACCATGGGAAACATGACCACCATGGCCATGGGGACAGCAAGAAAGCATCTGGGACCTATTATTGTCCAATGCGATGTGAAGGCGACAAAACCTATGAGCAGGCAGGTGATTGCCCAGAGTGCGGGATGCACCTTGTAAAAGAGGCCAGTGCGGTTCCTTCCGGGACTATCTATTCCTGCTCCATGCACCCCGAAATAAAACGGAACAAGCCGGGAAGCTGTCCAATTTGTGGCATGGAGCTGATCCCCGAAGCCGGTGATATAGAAAGTGAGGAGGAAAAGGCATATAAGAAAATGGCAAAGAAGTTCAAAGTGGCCATCCTATTATCTGTCCCCGTGCTTTTTATTGCCATGTCGGAATATATCCCATTTATTGATTTGGAAATAATTGCGCCCAAAAAAGTTTGGAACTGGATCGAATTTGTTTTGGCAACGCCCGTCTTGTTTTATTCAAGTTGGGTTTTCTTCAAAAGGGGCTGGAGTTCCATCATACGATGGACACCCAATATGTGGACCCTGATTTCAATTGGCGTTGGTGCGGCCTATATTTTTAGTGTCATTGCCCTGATATTGCCAGATTTATTCCCTCCGCAGTTTCAGGATGGAAACGGAAATGTCCATATTTATTTCGAGGCAGTGGCCGTTATCCTCACCCTTGTTATCCTGGGTCAGGTTCTCGAACTACGTGCCCACAGCAAGACCAATTCGGCCATAAAGGCTCTGTTGGGCCTTGTCCCGCCGGTTGCCAGGATCATCCGAAATGGCATGGAAGAGGAAATCCCTTTGGAAGAGGTAAGGCCTGGAAATATCCTGAAAGTTAAGCCTGGAGAGAAAATCCCCGTTGATGGGAAAATCAAGGAGGGCACTGCCGTAATTGATGAAGGCATGATCACCGGTGAACCCATCCCAGTTGAGAAAAGCAATGGCGACAAAGTGACCGCCGGGACCATAAATGGCAAGACGGCATTTGAGATGGAAGCCGTTAAAGTGGGAAGTGATACCTTGTTGGCCCAGATAATCGAAATGGTCAATCAGGCAAGCCGTTCAAGGGCGCCCATTCAGAAACTGGCCGATGTGGTGGCAAAATACTTTGTGCAAATTGTTATTTCGGTCGCTATAATTACCTTTGCTGTTTGGGCAATCTGGGGACCTGAGCCAGCCTACGTTTATGCTTTTGTAAATGCCGTGGCGGTTTTGATCATAGCTTGTCCGTGCGCACTCGGGCTGGCAACGCCCATGTCCATCATGGTCGGGACCGGGAGGATGGCACAGGCCGGGGTTTTGGTAAAAGATGCACAGGCCATTGAGGAAATGAATAAAATAAACACCCTTATAATTGATAAAACCGGGACCATTACCGAAGGGAAGCCAAGCCTCAAGGAGTTTACTTCATTTGGGGAATTGAGCGATGAAGACATATTGCGCTATGCCGCTGCAGTGGATGCCGACAGCGAACACCCGATTGCTGATGCCATTGTGAAAGGGGCAAAGGATAAGGGGGTTGGCATTTTTAAGGTTGAAGATTTTGAGTCTGTAACTGGAAAAGGTGTACAGGCCATGTATAAAGGTGAAAAAGTAGGACTTGGCAACGATCGCCTGGTCGAATCGTTTTCCGCATCCATCTCAAGCGAAAACCGGGAATTGGTAAAAGCATGGCAAGCGATCGGACAAACGGTCATGTATCTTCTCCGCGGCAAAAAGGTGGAAGGGATTGTCAGTGTCGCAGATGCCATCAAACCAACCTCTGCCAAAGCAATTAAAGACCTGCAATCCATGGGGATTGAAGTTCATATGCTCACGGGCGACAACGAACTTACTGCAAAAGCGGTATCGGACTCATTGCACCTTGATGGCTTTCAGGCCAATTGCTTGCCGGATGATAAATACAGCAAAGTGAAAGAGCTCCAGGAGCAAGGCCATATAGTTGCGATGGCCGGCGATGGGATCAATGATGCACCCGCCCTGGCGCAAGCCAACGTGGGGATCGCCATGGGAACAGGTACTGATATAGCCATGCAAAGCGCGGAAATTACCTTGGTAAAAGGAAATCTTGACGGTATTGTGCGCGCCCGTGACCTAAGTGCGAAAGTGATGCGGAACATCAAACAAAACCTGTTTTTTGCATTTGTTTACAATGCACTTGGCGTACCGGTTGCCGCTGGGGTTCTTTTCCCGTTTTTTGGGATTTTGTTGAGCCCGGTAATCGCTGCCGCTGCCATGAGTTTTAGCTCTGTGTCCGTAATCTCGAACGCTTTGCGCTTAAGACGATAATAAAAACCATTGGAATTAACATATTGTTTAATTAAAAACTTACCAAAATGAATTATTATTTTAATAAAAAGTTTGCCGGGATCGAATTTGACGAAGGCATCGAAATGGTAACCGAAGAACTTAAAAAAGAGGGTTTCGGTATATTAACGGAAGTTGATGTGAAAGCTACTTTCAAGAAAAAACTCGATATTGATTTCAGGAAATATAAAATCCTGGGGGCTTGTAACCCACCGAGTGCTTTCAAGGCATTGAATGCCGAACATACGATCGGGTTGATGTTGCCTTGCAATGTGGTGGTAGAGGAAGATGAGGACGGGTACATATCGATTTCGGCAATAAACCCACTTGCTACCATGCAGGCCGCCGATAACAAGGAACTCATTGAAGTGGCAAAGCATATCAGTGGAAAGCTTAAAAAAGTCATTGATGCACTTTAGGCTTTTTCCCTGAGTGGAAATTCTTATTGGTTCGGCTGTGCCCACCATTTAAAAAGCCGGGAAGGCCTGTCGAAGCTTGTATCAAAAAGGTTGAATACATAATTCCTTAACTTTTTTGACATTGGCCGGGACGGGCAGGAATATTCTATCGGATTAATTTCAGCAGTATATGCCGGTCTTTAAGAATTTGTTGCAAAATCTTCGGTACTAAAACAGCAAGGGAATGATTAGTTTAGGGTTCCATGAACATTGGGATTGAATTTTTGTTGTTTTACTGCCCGGACTGTCGAATGAAAAAATGTCATTAGTATTCATCTTAATAAATAGTTTATGAAAATCAGAAAATTTAAAGCAATTGCTTTAATAACAGTAGGCCTGTTTTTAATGGGCGCATGTGGAAACCCTTCACAAGAGGGGAATTCGGAAATGCATTCACATAATGAAAATGAAAAAGACCATGATGAAACCGGCGAAATGGGCGGCCATATGCACGGCGAAGGAATGGAGGATCATGTGCACGGTGAAGGAATGGAGGGTCACATGGAACATATGGGCGATGTGAGGACTTGGCTAAAGACCGAACTTGGTGACAAATATGACCAGGAGGTCCCTGCTTCAACGGATGAGGAAATCAAGGCGGGGAAAACCGTTTTTATGAAAGTTTGTCAATCATGTCATGGTGCATCGGGTAAAGGTGACGGCCCTGCAGCAGCAGGTCTCGATCCAAAACCCGCAGATTTTACCGATCCAAGCCATTCAAGGTATTATTCGGATATGGGCAGGCTTCATATTATCCAAAAAGGGATTAAGGGTTCCGTGATGGTTGGATGGGAAAACATCCTCAGCGAAACCGAAATCAATAATGTATATGCTTATGTCAGGTCGTTGCGTGGAGCAGGTGGAGATGATGGGCATGACGGTCACGACCACAGCCATTAACAGGGATTGCAATTTGCAAAACGGAATAAAACAACATAAACAATCAATAAAAACAATTTGACAATGAAAACAAAAAGAATTTATTTAACAGTAATCGCAGCGATTTTGTTTGCTGCCGGCAGCATTGCCATTACAGGATGTGGCAACGCTTCAAACAATAAAAGCACCGAACACCAGCACGAAGCCACCGAAGCCGAACACCAGCACGATATGGACGGTGACCACGACATGGACAAAGGCCATGAAATGGAAGAGGGGCATGAAATGGAAGAAGGGCATGAACATGGCGATATGGCCGAAGCCCATTACCAATGCCCCATGAAATGCGAAGGCGATAAAATGTACGACAAACCTGGGAAATGCCCAAAATGCAATATGGATTTGAAGAAGGTCGATATGGATATGGCACATTATCAATGTCCCATGAAATGTGAAGGTGACAAGATGTACGACAAACCGGGGAAATGCCCGAAATGCGATATGGATATGAAAAAAGTGGACGGGGATCATGACCACGATCACTAAAAGTATTTGTTAAAAAAAAGGGGCATTTAGTTGCCCCTTTTTTTTGCACATTCCTATCACACATAAAACACAATCAAACCGGTGTCCTATCCCTTTTTCCTCATTTTCCAAAAAGCCCAGGCAAACCCGGCCAGCAAATGCAGCATTACAATGGCAAAAATGATGTAGGCAATTGTAAAATCAGCCATAACTTAATGTGTTTTTCAACGAGCGACTCGAAATCACCCGGTGATTATGTGCAATAGGTTCTTAATATTGGGCTCGATGGCTTTGGGAATCCGTATAATGTCTTTCAACACCTGAATATCCTTCAATCCACTTCCGGTGAGCAAAACGAGATTTGAAGAACCGGTTTCAAGTTTTTCATTTTCCCTATATTTCAACATCCCCGCAAAAGCTGTAGTGGCAGCCGGTTCGGCAAACAAACCGGAGTTCCTTGAAAGTATGGACGAAGCATCCATGATTTCCCTATCGTTTACCGTAATCCATTCCCCGTTGTACTTCAGGAGATAATCGCGGGCCATATAAAAATTCCTTGGGATATCAACGGAAATGGAATCGGCAAGGGTGTCACTGATTTTTATTGTAAAGCTTTTCCCTTCAATGTTCCTTGTCAGGTTGTCGCTTCCCTTGGCTTGTACGGCAACAATTACCGGTATTTTTTCAATGATCCCCAAATTCATTAAATCCTCGAAACCCTTGTAAACCCCTGAAATGATAACACCATCGCCAACAGGGACAAAAATCCTGTCGGGAAGCATCTTCCCCATTTGCCCAAAGATTTCAAAAGAAACGGTTTTCTTTCCTTCAATGGTTAGCGGGTTAAAGGCTGTATTGCGGTTGTACCAACCAAATTCCTCTGTGGCCTTAATGCTCAGGTCGAAGGCATCGTCATAAGTCCCTTTCACGGGGACAATTGTGGCCCCGTACATCACAATTTGCGTGAGTTTTGCGATGGGTGCGGTTTCGGGAACCATGATGATGGCTTTCTGGTTTTGCGAAGCACAAATCCCTGCCAAAGAAGAACCCGCATTCCCGGTGGAGGCGGCAATGATCACATCCAAACCATTTTCCCCGGCATAGGCCGAAACAAGTGCCGATGCCCTGTCCTTAAACGAATAGGTAGGGTTCTGGGAATCGTCTTTTAAA
This sequence comes from Chlorobiota bacterium, assembly GCA_013151015.1. GTDB lineage: Bacteria > Bacteroidota > Bacteroidia > Bacteroidales > JAADJA01 > JAADJA01. Next base: position 80,551 of record JAADJA010000091.1, read on the forward strand.
AAAAGCTTGAAAGGTAAATCTTCATTGTCCAATTTCCCGAATTCATAAAGAGGTGTATTTCCGGTTTTAAGCTTGGGCAGGCTTTTTAAATCATTGATCGGCAATAAATCAATGAACCCTGTTCGACTTAGTTTTTGAAAACCGAACCCGGCTTTTTGCAGGCCATCATAATCATAAACCGTTTTCAGAACCCCTTTGGGCGGTTTGTCCGGGGTGTTTGATTTGTTGCAATCCGGGCAAAGGTATGTTACCTTGTTTGCCCCGTATTGCTTATTGCAATAGGTACAGATGTAATTAAATTTGTTTAAAGATAAGTTGCTCATTATGGTTTTATTCATACTCCTTTATCACCCCTGTCCTCTCGTTGAATTCCCTGATTTTTTCGTCCCATTCGTCAACTTTTGCGTAGCGTGATTTCCAATAGTTTTCATCGTACCATTGTGCATTGAGTTCCTCAACGGTTTTGCCCTGCTGTTCTATCCATGTGAAATATTTGAGGTTGTGCATCCGCTTTTTCTCATAATAATTCATTTCGATCATATGGTCGATATTGAGGCCCAAAATACCCGAATCAAAACTAACGGCAGCATCCGTTTCAGTAAACAAACCATGTTTTTCGTTTTCTTCTGCCATTCGCGATTGGTACATTTCCATGGAATCTGTGGCAACGGTAAGAATCACATCGTTTTCGTCCATTTCAAAGTATTTTGCCAGTTTGATGGATCCCATCATATTGGCAATGGACGAAATGCCCAATAGTTCGAGCTTGTCAACAAGTTCGGGACTGATCCCAATTTCTTTCTTTAGATATTCATGTCCTGCAGCTTCATTGAAAAGGCGCATGATACGGATATTGGCATTGTCATCGATTCCGCCCACCAAATCCATGTTTTTAATGTTGTGAATCCAGGGAACATGTTTATCACCAATTCCTTCGATCCGGTGTTCGCCATAGCCATTCTCAAGTAGGGTAGGGCATTGTAAAGCTTCACCGGCACAGACTTTAACATTGGGGAATTTCTCCCTTAAATAATCCGTGCTGCCTAAAGTGCCAGCTGAACCTTGCGTAAGGAAAACGCCACTGAAGCGGTCATTGGCCTTTTTGTTCAGGTTGAACACTTCCTCCATTGCCGAACCTGTTACAGCATAATGCCACAGTGGGTTTCCGATTTCCTCGAACTGGTTCAGGTTAACGATGGAATCGCCCCTTTCGGCCAACAATTCTTTCACTTTGTCGTAAATCTCTTTTACATTGCTTTCGGTCCCCGGTGTGGCAAAAACCTCTGCTCCCACTTTATGGAGCCAGTCAAAGCGTTCTTTCGACATTCCTTCCGGTAGAACGGCAATGGATTCACAGCCCAGCAAATAGGAATCATAAGCTCCGCCACGGCAATAATTTCCGGTTGAAGGCCAAAGGGCTTTTTGGCTAGTGGGGTCAAACCTGCCGTCAATCAGTTTTTCGACCAGAGGCCCAAAGGTTGCCCCCACTTTATGCGCCCCGGTCGGGAAATATTTCCCGATGAGGACAAATATCCGTGCTTTAACGCCCGTAAGCTCCGAAGGTAGTTCAATGTAGTTCACATTGCCATAACCGCCACCTTTTGTCACCGGTTCGTTTTTCCAGGTAATCCTGAAAAGGTTGAGCGAATTCAAATCCCAAAGGCCGATATTTGCCAGTTTTGCTTTTATCTTTTCCGGGATTAATTCCGGGTTTCGCATTTGTTTGTAGGTAGGGAGAATGATGTGACGTTCCCTGCATCTCTGTATCGTGTTTTCCAGTACTTTTTCTTTGTTTCTCATATTGTTCATATTCTTTTTATGAAAATTCTTTACATTCCATTTGATCTTGCGAAAATCATTTTTTACTATTTCGATTCAATACCCAAAAACGCCATTGCCCCTTTCAATACCACGCTCATTTCCGCTGCCGTTTTTAAACTGGTTTCAAAATTACCGTTTTCCGGGCAATTAACATCTTTAATATTAAAAGATTCTTTTTCAAGGATTACATTGATATTGTCTGTTTTAAAAATGTAATTGCCGTTATTTAGACTCAGGGATGAAATATGGCCATCTTTCTTCAAGATAAGTTTGGGTGATTTATTTCCCCCCTCAAAATAATAGCCTTCGATATCGTTTTCAAACGCTTGTTTGTTCAGGTATAGATGTGGCTTCTCTTTGTATGGTGAGCCGGATGTCGGACAAAATGTGGTACAGTTCCCACACTCGTTGCACCAGTCGGCAATATGCAATATCTGGTGTTTTTGTTTTACTTCAAAAGTATTGGAATCTTCCAACTGGTAATTTCCATTTTTTACCAAAACTTTTTGCAACGTATATTGGATAGGTTCAATGTCAAATCCGTAAAGTGCCAGGTTGGGGCAAAGCGTAGTGCAAATATTACAGGTCTCGTCGCAAAGCAAACAGCGTGATGCTTCGGCCATTGCTTGTTCCTGCGATAGGGGCGATGTAACAAGGTCAAAGTTTTTCCTGTTATTGATTTCGGTTTCTTCGATTTTTACAGGGGTGATTTTTGTACTGCGTTTCAGCTTATGCCAGAGATTGTTTTGTTCAGTCCTGCTTTCAGGCAAATTATTTTCAAATTGGATATGGGCTTTTTGGATTATCTCTTCTGCGGCTTTCCTGCCGTCACCAATGGCATTGATGGCCGTTGAAGCCCCACGCATGGCGTCACCACCGATAAAAACACCTTGGATTTTGGTTTCGTACGAACCCTCTTTTACCGCAAGCAGTTTTGTGTCCACAAAATCAATGTCCAAATCCTGCCCCACGGCCGGGATAATAGTATCAAACTCCATAAAAAATTCCGAACCTTCAATTTCTACTGGTCTTGGTCTTCCACCTTTATCTTCGTCACCTAACTTCATTCGGACACATTTCAGGCCTGTTACCCTTTCATCTTCAAGGATTACTTCATGTGGGCTTACCAGTTCCATGATGTTCATCCCTTCCTCCAATACGGCCTTTATTTCGCCCATATCGGCGGGCATTTGTTTCATGGTGCGGCGGTAAACAATAGTCACTTCACCATCTTTGCCCACAAGGCGATATGCTGTTCGGGCCGCATCCATGGCGGTATTCCCGCCGCCGATGATGGCCACCTTCTTTCCAATTTCCGCTTTTCCCCCGTTTTTTACATCAAACAGGAATTCCAGTGGGTCCAAAACCTGAGCAGCCTCGGAACCGGTGATGTTCATTTTCCTTGAACGTATTGCACCCGTTGCGATATAGGTGAAATCAGATTCGTTTTTGATTAGCTCGAAATAGGTTTCGTCGATGGTAGAGCCATAATGGATTTCCGCTCCCATTTCCAATATCCGCATTAAATCGATTTCGTAAGCTTCGTCCGTAAGCCGGAAAGAAGGGATCGCCCCGGAAACCATGCCACCGGATTTTTCCTTTGTCTCGTATATTTCCACATGGATGCCCGCTTTCCGAAGGAAATAGGCACATGACAAACCAGATGGACCGGCACCTATTATCGAAACCCTTATCTTTCTTTCATTTTCAGTTGTTGTTGGCTTTTCCCCCTTGTCCTGGTTTTCGGCTATAAATCTTTTGATTTCACGGATAAGCACGGGCTTGTCGTAATTGATTCGGGTGCATTTAGTCTGGCAAAGATGGTCGCAAATCATCCCGGTCGTATTGGGGAAAGGGTTCTTGTCCATGATCACCTCAAAGGCTTTTTGAAAATCGCCTTTCGCCGTATAATACATATAATCGGGAATGTCCTGGTTGGTGGGACAAGTGTTCACGCAAGGTGCCTGAATGCAATCAAAAGCTGAGAGTTTGCGCCGGGTCTTGATGCTGGGTTCCTGGATATCCGTTTTTTTGTAATCGGGGTTTTGTAAAACAGAATGATAGTATTTGTCGAGATTGGCAATGATGGCTTTTGCAACGGTTTTTTCCTCGGAAGACCTGAGAATAAAACTTTCCATGTTTTTTGCCCCTGTTTTTTCAAAACTGCTTTGAAGCGATTCGATATATTGGTGGAACAAACCATAACCACCGGGTTTTAGGATGTCGGAACAAACCGTGGCAGGGAAAAGGCCACAAGCCGTAACTTCACTGATGTTTTTATAATCCACCCCGCCCGAAAATGAAATGTCCAACCGGCCTTCAAACTCATTTTGCAGTTTTTTTGCAAGGCCAACCGAGATGGGGTGCAATGCCCGGCCACTCATGTACATCATTTTCTCGTTTTCGGGGAATACGTCTTTGTGGTTTTTGCTTTCGAGGGTGTTGGTGAGTTTTATCCCAAATCCAACATTATGTTCCTTGGCAGTGTCTTGCAGGTTTTTGATTATGGAAATTGCTTCGGGGTATTTTAGGTCGTGTTCAAAAGCAATATCAGGGACATGTGTGTCAAAACCGGCATTTTTGATGATGTCGTGCAATTCCCCTTTCCCAAGTAATGTTGGGTTTAGTTTGATTGTGGTGTTTAACTTCTTTTCCCCAATCAAATACCTCCCGATCTTTTCGATTTCGTCCGGTGGGCAACCGTGCATGGTCGAAAGGGTGATATTGTCCGAAATCCGGGGACTGATATTGAGATTGACAATATTGGGATAAATCGCTTTTAGTGATTCAACTTTCTCTTCAAGTTCTTTGGACGCATCGGCCATTTTATTAAAAAACCACTGCACATTGTCTTTCACAATCCCCTCGTAATCATAGCCCACGCTCATATTGAAAATAAAACCCGGTTCATCTTTGTCACCGTGATTTAATTTGTTCTTTAAAACATGGATAAGTATCCAGGCATCGAGATATTGGTTAAAGGATTCATGGATTTTGAGCTCTTGTGACCACTCGCAATTATAACCCTCGTCCTGCATGTCGATACAAGGTTTTGACACATCCAGTTCATCAAGGGTTTGTATGGTTTTCAGTTCGATATATCGTGCGCCCGTGAGCCAGGCCACAACAATGTTCTGGGCCATTTGCGTGTGCGGGCCGGCGGCAACCCCAAATGGTGTTTCGAGCAATTGCCCGTAACGATATGACCTAAATGGGTCTTCCGCATTGGGCTTGAAAAAGAGATCTTCGGGTATCCCAAATACTTCCTTGTGATTGTCTAATTGCGAAAGGGTGATTTCTGTAAGTTGCGATAAAGGGATAATTGAAAAACGATCTGTCATTGTTAATGCCTGTTTTTTACAAAGGGATCAAAAGTACAAAATTGAACGGCTTCTTTTAATACTTTTGCATTTAATGCGAATCAAGGGTTAAAATATTAGATTAATAAAAGCCGCAGCAATCTTACCAAATACGTGAACCATAAGCCCCCTAGTTGATCTGACCTTGCTTGCTTTTTGGAAATCAGTTTTTTCGATTAACCAATTAAAGAACGATTCTATTGGCTGTCTTACTTTTGATACTGCCCTGGAGAATAAATCGTCGGCAGCTTTGTTAAATTGTTTTTCCCAATCAGTTTGGCCTTTAACTGCTTTCACCGGAGTAAGCATGATTGAGTTCTTTTCCGCCCCAAGTTGGTCGAAGAACCCCTTATTGTAATATATTTTGTCCCCCCAAAAGCACCTATTTGTAATATCGGACCATGCTTCTTTAAAAACAGATAAGTCATTGAAAGATGCAGGGGTTATCAGCAATTGTTCAGGGAAAGGTAATTTATCTGTACGCCTGAATGCCAAAGCATGGAGCTTTAAACCATGGTAGTACATCCCTTTACTGGAGCAAACACCTTTGTTCACAAGCCCTGTTGCAACTTTTGGTGCACGCCTTCCAGAACATGTAATTATAGGCATTGAGTCCAAAAGGCTTTGGCCAAGGCAGCAATCTTTGGGCTGAAATCCACTAAGCAATGGTGCCACAAGATGCCTGAAAGCTTCTGACAGGCGGTTCAACCTATTGTTAAAGGCGGCATAGGAACCAAGGTCTGGAAACCATGAGCGCAGGTACTCATTGGCAAACTTGTGGATTTGCTTTACCTTAAAGCGCTGTTCTTCATGTATGCCGTACAAGTAGATTGTCATTATTCCCTGGTCTGTCAGCTCTGGTTGATTATTGTTGGTGAACCGTTCACAGCAGTATTTGAGCTCTGCTTCATATCGTTCACATATATAAATGTAAATTTTTATTAATTTTACCGCTTTGGCCTCGGGGATCATATCTTAAATGTTTTGTGAATAC
>JAADJA010000082.1 GCA_013151015.1 Chlorobiota bacterium
ACTGAACACCTACCTTGAAAAAAAGGCGAATCCTTCACCTAAAATCGTGCACCTGAAATCGGATTACGAAAAAGATGATTTGTCCGTGGATGTGAATACATTGCTTTATATCCGGTCGGCAAATAATTATATCGAGGTTTTTTGGGAGGAAAACGGCAAAACCCTTTCACAATTGATCAGGTGCACTTTGAAATATGCCGAAGACGCTTTTGTGGGGTTTCCGTATATTTTTAAATGTCACCGGGCGTTTATCGTGAACATCAATTTTGTGAAAAAGGTGGAAGGGAAACCACAGGGATATACCCTTTATGTGGGAGCGGATAATCACATGGTATATGTATCGCGCAATTTTATCCCGCAATTTAAAGAGAAGTTTTATAAACTCTGATTTGATTCGTGACCGACCCTTTAAGTCCCGGTGTATTTCACCCCTGAATCCGGTCCATTCGCCCCTATTGATGTTGTTAAGCCCTATTTCCTGATATTAAGCCCTTAATTTATTTTTTTGCAAGACCCACTTGTAATTTTGCGTTTCGTTAAACAATTGAAGCATTTATGGTATTCGTTGTCTTATCATATACTTTTCACAATAGATTGGCAGTAATAATAAAAATAATCAATATATGAAAGCATTGCACATCGGGGATTTGGAAATAAGGGTTCCTATAATACAAGGAGGGATGGGAGTTGCTGTTTCCTTATCCGGACTGGCTTCTGCCGTGGCCAATGAAGGCGGTATCGGGATTATTTCCTCAGCGGCAATTGGAATGTTGATACCCGGTTACGCAAAAGATTACCAGGAAGCCAATAAATTGGCACTCCGCCAGGAAATACAAAAGGCCAGGGGAAAAACAGATGGCATTATCGGGGTCAATATCATGGTGGCGCTTTCGGATTATACCGAACATCTGGAAGTTGCTGTTGAGGAAGGGGCCGATTTGATTATTTCAGGTGCGGGCCTGCCTTTGAAAATGCCTGAAATGCTTATCCTGGACAAAAAAGGTGAAAACAAAACCAAATTCCTTCCCATAGCTTCTTCGGCAAGGGGTGCAAAACTGATCTTTAATTATTGGGCCGATCATTATGGGGTAATTCCCGATGGTGTTGTAGTCGAAGGCCCTTTGGCCGGTGGACACCTTGGATTTAAAAAGAACCAGATTGAGGATGACAATTTTTCGCTTGAGAGCCTGGTTCCTGAAGTCGTGGCAATAATGAAACCTTTTGAGGAGCGGTTTGGGAAAAGCATCCCTGTTATAGCAGGTGGTGGAGTTTACACAGGAGCCGATATGTACAGGATAATGGCTTTGGGTGCCAGTGGTGTCCAGATTGCGACCCGTCTTGTACCTACCTTTGAATGTGATGCTTCCAATGAATTCAAAGAAGCTTACGTTAACAGCAAAGAGGAAGACCTGATACTTATCCAGAGCCCGGTGGGTTTGCCGGGAAGGGCCATCCGCAATAAATTCCTTGAGGATGTGGCCGCCGGGAAGAAAACGCCCATCAAGTGCCCGTGGAAATGTATAAAGACCTGTGATTACAAAGAAGCTCCCTATTGTATTTCCCTGGCCCTGATAAATGCCAGCAAAGGAAACCTAAAACATGGATTTGTTTTTGCAGGGAGCAATGCATACCGGACAACAAAAATCCAATCCGTGAAATCGGTTTTCGAAGAAATGGCCGATGAATACCAAAAAGCAGAAGTAAGCTCAATACGCCGGCACAAAATAATGAAGCCCACCCATGTTCATCGGCACATTGCGGATTATGTCCGGGTGGAAAAAGCTGTTTAGGGAAAATGATTTGATGCTACTATAAATCCAGGTTGTACTGCACACGGTAATCCTTGGTGGTAAGCTCAAGGGCCACGAGGTTTCCGAAGCCTTCCCGTTTTTGCATATAAACCCCGTTATCAAGATCGATGAACTTATAGGAATTATTGCGAAGGCATAGGTCGATAAACTCCAGGTTTACCGGGACATGGCCGTGGATTATTTTCTTGTTCTTGACTTTGGCGGGTTCAATATCGTATTCGCGTAGCCACAACATGGCGTTTTTATCCTCAAAAGGATCTGGTATGCTGAAATTAAATCCGGCATGTACCAGAAAATAATCATCCAATTCAATGTAATACTCCAGTTTTCTCATCCAGTCAAGGTGCTCCTCGGGCATATCTTTTAATTCAGAAATACCGTAGCTTTCCATACACTGTTTCCCACCATGAAAAAGCCACTCTTTTTTCTTTTTCCCTTTTTGTTTAATACCAAGGAAGCTTTTCAGGTTTTTTTCTTCATCGTAAGCCCTCAGGAGATAATCTTCATGGTTTCCCATTAAAAAGCGTAGGTTGTAGTCTTCTTTTTGAAGGTACATCAGGTATTCGATCACCTCTTTGGAAGCAGGCCCGCGATCGATATAATCACCAAGGAAATAAAGCCAATCATGTTTGGAAGGTTGGATCATGTCCTCAATCAAAGCCGTAAGTGTCTTGGCACAACCGTGTATGTCAGGGATTACCCAGTGTTTTCTCATAATCTTTTAAAATCCGTGCAAAAGTATCAATTTCAAATGAATGGTGGGGATTAATCTAAATTAAATTAATTTTGCTGCATGACAACAAATAAAACGAACAAAGCAATACTGATCATACTTGACGGATGGGGAATTGGTGACAAATCCAAAGCGGATGTCATTTATTCAACCGATACTCCTTACCTCGATTATTTAAACGAAAATTACCCCCATTCCCATCTTTTCACTTCCGGTGAAAACGTGGGCCTCCCCGATGGACAAATGGGCAACTCGGAAGTGGGCCACCTGAACATTGGTGGCGGTAGGGTAGTTTACCAGGATTTGGTAAAGATCAACAAGGCCATCGAAGATAACAGCATCAGCCAGAACCCACAACTTGTGAAAGCATTCACGTATGCAAGGGAAAACAACAAAGCAGTTCATTTTCTTGGATTGGTTTCGGATGGCGGGGTGCATTCATTGGGAACCCATCTTTATAAACTTTGCGACATTACCAGGGATTACGGCCTTGATAAGGTTTTTATCCATGCACTGACTGACGGAAGGGACACCGACCCGAGGAGTGGGATGGGTTTTGTGAAAGAATTGCAGGAACATCTCCAGCATTCCGGCGGGGAAATTGCTTCCCTTATCGGTCGATATTACACAATGGACAGGGACAAACGTTGGGAAAGGATAAAAGAAGGCTATGATTTAATGGTTCACGGAAAAGGGACAAAAACAACGGATGTTTTGCAAGCCATGCAAGAATCATATGACAAGGGAGTTACCGATGAATTTATCGAACCGATTGTTGTAACAGACGAAGGAGGACAGCCTCTCGGAACAATCAATGAAGATGATGTGGTCATTTGTTTCAATTTCAGGACGGATCGCTTAAGACAGATAACAACTGCGCTGACACAGCAGGATTTTCCGGAATTTGGGATGAAAACAGTTCCTTTGGAGTATTATACCATGACCACCTATGACGAGTCTTTTAAAGGTATCCATGTTATTTATGAAAAAGACAATGTGAAAAATACCATAGGGGAGGTGGTTTCTAAAAAAGGGAAGAAACAGATAAGGATAGCAGAAACGGAAAAATATGCCCATGTCACTTTTTTCTTTTCCGGTGGCAGGGAAAAAGAGTTTGAGGGCGAAAAGAGATTGTTGGTCCCCTCGCCAAAGGTTGCCACTTATGATCTGCAACCGGAAATGAGTGCCTATAAAGTGAAGGATGCCATTGTGGAAGAATTGAAAAAACAGGAAGCCGACCTCGTGGTCTTGAATTTTGCCAACGGGGATATGGTGGGGCATACCGGGATTTATGAAGCCATCGTAAAAGCCGTGAAAACCGTGGACGAATGTGTGAACGAAGTAGTGGAAACCGCAAAAGCCAACAATTACACTGCATTGATAATTGCCGATCATGGCAATGCCGACCATGCCGTGAACAAAGATGGTTCGCCCAATACGGCCCATTCGTTAAACCCGGTCCCCTGTATCCTGGTCTCAGATAAATACAAAAAAATAGAAAACGGGATACTGGCGGATGTTGCCCCAACGCTGCTTTCGATCATGAACATTGAAATCCCAAAGGAGATGACGGGGAGGGTATTGGTTAAATAGAATTCCCCTTAATTGTCAATTGCCCGGGTAATGTGATTTTATCCAGGCTTTTTTTTATCCCGGAGAAACCTTTCGCAAATTATAAACCATCCCCAACGAATAATCAACCAATCCCGGCGAATAATCATTTGCTGCCCGAAAAAGGCCAAGGCCGTATTAATTTAGTGTCCACATAAATAAATGGGCCCGGTGGACAAAATCATCATTATCGACAATAACGAAATCCAGGAAGAACTTGATAAGTTTATCAATACCAATCAAAAACATATCCTGTTCAATTCCGACATGGATCAATTATCCCTGGAAAGAAACCCTATCCTTAAAGGGATAATCAATAATTACGAAGTTAAGCATAAAATCAAGATACAAACGAAAAACCGGATTTGGTTTTTTAAAAGTGGTGAAATAATCCGCCTTGAGGGAAAGCGACAAAACACAATCCTTTATTTGACCAATAAAAGCCGCCCACTTATAAACGAAAGCATTGACCAGATCGAAAACCAGCTAAAGGATTTTTCCTTTATCAGGATACACAATGACCATATTATCAATGTGAATTTTATCTCAAAGATAGCCACGGGACAAGATGAATATATTGAACTCATAAACGGTGAAACCATCCCTGTTGAAAGCCAACGAAAACAATCCATTTTAAAAAGCCTCGAAACCCATAACAAATTATAAACTTTAAAAAATCAACATCATGAAAAATGTTTACAAATCAATCGAAACAAGCCTGGTAATAGGTTTATTATTTTGCGCTTTTTCAACAAATGCCGCAGTGTTTCACTCAACGACAACCGGCGGAAACTGGGACAACATTTCGACCTGGGAAGAAGCCGCAATCCCCACTGCAAGTGATGATGTAATTACTACGGGCCCGGGAGCGGTTATTGTTTACAACAATGGCTATCAGTGCAATGACCTTAGTGAATGATTTGATTACCAATAACGGATTAATTAGAAATTCAAACTATCAATTATATGTGAATGTTTATGGGGATATTGTTAATAACGGAGACTGGATAAATACAACAATTACGACGAAAGGGACTTCTGGCCAATTTATCTCTTGTGAAAACGGGAATTCCTTCGGTGTAATAAACTTCAATGATTCGGATAATTCATCAAAAATAGTTTCAGCGGGTAAAGTAAGTTTTAGTGGAACCAATCCCGACCTTTCTGACGGGCGATTGGATTGCGCAGCTAATGAACTTGAATTCATCAATAATGCCAGGTCCCCAAATAAAACCAAGTTTATAAATGAAAGATGGGAATTGAAAGGCTTTTGCAAAAAGTTTTGCAAAAGCCTTTATTTATGCTTTAATTTTGCTTCAGGCTCCTGTAAACCGAAATCAATTGGATGTCCTTCCCTTTGAAGTAGGTCCGGGCCTTGTCAAAATCTTTGGTGAACCCCAGCAAATACCCTCCGCCGCCCGATCCACAAAGTTTAAGGGAAAAGTCATTCGTTTCCAGTCCATGTTTCCAATGTTCCTGGAAATGGTAAGGGATCATCGGGTTCATGAAGCGCAATTGCAGATCGGAAAATTTTTCGAGATGGTCGAAAAACTTCTCCAAATGCCCGGCCAGAAGGCTGGTAATGCAGTTATTGTTTTGTGGGATGAATTCATCCATGATCATCTTATTGTATTTTTCGATTTTGCATTTGTCCATAAAAAGGTGCACCAAAGGCTCTGTCTTTCCCGGGCCTCCCGTGTTCACCAAAAAGATGGCCCCGTTCCCCTTGTCCTTTCTTCGCGGGATAGTAACCGCTTCGATTTCCGTTTTGCTTTTCAACAACAAAGGGTATTTGATGTAGGCGTTCAAAGGGTCGATGCCGGAGCTCTTACCGTGGAAATAGGATTCGAGTTCAGATAAATCGTTCTTTAGTTTCACTTTATCGTCAGGGGAAATAGTCCGACTGCTCGGGATAGTGTTTATACCGTATTTGCAATACATGGCCGCCACCAAGGCCCCTGAACTTCCCAATCCATAACTCTGTGGAATGGATGATTCGAAATACAATCCCTTCTCGATATCCTTTATCAAAGAATCCACATCAAATTCGATTTTCAGTCTCCCTTTTTCCCTAAGCTCCACAAGGTTATTGGCATATTCTTTTAACTGTTGGTTGGAACTTTGCGCAAAATCAAGGTCGGTATATCCATAACCATTGCTAAAACTGAGTTCACCGTGGAAGTGTACAAATGGAATAGTGAGCGCCATGGAATCGAAGATCACTCCATATTCACCGAACAAAATGATTTTGGCATAATAAATATTGGGGTACGTCATTCAGATCGAATTGAAATTTCAAGATGCAAAGATAAGTTTTTTTCAGACCTATCAAATCGGGATAACCCCAAAAAACAGCCAAAAGGCAAATTTCAAATCACTTAACCAAATATCAATTAGATCACAAAATCAAACTCCCAAAATCCGTTTTTGGAATTCAATATTTGTAAAACTGGAATTTATTTGAATTTTGACCTTTGGAATTTGTCTGTTTCGGTTTGCCTGGCACGGGGATTAAATTTACACAATCAAATTATTGAACTATGTCAGGCATAAATTTCAGTTGGCCCTTCCCCCATCCTATCATCAATCCACATTTCCCTAAAGCAATATGGGATCAATTCGTTTGAAATAAACCTAACGATCTTATTTTTGTCCTTTTCGGGATAAATAAGATGGACATTGGGCCCGGCATCAAGGGTGAAAGCCAGCATCAAATTATTTGCCTCCCTGAATTCGCGAACGGCATGGATGATATTCCATGTATCTTGATTGAGCAATGTAAAGCCCGGGTTCGAGGACATCATCAGCGCATGTAAGCACAAAGCTTCATTTTCTATAATTGAAATAAAACCCCTTTCATCTCCGGTTTGCAATATTTTGATAAGCTTGCTCAGATTTGCCCTGGCCTGATCGTAGCGTACTTCGGCATAAGGGTGCCCATTCATTAAAGAATGACCCCGGGAACTCGAAATTTTTTTCTTTTCCGGGCTGGTGATCAGGATGCTGTCGTTCAATCCAAGAAAATCAGGGTGTATTTTTATTTCGGGCGGAATCGCAATTTCATCGGAAGAACCGGCAACATGCCCGTCTTTGCCCCAAACCGTAAATCCACCATAAACCGACCGGGCCGCACTTCCCGAACAAAGGCGTGATAAAAACGAAGCCTTTTGCAAAAAATCTTTTTCATTTTGTAAAGTCCCGAACAAATCCCTTTCGATGGAACAAAGCCCCAACACCAATGCGCTCATGGCAGAAGCCGAAGAAGCTATCCCCGAAGAATGGGGAAACGAATTGGAACTGTTTATCGTAAGGCCAAGACTATTCAGAAAAGGGAGGAATTCCTGTAAAGTCAACAGGTGTTTCCTGATCCTTTCCTCAAAATCAGGATTGGGCTTCCCTTCAAATAAAAACTCTATGGAAATACCTGGCTGCTCTCTATATATATAGCTGATTTCCGTTTCGGTAAATGAATTTCTCAGCGTAAAGCTCAAAGATGGGTTTTGTGGGATTTGATTTCCACGCTTTCCCCAATATTTGACAAGTGCAATATTGGAAGGGCTTTGCCATTTTGTTTTGTGTTTCCCTTCAAAGGTTGAGAACCCTTTTAGTTTATCTGCCTGTTGTTTGTATTTATTTGTGAAATCCATTATTGTTTTACAATTTCATCAAAATCAAAAATCACATCGAGCCCTTTTCCCGAAAAATATTTTATTAGCTTCTCTTTTGAACCTTTATTTGTGGCCAGGGCAAAATCACCACCCCAGGCACCCAGGGATTTTATTTCTCCATCAAAATCAGAAAAGAAAGAATCTTTTATTTTCTGCTGCTTAATTATCCCCGATATGATATCCTCATGCTTTTTGAGGTAATATTCAAAATCGCTCAATTTATCTGTTTGGGACATTTCCCGGCTTAACATTGAAACATCATCAATAATGGCATTGTCAACACATTCTTCTAAAATGAATTTTTTCACGCTTTTGGCTGAATCTTGTTTCTTTCCCAAATAAACAAAATAGAGATACTCTTTAAACGGTGGATTGAACTCGGTTTCTTCCACATGGATTTCCCCGTCCCTGTTTTGAAAAAAGACCGGATTGTCCGAGCGGGCACAGGCAATATCATATCCCGACCCATTTGAAACCCTGAAATGCAGGTCGTAAGGATCGACCCCGGCCCACATGGCCACATTGGAAATCAGGGTGGAACTGCTTCCCAAGCCCCATTGCAATTTAAAGTCAACTTCAGTTCTGGTCTTGATATTGTCTTTTGGTAATTTCCCTCCGGAAAGTTGATCGGCTTCCCGTAAAATTTTTTGAAGGTTTTGGGCGATCAGTTTATTTGAACTTTGTGAGATATTAAAATCCCGAAAGCTGAAATTTGCTGAAAACCACAATTTGCCTTTCTCAAAGCTTTCCCACTTTAAGCCCTCTCTTTCATATTCTGATATTTCAAGGCTTTGTCCAAATTTTACGGGCAATGCCAATGCGAGCGCACCTTTGAGTACAAGGTATTCTCCTGAGATCAATAATTTTCCATTGGAATGAAACCTCATTATTTTTGGCTGTGGATTTCTTTTAGGGAACCGTAGCGCAGTATTTCAATAAAAGCACTGACGGCCTTATGGGAGACTTTCCTTTCGGCAAAATGCACCACCGATTTTTCCTTCTCTTTTGGATTTGCCTCCAATGTGTTCAGGATATTGAAGAGGTGCATTTTCATATGGCCTTTCTGGATTCCCTGTGTAATGAGCGATTTAATGGCCCCGAAATTATTGGCCAGTCCGGCAACAGCGGCAATGCGCATCAAATCTTCGCCTCCCGGATTGCCCAGCAGTTCGAGTGAACGTTTGGCAAGCGGGTGGAGTGTGGTAAGTCCGCCCACCGAACCCATGGCGAGGGGGATCGTCAAAATATATTTAAAACGCCCATTACGGATTTCAACATCCGTAAGGCTTTTGTATTTTCCGTCACGGGCTGCATAAGTGTGCCCACCTGCTTCCAAGGCCCTGAAATCGTTTCCGGTTGCAAGTGCCACGGCATCAATCCCATTGAAAATCCCTTTGTTATGGGTCGTTGCCCTGTGGGTATCAATTTGTGCAATGCGTACGGCCCTTTCAAATTTATGGGCAAACTGTTCGCCGTTCAAGCTTTCATCTATTTTCCCTAAATCCTTAACATCACATTCGACCCAGGCTTTTACGACACAATCGGGCGTGTAATTGGAGAGGATCGACATGACAATTTCCACCTCCCTTTCCTGTTCCTCAAAGTAGGGGCTTATCCTGAGAAAATCCTTTAGTTCGATGGCAAATTCCTCAAGGCATGAATTGATAAAATTGGCGCCCATGGAATCCACGGTGTTAAATGTGGCTTTAAGTTGAAAATAGTCATCCATTTCAGCGGTCATGTCCACCAGTTCGATACCAATGATGCCACCACCACGTTTTTCCATGTTGGCCGTAATGTCACGGGTGCTGTCAATCAGGCGTTCCTTAAGGTCTGGCATCAACGTGAACAACTTCTTTTTATTCCCCTTCCAGATAAAATGCACCTGTCCGATTTTTTGGACCGAAATAATCTCTGTGTGAAAACCGCCTTTTTCGGACCAGAATTTTGCGCTTTTCGATGCCGCGGCTACCACTGAGCTCTCCTCAATCACAAAGGGAAGATGATAAACTTCGCCATCAATAACGAAATTTGGGGCAATTCCAAATGGGATAAGATAATTGGAAATGGTATTCTCACTAAATTCGTCAAAAAGCTTTTGTTTCTTTTCATCCGGATGATGATAACTTTCCAGTTCCTTAACGAACTCATCGGGATCTTCAAAAAAACCGGCAATATAATCCAGCTTCTGACCTTTGGTCAATTTGGAAAACCCGCATATAATCTCTTTTTGTTTCACAAGTAATAAAAATTCGTTTGCTTTTCGTTTACCTGAAAATCCCCTTAAGGTTTCTTTTCGGGCGCAAATGTACAATTATTATGTAGAAAGGTGATTTGTCGATTACTCCATGGAAATCTTTTAGGAAATGAAATAACAATGTGAACATATTTTGTTTGATGGACGGTGATGGATGACCGGTGTCCTGCTGTTACCAATTGTTAATTTGACTCATTTTCGTTCAAAGAGTTGAAGCAACTATTTTAAAACATCCATTGTCTTTCTCCACAAATATCTGGGAATAATATTGGATTACCTTTAAACAATTTTACTAATAATAGCGTTAGGTGGTGGTAATCAATATTTTTGTATCTTCAGTAATTGTATTATGTAGTGTTTGTTGATACAATTGGTTTTGCCAAAGAGGCGATTTGCTTGTATATTTGGGCAAATTCAGATAAAATCAGGTATTAATAGCAATAGCAATTTGGAGATTTGATTTTTTTTGTAATTTAGCGCCCTTCAATTATGATATATCTACGAATGAAACATACTTTTGGATTTATAGCTGCGATAATCTTTAGCTTGTTCGCTACAACCGTTAATGGACAACAGGAAGCGCATTTTACCCAAAATATGTTCAACAATGTGTATTACAATCCTGCCTTTGCAGGTAGTGTTGGGGGAATATGTGCGACCGGGCTTGTTCGTCAACAATGGGTCGGCTTCAAAGATTCCGATGGAAACAGCGTAGCTCCCAATACATATGCAATAAGCCTTAATTCCCCGGTTAATTTGTTACATGGTGGAGTTGGGTTGAATATTTACAATGATAAATTGGGCTTTACCAATGAAATTGGCGTGAAGATACAGTACGCCTACCGGATGGATTTGGGAATGGGGAACCTTGGAATTGGCCTGGAAGTTGACTTTATCAATCAAACCATTGATTTTGCGTCATTGAACAAGGGTGCAAGGGAGACCGGAGATCCTCTATTGACTGGTGCAGAAGATGCAAGTGATATGATTTTTGACCTGGGCTTTGGATTACAATATATGGTGCCCGGGAAGTATTACATAGGTTTATCTTCAACCCGTTTGCTCGAAAGCCAGAGCGATAAAATCCACTATCAGTATAAAAGGCATTACTTCTTTTCAGGAGGTTATCAATATACTTTTCCAAACAATCCTGCTTTCGAGCTTGATCCCTCATTGTTAATAAAATCCGATGCCGTGATCACGCAATTTGACTTTGCCCTTTTATTGAAGTACAATAATAAAGTATGGGGTGGCGTTAGTTATAGCACCTTTAGGGTAACCGACCCATTGGCGGTAATTATCGGTTTGAAAATCAAAGATATGAAATTGGGGTATTCATATACGATACCTACATCTAAAATAGGAAGTAGTGGCAGCCATGAAATATTGGTAGGATACTGTTTCAAAATAAACATGGATAGGGGAAGAAGTAGTTATAAAAATACAAGATTCTTATAGGAAACCGTAACATTTTCTAGAAGAAATAAGTTAAACCTTGGTTAAGCATACCATTATCTAAATTAGAATAAATCAGCTATTATAATATGAAAAGAGTCCTTTTTTATCTGGTCATTTTGATTTTCCTTGAGAGCTGTGGCGGCTCAGGCAATGGAGAATTAGTTGGAGTTCAAGACAGAAAACCTTTTTATCAACCCCAGCCTTTTGGAATGGCGTACATTCCATTGGGAAGTTACACAATGGGTGTCGGTGAAGAAGACATTGCTTATTCGCAAGTAAGGCAACCAAAAACAGTTACCATAGCGGCATTCTATATGGATGAAACCGAAATCACCAATAATGAATACCGGCAATTTGTCTATTGGGTCCGTGATTCGATTGCACGGACTTTGCTCGGTGATATCTTACCTGAGGATTTTTTAGTTGAAGAAAATAAAAAAACAGGGGAAATGTACGATCCCCCATTTTTGAACTGGCACACGAAAATCGACTGGCAGGGAGAAGAAGAAAGAGATGTGCTGGAAGAGATGTTCTTGCCCGAAAGTGAACGGTTTTTCAGAAAGAAAGAAATTGATACCCGAAAATTGGATTATGAATATTACTGGGTAGATTTACGGGCTGCCTCTAAAAAAGATTATTCCCAGGACGGTAATTACGAAGCGGGTGGATATGCAAACAGGCCACAAGGATTACAAGATAGGAGTACATACGTAAGGAAGGAGAAAATCAATGTTTATCCCGATACCTTATGTTGGCTTTTCGATTACTCATATTCTTTTAACGAACCATTGACACAAAAATATTTCTGGCATCCCGCTTTCGACCATTACCCGGTTGTTGGTGTAAATTGGAGACAAGCCAAAGGTTTTTGTGTATGGAGGACCCAATTAAAGAACAGTGACCTTGCAAGTAGAAAAGGCGAGGCCAGTATCCACGATTTCCGTTTGCCCACCGAAGCCGAATGGGAATGGGCCGCAAGGGGCAGCCACGATTTCAACCCTTATCCTTGGGGAGGCCCTTATACTAGAAATGATAAAGGTTGTTTCCTTGGAAACTACAAACCCCTCAGGGGGAATTATACCGATGATGGAGGGGCAACCCCTATTATAGTTGCCCATTACCCGGCAAACGACTGGGGATTATATGACATGGCAGGAAATGTTGCCGAATGGACCGTTGATGCTTTTGACGAATCTGCCGTTAATTTTACCTGGGACTTAAATCCCAGTTACGAATACAATGCCCAGGTCGATGACCCGGCTGTTCTAAAACGAAAAGTAATCAGGGGCGGTTCATGGAAAGATGTTGGATATTATATGCAGGTGGCTACCCGTACCTATGAATACCAAGATACTGCCAAGGCCTATATCGGTTTCAGATGCGTTCAAACTTACCTCGGAAGGCAAAAGGATGATAATCCTGCCAAGGCCTCACACATTTACAACAAGTAATTTTTTAACCAAAAAATAAGAGTGTAAAATCAATAATTAACTTTTTTAATTAGAAATCGATTATGGGATTAGGTAATATTGTTAAGAGTAGGGGCTTTAAAAACTTTATGGCCAAGTTATATGGCTGGGGGGCTTCTGTGGTAATTCTTGGTGCTTTGTTTAAAATAAACCATTATGATGGTGCAGATTATATGTTATTGGTTGGCCTGAGTATTGAGGCAATGATATTTTTCTTTTCGGCCTTTGAGGCACCACACGTTGAGCCCGACTGGAGTTTGGTTTATCCCGAACTTGCCGGAATGTACCATGATGTGGGGGCCGATTTGTCAAAAGGTAAACCGATAAGCAAGGATGGCCTTACAGGGGAACTCGATTCAATGCTCGCCGAAGCAAAAATAGGACCTGAATTAATTGACAGCCTCGGGCAAGGGCTCAGGAGCCTAAGTGACAACACGGCAAAATTAAGCGATGTTACGGATGTGAGTGTTGCGACAAATGAATTTACCGAGAAGGTGAAAAGTGCAAGCAATTCGGTGGGCAATCTCAAAGAGACTTTTGAAAAACAGAACGAGGCTATTACGGAAGATATCAAAGTATCCGAAGAGTTTTCCAATTCCGTTAAGAACGCTTCCGGTTCAGCATCCTCCCTCTCCCAAGTTTATGCAGATGCATCAGAATCCATTAAAAACGACCTGGCAGCGACAGAAGGCTTTTCAAACAGTGTGAAAGCAGCGGCCCAATCAGCTGATAAACTTGCCGAGAATTATACGAAATCGGCAAATATATTGTCTGAATCAGCAGAGGCACTCGATTTCACAGCTCTGAAAGAAAATAATTATGGCGAGCAATTGAACAAGATTTCCCATAATCTTGCCGCATTAAATTCTGCTTACGAAATGCAATTGAAGAATTCAGATCTTCAAAATAATGCGACAGTTCAATTTCAGGAAACCATAGAAAAATTTGTGGGCAGCCTAAATTCTTCCCTGGAGAACAACTCAAAATATAAAGACAACATCAATGCGCTCAATTCTGTATTTGAGAACCAGTTAAAAGGTACGGCCGAACAGGTGGAAAGCACGGCCAGGTTAAAAGATACCCTCGATGGTTTCCTTGACAGGTTAAATGAATCAGCAAATATGACACTGAAATACAATGAGCAATTGGATGACCTCGCGAAAAAAGTGTCGGCATTAAACGGTGTGTATGGGAACATGCTCTCGGCGATGAACGTGAAAACCGAAGGTTAAATATGTATTCAAACAAATATTTTATTTTTAAAGTTTAGATTAAATGGCTGGATACAAAGAAACCCCGCGGCAAAAGATGATTGGTATGATGTACCTGGTGTTAACTGCCCTATTGGCACTTAACGTTTCCAGGCAGATCCTTGATGCCTTTATCATTGTGAACGAAAGCATGGAAACCACCAATGAACAGTT
>JAADJA010000217.1 GCA_013151015.1 Chlorobiota bacterium
AGTCATTGATAGCTTTTTTTATAGCTTTCTTCTTTTCATTTAGATTAGAAAATTTTTCAAAGTCGTAAATTTTAATTGTCATAACACCTTTGTTTTTAATGTAAATCCATTCCCTTTTAGAAAATTCTCAATTTTTGTTTTTTCTTTATCATAAACAAAAGATGAATATTGTAATTCTATATCACAATTAATTGATAAAAATGGCATTGTCATTTCTGGATTATTTGAACTACTTCTTAATGTGATTGAATCAATAACCGAATTTTTGTATATTCTATTAATTATAACATCATCAGAGCGTTGTAGAACCTGTTTCCAGATTTGCACTAAGAATCCATTATCCAAATAAAAAATCTGAGTATTCATGTGAGTTAACTTTTAAAATATTCATCACAATCTTCAACTTTACAATCTATATATTGCTTTTTTGCCTTATCTATTGCTTCATTTCTTGAATTAGCAAATAATTTTATTTGTTTCCGTAATCCACTACAATCTAATGTAACAACATATTCTTTCATATTTCTATCCTTTTTTTAAATTTTTATTTGTTTAAAATGTAAAAATACCAAACCTCATATTAACAGGAACAGTGATTTATTATACGTAGGGGAAATAGAAATAAACGTTCGGGTTTTGTAAATTAACGTTTAAAAAACCTGTGTCAACGGAAGGCAAACTTCAACACGTGTACCTTGTGGGCGAAGGTCCGGGCCATATAAATCAACGACCACTACATTGTACCGGTCATTTTCGTAAATCTCCCTTAGTTTTTGTACCCTGTTTTCAGTAATGGCCATCCCGGCCCCGTTATGGTCTTTTCGTACCGTTTTGTTTATCTTGTTGGATTCGTTGCGGCCAATGCCATTGTCTTCTATCACACAGGACAGGGTATCAGTATCTTTAACCGAAAACCGGATACTAAGTTTGCCCTTGGTTTTCCGGTGCCTGAGGCCGTGCTTAATGGCGTTTTCGACATAAGGCTGTAGTATCATTGGCGGTATCAATGTGGTTTCGGTATCTATTGCCGGGTCAATTGTGATTTGTTGAAAGAAATTGTTGTCAAACCTCATTTGTTCAAGTACAAGGTAACGTTCAAGATACTCGATTTCTTCTTGGAGGCTTATAAATTCTTTGGTGGCATTTTCGAGGGTCTGCCGGATGATCTTTGAGAAATCGGACAGATAGGACAGTGCCTTGTCCACATCATTGTCGAGGATGTAATTCTGTATTGAGTTGATGGCATTGAAGGTAAAATGGGGGTTCATTTGTGCCAGCAGGGCTTTCATCTCCAGTTCGGCAATCTGTTTTGAGACCATCCCTTTTTTCTGTTCTTTCTTTTTTGTTTTATCTATTTTGTATTTGAAATAAAGGGAAACAAGTACAAGCACAATTGCCATAAGGATGCCCATGAACCACCATGTTTTCCACAAAGGGGCCTGGATATTGACTTTGATTTCAAGGGGCAAATATTCGAGACCGGTATTTAAATTTTTCCCTTCCACGCGAAAAATGTATTTACCGGGTGGCAGATGTTGGTATATTGCCTGTCTTGTACCAGAAAAATCGCTCCATTTCAAATCGAGGCCATCGAGAAAATAACGGAATTGGTCTTTTTCGGGGTTTACAAAGTTGATAAGGCCAAAATAAAAATGGAGGTAGTTTTCATCGAACCTTAAATGCTGCAATAAATCGGCACCTTCTGTTATCTGGGTCCCGTTTATTTCGATTTTTTGAAGTTGGACTTTTTGGGGATATGTTTTCTTTACGGGCGTACCTGCAATGTGCAGGCAGGTCAGTCTCCCTTCTGTGCCCAACCATATATAACCATGCCCATCTATTTGTGAAGCAATTTCGTTTTGGCTTGAGTACCCTTCTTTCTCGTCATAAATGATAATCTGTAAACTATCGTTATCATAAAGTTTGTCGAGCCCTATCCGGTTAAGCCCGGTATTTGTCCCTATCCATAATTGGTTGAACTTATCGACCTCCAACCAGCTAATGCTGTTCCCAAGAATGCCATCTTTCGCATTAAGGGTATATTGCACGATCAATGTGTCCTTTTTTGGTCTGCATATATACACATCGCCATTATTGGCCCCAATTATAAGGTGGCCCCGATCATCAACGCACAGCACATTTAAAGCTTTGCTTATGGCCGTATTGGTTTTGCTTATATTTACGAAAATCGTATCCCTTCCCCTCAACAGCCCCTGGAACGTACTTGCCGTCCAGGTTTCGCCGTTCAATGAAAGATGGTCTGAAATATCAAAGGGCCTGGTACTGCTTTTGTCCAGTTCGATTGTTTCGTCATTGATGCGGATGTCTTCATAAACCCCAAGACTGCCCCAATAGGGAAGGTGGCACAAACGCCCCTTTTCATCAAAATATATATGGCCTGCCCCATAACCGGTTTTTGCAAAACAACTTACGTTTTGGCTTTGCAGGTTTACTTCAAAAATGGCGGGATAGCTCGATAACCATAACCACAAAAAAGAATCATTTTGAAAAACCATGCCCCTGAATTCCAGAGCCTTTTTGAAAGATTCAAAATCCCTGCTTTCCGGGCCCTTTTTGTTTGCTTTTTTCAGGTAACGTTTATAGGCATTATAAAACGGTTTTTCCATAATTTTCACAAAGGAATTGTCGTTTTTGGCAATGACCAGGTTTTTTTTGTTCAGGATAATCAGATTGCCGTTATTATCAAAACTTAAGTCCATGACATCGAACTCTTTTAGTCCATATTTATCGGCAGGGATATTTTTAAATTGTGTTTCCCTGACCATAAACAAACCCATATCGAGTGAGCCGAACCACAGGATATTGTTTTCCTTGTCAAAACTAACGGCCCAGCCCACTGTTGGGTCTTTGCCCAGGATTTTATTTTGCTTGATGATTTTTTCACCATCAAACAAAAACAGGCCACCGGGGTTTTCTGGGTTTAGGTCCCAGGAGGCCAGCCAAATATTTTGGTAATTGTCTTCGGCCATCCCAAATACCTGCCCAATATTGCTGTTGCCCGGAGAGTCCACAGGTGCTTTGATGTCCTGTAATGTATCTATGTCATTTGTTGTTATCAGTCCGTTGCGGTACGCAAGCAACGAAATGCCATCCTGTCTTATAAAACATGAGATAAAGCTGCGCTCGGAATAACTTAGGTTTTCGGGTTTGGGGGCAAAGGTCTTTGTCTTTGGATAATAGGTGAAGTTTGTATTCGAAAAAGTATAAATGTGCACCATGTCACCTTGTTCGATAAACCCGAAAATATAAGGGTCTTCTTCCAAATGGGCATTTTCCTTGTTGAAATTCTGGAAGTTTTCACCATTATATACGCTAAGCCCTCTTTGTGTGCCAATGAACAAAAGCCCCCATTTGTTGCTATAG
>JAADJA010000143.1 GCA_013151015.1 Chlorobiota bacterium
TCTTTCCCCACATTTCTCTTCCTTCTTGTAAATTGCATATTGTCTCCCACCACATTAAAGGCGATCACATTTCCGTTTTCATCTTTTTCCCTGATCACTTCCACCTCTTTATCTGCCATCAGGTTGAAGCCTTCAACGGTATATTCCAGAATTGATTTCCTTTCGGTTTTTCTTTTTGGGATAATCTTGTTTCCCAACCCCGAAATAAACTTGGCCATAAACGATTTTTCTTTTTCTGTTGCCGAATTCTCAATTATAATTGAAGAAACACCATCGAAGGAACTTCTGGACACAATCAATATTTCATCATCACTTTCTGGTATTGTGATTTCAAAACCAATGACTGATGGGATTGTTTCAATTAATTCTTCCTTCTCTCTCGAAGTTTTGTGTCCATTGATTTGATATACAGGTTTTTTTCCTTGTTGTTGAATGTCCGGTTTTTCGGAAACAGTAATATGGGTATTGTTTTCCGGTGATTTCCGGGCTTCAACAATTTTCTTCTCGGAAAATGAAGGGTGCAATATTTCTATCTTATTGAGTTTGGTGAAATCCCTGTTGTTTTGTCCTTTTCTGGAAATTCCAAAAAAGAACCCCAATAGGATAAATATAGTTGCGGCAATTGAAAGCGCATAGTAGATTTGTGTGGAGTAAATAGCAAAAACACCCTCTTTTTTCAATTCCTCTTTATTCTCAAAAACAATGGTTTTATCGGGAACAAGAAAAGTGGATTTCAATAAATTGTATTCCAGTTTGATTTTTGGATTGGCCGATAAGAAACCTTTAAGCCCGGCTGCCCCTTTTTCTGAAAGCCCACCTTCCAATTCGTCAAGCATTGTTTCTTCGTAATTGGTTTCGTCAATTCCACCAAAAGCGATCAATGTGGTTTTTTTTAAACTTTCTTTTTTCTCAAAGTGGAGGCCGTTATCGAAATCAAGGATTATCTCAATATCAAAATCTTCAAACTCCTCTTTCAGCACGGGGTTTTCTTCAAGGAACACCAAAAGCTCGGCCACCTGTTCCGTGTCCAGGTTTTTCTCGTAATAGTCGAGAAAGTAAGCTCCGTAATTTTCCTTGTTTATTTTCATTGTTTGTTGATCTTTTTCCCGTGCTCCCCTCTTTTCCCCGAAGGGGACATTCTTTCACGCATTTTTTAATATCTTATGTCTTTATCAATTTCAGTTTTCTTTTGTTGAATTTCGCAAATCGTAAATCCTTTTCGTCAATCGTCTTTCAACCTGTCGGGTCACTACTGCATAGGCCATCTTCGACCCAACGGGTTTTTCAGGACCGTTAAACCACCTTGTCCATGCTTACCAAATAGTTTTTCATGAACGTCCTTGCGCGGTATATATAAACTTTCACCTGGGGCTCGTTCAAGTTCGTGATTTCCCCGATTTCCTTGTAGGAATACCCTTCATAATCACGGAGCAACAAGACCGAGCGTTGTATATCAGGCAACTGACCCACCGCCTCGTCCAGGATTTCTTTTAAATCGGAATACCCTGATTCGTGCCCCTGGTCAAACTGGCTTATGTCATCGGTATTTGTCATCCTTTTGCTTTTCCTTACGTTGTCTATCATTGTGTGATAGGCCGCCGTAAACAAATACGATTTGGCTTTTTCCCCCGAAATGTCCTTCACTTTTTCCCACATCTTCGCAAAGGCATCCTGGACAATGTCACGGGCTATCTCCACATCCTTGATGTTCTTGAGGATAAACCGGTAAACACCGTCCGCATGATCGTCAACACATTTATTGTATTCCTTTACTGTCATCCGGGATTATAAAATTTTCCTATACTCTTTGAATTTATGACGGGTTCGTATTTTAAAAGTTACAAAGATTAGTAAATCTGGTTTTGCAAAGCTATGTATATTCATTAAATTAAGTATTTTCACTTTGCTTTTCCTGTTGATTTGTAATCCAATAATATCAATTCAATTAGCTGTTAAACAATGAAGATGTGTTCTTGTTTGTGGATTTTTATTCTTGGTTGAGTTTTTATTTGTAATTTTGAAGCAATGAAAAACAGGACAGATCATATAACCCGGTTAATTAAAGATACAATTTGTCAATTGGACTTAAATGCTGAGGTAATCCTTTTTGGTTCAAGGGCTCGTGGCGATGAAAAACCAGATTCTGATTGGGATATATTGATCCTGACAACACTTCCGGCAACAATTGAAACCGAGCGTAAATTTCGGGATAAGTTGTACGATTTGGAACTTGATCTCGAAGAGCCTTTTTCGCTTTTCGTTTATTCTAAAAATGAATGGAAAGAAAGTAAAAGTGCCACGCCTTTCCACATGGCAGTTGATAAAGATGGTATCCTGATATGAATTTGGAAGAAAGAAAGCATTATGTGGAATATAGGATGCACTCAGCTTTTCAAACATTTGAGGCTGCAAAGGTCTTGGCGGAAAAGGGCTTTGCAAATTCTGCAATAAACCGACTTTATTATGCTGTATTTTATGCAGTAAATGCACTTTTGGTTTCAAACAAGATTATTACCTTTTCACATTCAGGTGCAAAACATCAGTTTTCTCTTCATTTTATTAAAAGCAAAAAGATAGATTCAAAATTTGGAAAACTGTTTGGTGAATTATTTGATTGGAGACAAAAAGGAGATTATGACAGTTTGTTTGATTTTGATATTGCCTTGGTCAACACATTATTTGAGCCTGTCAAGGATTTTTTAAATATAATTGAAAAAGAAATTATTTTATCCAATGATAACAATTGATAAATTTGCCCTTAACCCTTTTCAGATGAATACCTATATTTTGTCTGACGAAACAAATGAATGTGTGATTATCGATCCAGGAAGTTATGAACCGCAGGAGGAAGAACTCCTTACAAGGTTTATACAGGCCGAAAACCTGAAACCGGTCAGGATGGTTTTTACCCATTGCCATGTCGATCATATATTGGGGACCAATTTCATGGCAAGCACGTATAAGCTGAAACCGGAAATCCACAAAGCCGGGCTTATTTTTTATGAAAATGGCCATGAGCACGCCAGTACTTATGGCTTTCAGATGGAGAAATTGGTCGAACACGGCCCTTTCATCGAAGAGGGTGATGTTATCGGATTTGGGAATTCGGAAATAAAGGTTGTTTATACACCGGGCCATGCCGATGGCAGCGTCTGTTTTGTCAGTGACAAGGATAAATTTGTGATAACCGGCGATGTGTTGTTCAAAGACAGTATTGGCCGGACAGATTTCCCCACGGGGGATTTTGATTTGCTGATGAAAAGCATCCATGAAAAGCTTTTTACCTTACCGGACGATTACACCGTTTACCCGGGACACGGCCCCGAAACCGGGATTGGCTACGAGAAAGTGAACAATCCATTTATCCGGTTCTGATTATAGTTCAATTAATTGAACAAGTTTAGCAGTATCAATCCTATTCATGCAATCAAAGTGTTTCTTTGGGCATTTTTTATAACCCAGCTTGCTGCATGGCCGGCACTTTAGGTTTTTAACCTCCAGGATATTTGACCTGTTTTCAAAACCGGGCATATAAGGGTACATCCCAAACCCGGGAATGGTATTTCCCCAAAGGCTGATAATCTCTTTTTTGAATGCTGCGGCAATGTGCATCAACCCTGTATCGTTGGTTACGATTTTATTGGCTTGCCAGACCAACGAAGCCGATTGGTTGATGTTGAATTTCCCGCAGGCATTGAATATCCTTTCACCAACGGCCTTTTTAATTTCTTCAGCTTTTTCGTAATCTTCTTTTCCGCCAAGCAGGATTACAGGTGATTTGATTTTTTGGCAAACCTCGATTATTTTTTCAACGGGATAAATCTTTGTGTTGTGGTTTCCACCAATTGCCCAGCCTATATAGCCATCTAAGAACAAAGCGGGAAGTGAAGTAATTTCAACCCTGTCTTTTTCGGGTATAAAATAGTCCAGGCCCGCTCCATCGTTTTTTATCCCAAGGAATTCCACTGCCTTTAAATACCTGTCCACAATATGGATGTCGGGAAGCCGGTCGATTTTCAGGTTTACGATCAGCCACTTCTTGAAATTTGCTTTTTTGAAGGTAGAGGACGATTTTTGTAATTTGAACAAAACGCCCTGCGAGCGGAAATTTTTGTGCAAATCTATAATGTAGTCATAGTCCTCGTTGTTGAGTTCAAGGAGTACTTCGTCAATTTTATCCTTTATGGTAAATATCCGGTTGATGTATGGATTGGCCTCAATCAAAGACCGATATTGCAATTTGGTTAGATAATGGATATCGACCTCATCAAGCTGTTGCTTCAAACACCGCACAACAGGTGTCGTAAGCACGATATCCCCAATGGAACTGAAACGTATGATGAGTATTTTTTTCAAAATGGAAATTTGTTTTGCAAAGGTCGGAAAATTTAATACTTGAAGATAATTAATGTTTAACTAACAGTTGTGTTAGTTACAAATTTGTTAGTTACAGATTTGTTAGTTACAACAATGTTATATACATTTGCAGGAAAAATACAGGCAAAATGAACGCACCATTTATTTTTGGGAAAATTACTGGCGGAAAAGATTTCACCGACAGGGAGAACGAAATCCGGCATTTGCAGCAAAATTTTCTTGCCGGGACCAACACCATCCTTATTTCCCCCCGTAGGTGGGGGAAATCATCTTTGGTCAAAAAGGCCGGGGATGAATTGGAAAAGGCAAACGGGGAAATCAAAGTTGTCCATATCGATATGTTCAATATCCGTTCTGAGGAAGGTTTTTACCAGGCCCTTTCTGAAAAAACCATAAAGGCGGTTTCGGGCAAGCTGGAGGATTTGATTGCAAATTCAAAAAAATTCCTGAAACAATGGTTGCCAAAAATTACTTTTTCCCCTGATGCCCAAAATGAAATCAGTTTTGGTTTAAATTGGACGGAAGTGAAAAAACAACCGGATGAAATACTGAACCTCCCCAACGAAATCGCGAAGGACAAAGGATACCAATTGATTATCTGCATAGATGAATTTCAGAACCTTGCCTTTTTTGATGATCCATTGGCTTTTCAAAAAAGGCTTAGGTCGCACTGGCAAAAGCACCAAAAAGCCACTTATTGCCTATATGGGAGCAAACGCCATATGTTGATGGAAGTGTTTGCATCGCCATCCATGCCGTTTTACAAATTTGGGGATATGATGTTCCTCGAAAAAATCCCCGGGGAATACTGGAAGGATTTTATCCAAAAACGTTTTCGTGCAACGGGCAAAAAAATCAGCAAAAAGCAAGCCGGCCATATTGCTTTTCTTGTAGAAAACCATCCCCACTATGTTCAGCAATTGGCGCAATTGTGTTGGTTCAGGACCGATAAGGTTCTTGAAGACGGTATTATTGAAGAAGCCCTTGATTCATTGGTTTTGCAACTGGGCCTGTTGTTCCAGGGCCTCACCGAATCATTGAGCACCACGCAGGTGAATTTTTTGAAAGCCCTGCTGGATGGTGTTAAAATGTTCAGCTCAAAAAAAACCATTGAAAAGTACAAACTTGGGACTTCCGCCAATATTCCCCGTATTAAAAATGCCATGATCAAAAAGGAGATAATCGATGATTCGGCAGGAAAAATCGAAATACTCGATCCCATTTATTCTATTTGGTTGAGGGGATTTTATTTTATTTAAAATCCATGGCAGTAAATACAATAAACATTCCCCCTCTTTTATTTGTTTAATTTTGTATTGTTTGACCATAATGAATAAGCTTTTAAAAACGAATCAAAATCACAAATCATGAAAAAAACATACTTATTTATTACAGCTTTTTACTTCATGTTGCTTACGGGAATTGCCCAGGAAAATCCATTGTGGCTGCGCTATCCGGCCATTTCTCCCGATGGGGAAACCATTGTGTTTTCCTTTCAGGGCGATTTGTTCACCGTTCCCGCAAATGGGGGTGAAGCCCGTCATCTTACGGTTCACAAAGCCTATGATTACCGGCCTGTGTGGTCACCTGACGGGAAACAGATTGCTTTTGCCTCTAACCGTTTTGGGAATTTTGATATTTATATCATCCCTGCGGAAGGTGGGAAAGCCACTCGTTTGACTTCCTATTCTTCGGGTGAATATCCTGACTGTTTTACCCCGGATGGCAATGCAGTGGTTTTTTCGGCCAGTATTCAGGATGCGAAGGACAATGTCCAGTTTCCTTCGGGTATACTTTCCGAATTGTACCAGGTTCCAGTAGAAGGTGGAAAGGTCACACAGGTTTTGTCCACTCCCGCCGAATGGGCACAATATGATAAAGAGGGAAAACATATCTATTATCATGATAGGAAAGGCTATGAAAATATCTGGCGGAAGCACCATGTTTCCTCCATTGCCCGTGATGTTTGGGTTTATGACTTGGAATCAGGGAAACATACAAAGCTAACCGATTTTGCCGGCGAGGACCGCAATCCGGTTTTGAGTAGTGATCCAACAAAACTATATTTTTTAAGTGAACGATCCGGCTCTTTCAATGTGTTTGAAATGCCTTTGGAAAACCCGGCAAATCCGGTTCAGGTCACAGATCATAAAAACCATCCCGTTCGCTTTCTGACCGCTTCCGATGATGATGTGCTTTGCTATGGTTACGATGGGGAAATTTACCTGAAAAGACCCGGTGAAGATGTTTCCAAAGTAAATATTGGTCTGCCCATTGAATTGAAGGAAAACCAGGAGCAGTTCCAAACCCTTGCTGATGGAGCAACGGAAATGAAGGTTTCCCCTTCGGGAAAAGAAATTGTTTTTGTGGTAAGGGGAGAGGTGTTTGTAACTGCTGTTGATTATCCAAGCACAAAACAGATCACACATACGCCCGGACAGGAACGTTCGGTCAGCTTTAGTCCTGATGGACGAGCAATCCTTTATGCTTCTGAAAGGGATGGAAGCTGGAATATTTATCAAACTAAGTTATCCCGTGATGATGAGAAATTATTTACCCTTAGTACGGTTTTGGGAGAAGAAACTATCCTTGCCAATTCCGAGGAAACGTTTCAGCCTGCTTTTTCACCTGATGGAAAAGAGGTTGCCTATTTGGAAAACAGGGAAACTTTGAAAGTTATTGATCTTGAATCCAAAGAATCCCGAACCATTTTGGATGGTAAGTACAATTATTCCTATTCCGATGGGGATCAATGGTACGAATGGTCACCCGATGGTAAATGGTTCATCGCCTCCTATTCACCTTATTCATTGTTTATGAACGATGTTGCCCTCATTGATGCGAAAGGAGGTGAGGAGCCGGTGAACATGACTAAAAGCGGTTATTATGATGGTCGTCCAAAATGGATGATGAAAGGCAATGTGATTATTTGGTTTTCTGACCGACAAGGAATGCGGAGCCATGGAAGTTGGGGCTCGACGGAAGATGTATTTGCATATTTCCTGAACCAGAAAGGCTTCGATGAATTTAATTTGTCAAAGGAAGAATACGATCAGGTGAAAGAAAAACAGAAAAAGGAAACGGAAAGGAAAAAGCGGGAATGGGAAAAGGAGGGCAAGGATCCCGAAAAGTTCAAGGAACCGGTAGAAACAATTGCGATTGAGCTTGAAAACCTGGAAGACCGTCGTGTACGATTGACGTTGAACTCTTCTGATCTGGCGGATGCTTTGCTGACACCTGATGGCGAAAAGCTGTATTACCTAAGCAAGTTTGAGGATGGTTATGATTTGTGGGTGAACAAGCTGAAGGACAAAGAAACCAAATTGTTGATGAAACTGAAAAGTGGTGCGGGAAGTTTGCAAATGGACAAAAAGGGGAAAAACCTGTTTTTGTTTTCCGATAAAAAAATCATCAAAATAAAAATTGGGGACAAACCGGAAAAAAAGGTAGTTGCCTACAAAGCGGAACTGAACCTGGATGTTGCGGCAGAAAGGGCATATATGTTCGAACATGCCTGGCGGCAGATGAAAGAGAAATTTTACAACCCGGATATGCACAAGGTCGATTGGGGTTTTTATAAAACCGAATACGAAAAGTTTTTGCCCTATATCACCAATAACTACGATTTTGCCGAAATGCTGAGCGAAATGTTGGGCGAGCTGAACGCTTCGCATACAGGTTCGGGCTATCGGTTTAGGGACAAGAATGGTGATCAGACCGCCAAACTCGGGGCATTTTTCGATCTCGGTTTTACAGGCCCCGGAGCGAAGATTTCCGAAGTTATTGAAAAAGGCCCTTTGGTACAAGAGGGGTCAAGAATTGAAACGGGTGTTGTCATTGAGCAAATTGATGGTCAAACGATTGATCCCGAAATGAATTATTATCAACTTCTAAACCATAAAGCGGGGAAACATACCTTGCTTTCACTTTATAATCCAAAGGATGGAGAACGTTGGGAGGAAACCATAAAACCAATTACTTTGCGACAAGAGAACGAACTGCTGTACCAGCGTTGGGTGAAAACAATGCGACGGCTAACCGATTCCATTTCGGGTGGACGGATAGGATATGTCCATGTCCGGGGAATGAACAGCAGTAGTTTCCGGGAGTTTTATTCCGAAGTCCTGGGGCGCAATTGGGACAAGGAAGCATTGATCGTGGATACACGTTTCAATGGTGGTGGCTGGTTGCACGATGATCTGGCCACTTTCCTTAGCGGTAAAAAGTATGTGGATTTTTATCCAAATGGGAAGTATTTCGGTTATGAGCCCCAAAACAAATGGGTGAAGCCTTCCATAGTCCTGATAAGTGAAAGTAATTATTCAGATGCACACGGTTTTCCTTTTGCTTACAAAACTCTCGGTATTGGCGAACTGGTCGGGATGCCTGTCCCCGGGACCATGACTGCGGTTTGGTGGGAAACCCTTCAGGACAACAGCCTTTATTTTGGAATCCCACAGGTGGGCACAAAAGACGAGGATGGCAATTACCTTGAGAATAAACAATTGGAACCCGATTATCCGGTCCGCCAGGATTATGATGTGGTGGTCAAAGGCCGTGACCAACAGTTGGAAAAAGCGGTGGAGGTGTTGCTTAAGGGGCTTTAAAGTCTTATGTTTTTTATTGGAATACAGATTTGAGTCCCAGCTTTTCCAATGGTTTAAAATCCCTATCGATGTGTAAAAGCTGGATATCGTTTTCAATATAAAATGTACCAATTAATACATCTATTGTTTTTCGAATGGCAATGCCATTCTTTCTCATTTGGCGAAAGTTTTTTGCACTTTGAATAGCAAGGGTTTTATTCGTGATAACATAGCACTTCAAATTACCAAGAAGTTCTTTCGCTTTTTTAAAATCTTTGTTACTACGGAATCCTTGTAGAGTATCAGCAAGAATGATATCACCCATAATAACAAGTTCCATTGAAAGCAAATCATCCAATTTATCAGTATGTTTGTTTGCTCTGCCATTAAAATAATCGATCCAGACAGAAGTACCAATTAGTATCATTTGTCAATGCGCATTTGTTCTAAATTTCCTTTCCAATTCAACTTTCCCCGGAATTCACGAATTTGAAGCTGTTTTTTAAACCTTACCAATAATTGGAGGGCTTCCTCCACAATTGCTTTTTTTGTTTTGCCACCACTTAATAATATCGCCTTATTCATTAGCTCATCATCGATTACTATATTTATTCTCAATGCTTTAAAATTTCATTTACACATAAATTAAGGCAAATATACGCATTGGTTTTGACATCCGAAATTAATCTTTTCACAATTCAATAATTCCAAATACTTTTGCCCCATGATTTTAATTGATACCCATACCCATCTTTATCTCGAAGAATTTGATGAAGACCGGAAGCAGGTGGTGGAAAATGCCATTGACCATAATATAAGGTATATGATGCTCCCCAATATTGATTCATCCTATATAAAACCCATGATGGACCTTTGCAATGTGTTTCCCGATAATTGTTTCCCGATGATGGGGCTGCACCCAACTTACGTGAAGGAGAATTATAAAGAGGAGCTCGCAATTGTGGACGAATGGCTGGAAAAGGGAAAGTTTTATGGCATCGGTGAAACAGGGATTGATTTGTATTGGGACAAGACATTTTTCGAAGAACAGAAAATTGCATTTGGCCATCAGATTGAATTGGCAAAGAAATACAAATTGCCCATCGTCATCCATTCCCGCGATTCTTTTGATGAAATTTATCCCATTCTCGAAAATTTGAACAGCCCTGAATTAAAGGGGGTTTTCCATTGTTTTACGGGAAATGTTGAGCAGGCAGAAAAGATAATTGCATTGGGCTTAAAACTCGGGATCGGTGGCGTGTTGACTTTTAAGAATTCAGGTTTGGATAAGGTGATAGAACAAATAAACCTCGACCATATTATCCTTGAAACCGATTCCCCTTATCTCACACCGGTCCCTTTCAGGGGAAAGAGAAATCAAAGTTCTTATATTAATTATGTCGCTGAAAAGCTCGCCATAATTAAAAATATCAGCAAAGAACAAGTTGCGGAAACCACAAGCCGGAATGCAATTCAATTATTCAATATCCCTCAATAATGGAATCACAAACAAAAATACTCATTATATATACAGGTGGTACCATCGGAATGGTGAAGGATGCCAAAACAGGTGTGCTCAAACCTTTTCAATTTGAGAACCTGATGAAGATGATCCCTTCATTGGCAATGCTCAATTACCAAATTGACTCGCATTGTTTCGACCCGCTTATCGACTCTTCCAATATGGATCCGGTTTATTGGGCAGGATTGGTGGATATAATCGAAAAAAAATATGAGGGTTATGATGGTTTTGTGGTTTTGCATGGTTCCGATACCATGTCCTATACGGCATCTGCTTTGAGTTTTATGTTGCAGAACCTGAACAAACCCGTGATTTTCACCGGCTCACAATTGCCGCTTGGGATGGTCCGTAGCGATGGCCGTGAAAACCTGGTGACGGCAATCGAAATTGCCGCTGCAACCGAAGATGAAACACCTTTGGTCCCGGAAGTCTGCATCTATTTTGAAAACCAGTTGTTCCGTGGCAACCGGACCCATAAGTTCAATGCAGAGAATTTTGAGGCTTTCCGTTCGCCCAATTACCCCGTTCTTGCGGATGCCGGGGTTTATATAAAGTATAACCGGAATGCCATCCATAAACCCAATTTCAAAAAGCTAAAGGCCAATAAAAAGCTGGATACCAATATTGCTATCCTGAAGTTGTTCCCGGGGATTTCTGAAAAGGTGGTAAGTTCCATTTTGCATATCCCCGATTTAAAAGCTGTGATCATGGAGAGTTACGGGGCCGGGAATGCCCCGGATTCTGATTGGTTTGTAAACTTGATCGCAGATGCCATTGAAAAGGGGATTATTGTTTTAAACCTGTCGCAATGCCAAGGTGGCAGCGTTATGATGGGGAAATACGAAACCAGTATCAAGCTTTTGGATATCGGGGTTGTTGGTGCGTACGATATGACCACGGAAGCTGCAGTGGCAAAGCTGATGTATTTACTAGGAAATTCATCAGATAAAAGGGAAATTGAAAAAAAACTGCAAAAACCCATTGCCGGGGAATTGACGATCACGAATTAATTTGGAATACCTAAGCTGTTTCGTTGAATTTAATTTGATATTGAATCAAGAATAATGGAAAGCAGTTTTGCATATCATCTTCTTAATGTCTAATTTGCACAGTTCCATTGTGTTTTAAAGTGAAATTTAAAAATTGCAATAAATTATTGTATTATCATTTTTTTTGTAATTTAGCCACCTGTTTTTTTGAGCAGAAAAGCTTAAGAACTCGCCGGAGAGGTGACCGAGTGGCTGAAGGTGCACGCCTGGAAAGCGTGTGTACGCCAAAAGTGTACCGAGGGTTCGAATCCCTCTCTCTCCGCAGGTTATGACAATATAATTTGAAATAAATAGTTTAACAAAGTACAAATCAATAAATTTTAACAATGAAAAGATTAATAGCTTTTTTTGCGTTAGCCTTCATGCTAACAATTGGTGTTACCAACGTAATTATCGCCCAGGATGAGGCTCAGGAAGGTGCTGCAATCGAGCAGACGGATTCATCTGCTGTGGCTGAAGATTCTACTGAAGTAATGGAGAGTACCCCCGTGGAGACAGCTCCTGTAGATGTAGCTCCCGAAGCTCCACAGACATTCCACCAGGTATTGAAAGAAAAATTTATCCAGGGTGGTGCCGGGTTTATGGGAGTTGTACTGTTGGCCCTGGTACTTGGGTTGGCCTTGTCAATTGAGAGGATTATTTATCTGAACCTTTCTACAACCAACACACAAAAACTTCTCAATAAAGTGGAGACTTCCCTTGAGAACGGTGGTGTTGATGCAGCCAAAGAGGTTTGCAAAAACACAAAAGGACCTGTTGCCGGTATCTTCCTGCAAGGGCTCGACCGTTACAATGAAGGCCTTGATGTGGTTGAAAAATCAATCATTGCCTATGGCGGTGTTTTGATGGGACGCCTCGAAAAAGGATTGAGTTGGATTTCATTGTTCATCGCCCTTGCACCGATGCTTGGATTTATGGGAACTGTAATTGGTATGATCGCTGCTTTTGACCAAATCGAGATTGTTGGTGATATTTCACCGGCCATTGTTGCGAGTGGTATCAAGGTAGCTCTGTTGACAACCGTATTTGGTTTGATCGTTGCCATTATCCTTCAGATTTTTTACAACTATCTTGTTTCAAAAATTGACAGCCTTGTTAACGATATGGAAGATAGTTCGATATCATTTGTTGATATTCTTGCAAAACATGCTCAAAAATAATTTATCATGGATAAGACGATACTAACTATATTTAAGATTATCTCCCTTATCTTCATTG
This sequence comes from Chlorobiota bacterium, assembly GCA_013151015.1. Taxonomy (GTDB): domain Bacteria; phylum Bacteroidota; class Bacteroidia; order Bacteroidales; family JAADJA01; genus JAADJA01. Next base: position 12,753 of record JAADJA010000143.1, read on the forward strand.
CCCTTGCAGTCATATTTCAAGTTATGGTGCTGATAAAAGGTGATGATGGGGTGATTGGAACGGGGATTTTGGATTATTACATTCGGTTAAGCTATGTGGCCGTGGCAATTGCTGCTATCCTTGCATTGGCTTTCCCATTGTATTTTATGATCCAGAACCCGAAAGACTTACTGAAAATCGTGGGTGGGATTGTAGTACTGGCCATCATTGGCTTTATTTGCTATTCCATTGCCGATAATACGTTTAATATTGCTCAATTGGAAAAACTGAAAACCACATCTGATGTTTCCCGTATGGTTGGGGCTTCGCTCTACTTTACATATTTTTTAGGTGGAATTGCTGTGCTTTCGGTAATATTTTCCGGAATTTCAGGTTTATTTAAATAAAAGGAGGACACTATGGCTAGACCGGTAAACGAAATAAATGCAGGTTCGATGGCTGACATCGCTTTTCTGTTATTGATATTTTTCCTTGTTACCACAACGATGGATATCGATACCGGTATCACAAGGAAACTGCCTCCACCTCCACCTGAGGATGTTCCACCACCAAAAGTAAAGGAAAGAAATACCTTTAAGGTTTTGGTGAGCAAGAGCGATAGATTGCTTATTAATGGCAAACCAGGGGATATAAGTTTGCTGAGGCAGCAGACAAGAGATTTTTTGAGTAATCCCAATTTGAAAAGCCCCGTGAGCCCCGAGGATATGCCGGAAAAAAAAGAACCGATATATATTGAACTGCTTGGAGGTGATATTTATGTTTCAAAAGGGATCGTATCTTTGAAAAATGACCGTGGAACATCCTACGATATGTATATACAGGTGCAAAACGAACTTGCAGCCGCTATCCGTGAATTGAGGGATGAAATGTCGAAAAAGTATTTTGGGCTAAAATTTAGCCAATTGACCGATAAGGATAAAATCAAGGCAATTAAAAAGGCGATACCTGTGGCGATTTCGGAAGCTGAACCAGAAGATATAGGAGGACATTAATTATGGCAAAGTTTACAAAAAAAGGCGGAAAAGAGATGGCGCCGATTTCAACGGCATCACTGCCTGATATTATTTTTATGTTGTTGTTCTTTTTTATGGTAACAACAACGATGAGGGAAGCCACAATGCTGGTTTCAATTTCCCCTCCTAAGGCAACAGAAGTGCAAAAGCTGGAGAAAAAATCCCTTGTTAGTTTTATTTACATTGGCCCCCCTTTGAAAACACAATTGGGAAATGATTCACGTATTCAGCTTGATGATCAATTTGCAGAAGTGAAGGATATTGCCGAATTCATCGAGAAGGAAAGAAACAATCACGATGAATCAGAAAGAAAACTCTTGACAACCTCTTTAAAGGTGGATAAAACAACTAAAATGGGAATCGTTACTGATGTGAAACAGGAACTGAGACAAGTAGGGGCATTTAAAATCAACTACTCTACAGCCAAGGATGTAAAAAAGTAATAAATAATCTTTATTGAATTGTTAAAGGGAAGGATCTTCGAAAGGGGGTTCTTCTTTTTT
>JAADJA010000193.1 GCA_013151015.1 Chlorobiota bacterium
TTTTTGACGTTTTCGGGCAGCAGGTTTCGGAATTGACGGTTACGTCAGAAAAGACTGTTTGGCATACCGATGAAGTGGAAAACGGGGTTTACTTTTATTGGATCGAAGTTGACGGGGAAGTTTTGAGCGGTAAGGTGTTGTTGCAGAAATAACGTTTTGGACTGTCATTTCAATTAACAGTGTCATTTCGACTCAGGGGGCAGGCCAAGGTGCAAGCGTGAGGAATCCCCCAACGAATACGGGCACTGTCGGCAAACCCCAAGGAACCAGCGATGGCCGCAAATTCCAAGGGGTGTCTCACTCCAGCGCACAAGTCCAAGCGAAGGGGTTTACGCTGTCGCTGAAGCTTTTGCGCAAGAGACGATATGACGGGTGGCACTAATGGGGCAACGGTCACAATCGTCAACGTTTATGGGCAGGAAGGTTGTTGTGCAGCATTAAAGTAATTGTTGAAAGGATTCTCTAAATAATAACCCGGTATCCTGAAATAATGCCTATTTTTGCCAAAATAATTTTAGGAAACCATGCTCAGTAGAAGGCACCTCAGGATAAAGGCATTACAGGCCTTGTATGCTTTTACCCAATCGCACAATGACAACCTCGTTCTCGGGGAAAAGGAATTGTTGAAAAGTATCAATAAACTGTACGAAATATATGTTTACCAACTTTCCCTCTTATTGGAAGTGGTAGAATATGCCGAAAAACGATTGGAGGAAAACAAACAAAAGTTCTTCCCGACAAGTGAAGACCTTGCCCCGAACAGGCGGTTCATTGACAATCGTTTCCTAAAACAATTGAGTGAAAACAAAGACCTTGCACGCTATACCAATACGTTTAAGATCCTTTGGGCAGATCAGGACCAGATGATCCGTAAACTTTATATTGGCATGAGGGAATTGCCGGAATACCAGGAATACATGAAAAAACCGGATTGTTCGTATGATGATGACAAGGAAGTTGTCCAGCAAATCATAAAGAAGGTTTTTACCCGTTCCGAGTTGCTCCAGTTTTTTTATGAAGAGAAAAATATCCACTGGTCCGATGATTTTTATACGGCCAATTTGTTGGTGGTGAAGACCATTAAATCCTGGGACGAATCCTGGGACGAAATGCGTAAACTGCCCTTGCTGTTCAAGGAACAAGTTGGTGGCGGTGAGAACGAAGACAGGGAATTCCTGATCCAGCTTTTCAGGAAAACCATTGTGAAAGATGAAGAATACAGTGCCCTCATCGAGAACAAGGTGAAAAACTGGGAAATGGACAGGATTGCGGTCATGGATATTTTATTGATAAAAATGGCTATTGTCGAATTATTGGAATTCCCATCTATTCCCATCAAAGTTACCTTGAACGAGTATATCGAACTGGCCAAAATGTTCAGTACGCCCAAAAGCAAGATATTCATCAATGGTATCCTCGACAAGATGATCGTGGAACTGAAATCACAAAAGAAAATCAAAAAGATGGGCCGGGGTTTGATCGGGTCATAGTTTTTGGAAACAGGTGAGGGGCAAAGGGTCAATAAGTTGAAAAGTTAGGCGTTAAGCGTTGATTAAGGATTTAATCATTTGAAGTATTTTATATAGCCACAACGCTTAACCCATAACGCATAACCTGTAATTCGTAACCTGAAACGCATAACCCAATAAGCCATAACTCAATAACTCAGATGTACGCCCCAAAATCAATATACACACGTATCGCACTTGAGACTTTATTGGCTTACCTTAAAGGAGGGGACACTGATGAGTTGTACGTGGAGAATGTACCGGACGAACTCTTTGAAATAAGGCGGGGATGTTTTGTTTCGCTGCATCTGACAAGTGGCGAATTGCGTGGTTGTATCGGGACGATTGAGCCGGTCGAGGAAAACCTTTACAAAGAGATTGTCCGTAATGCTGTTTCCTCGGCAAGCCGGGATTCACGGTTTTCCCCTGTTACGTTGGATGAAATGGACGGTATTGAAATTTCGGTGGATGTGCTATCGGAAGCAGAAACTGTGTTTTCCCCGGAAGAACTGGATCCAGCAAAATATGGCTTGATAATCAGTGATGGAAATTACAGGCGGGGAATCTTGCTCCCTGGATTGGAAGGCGTTGATACTGTTGAACAACAGATCAGCATTGTAAAAAGGAAAGCGGGATTGGAGAAATATGATGATGGCGCACTTAAATATTATCGTTTTACATCAAAAAGATATTATTGATTTTAACCCTTGAATCATTGACGCCTTGTCTAAATTGAAAAGAACAAATATTAATCAACAAGTATAAATTTATAAATCAACAAAGAACAATAAGATGGAACAACAAGAACTAAATTACAAAAAGATTATCCCAATGGCCATTTTGGTCGGACTGGTTATTATTCTGATCGTATCGTGGAACAGCATGACAGTGACAATTGGTGCCGGTGAGGGCGGAGTATTGTTTAAACGTTTTGGAGGTGGGGTCGATCTCAAAAACAGTTATGGCGAAGGTTTTCACTTTATCGCCCCATGGAACAAAATGTATATTTACGAAATGCGGCAACAGGAAGTGGCCGAAGAGATGAATGTACTGTCGAGCAATGGCCTGGAGATATACATTGATGTGTCGGCCTGGTACCAGCCTACTGCCGGAGAGCTCGGGCGTTTACATGCCGAGATTGGGTCGAACTATCTGAACCGGGTGGTAATACCGGGATTGCGTTCTTCCACCCGAAGTGTGATCGGCCGCTATACGCCCGAACAGATTTATTCGACAAAAAGGGATGCGATCCAAGATGAAGTATTCGAGGAAATCTCGGCTTTGCTCTCCAATAAATATGTACAGATAAACCAGATACTTATCCGTTCGGTGAAACTTCCGGCCACCATTAAGCAGGCAATTGAAGGTAAACTGAAACAGGAACAGCAATCGCTCGAATATAAATTTAAGTTGGAAAAAGCTTTAAAAGAAGCGGAACGCCAGAGGATAGAGGCTGAAGGAAAAGCTGCCGCCAACCGTATTATCAATGCCAGTTTAACGGATAAGATACTTAGGGAAAAAGGGATACTCGCAACTTTGGAATTGGCCAAGTCAACAAATGCAAAAGTGGTGGTCATTGGAAATTCAAAGGATGGTTTGCCGGTAATCCTCGGGGATTCGAAGTAGATTACGGTTTTTGAATTATATGAAATTGGGGCTGAACAGTATGTGCGACATGGTATAATCTTATGTAGTAGGCAGTTTCGGAACTCCTGACATGATTGTTGTAAATCAGACAAGTACAATTTACATATCCTGATTTATAGTGTCGCAATATTCTTCGGTTCTTTGTGCCTGAGTAGTGAAAAAGAATCAACCAAAGAGATACAAAGACACAGGGAAAAGAAATTTAATGCGACAGTTGGTTTGCGTTGGGTCAGGAGTTCTGAGTTTGTAAGTTGACCTTGCATTATGCTTACTGCTCATTGCCAATTGCCTACTGCGTTTTAGTTGCCCCCTTATTTAATCACAAATATTATGGGCTTGCAATCTAAAGAAATAAAGATACTGGAAACCCCCCGCGATGCCATGCAGGGCCTGCATACACTAATTCCATTGGAGAAGAAAGTGGAATTGATCGATTCCCTGCTCAAGGTTGGGTTCGACATATTGGACGTGGGGAGCTTTGTGTCGCCCAAGGCCATTCCGCAGATGGCGGACACTGCAGAAGTGATCCGGCAGATCGATTTGTCCAAAACCAATACGGAACTGTTTTCTTTGGTGGTCACGGAAAGTGGAGGTGCAACGGCAGCTGGATTTAGGGAAATATCCTATATTGGTTTCCCTTTTTCTACGTCCGAAACATTTTTACGGAAAAACATCAGATCTGATTTTAATAAATCCATGGAGACGATTTCCGGTTTGCAGGAAATTTGTTTGCGCACCCATAAAACCCTTGTTGTATATCTTTCAATGGCTTTTGGAAATCCTTATGGAGACCCTGCGGGGAAAGAAATTATTTTGCAATGGGTCGATAAACTTTATAAAAAGGGTGTATCTGTCATTAGTTTATCGGACATTACAGGGGTAGCAACACCTGTGATGATCAATGATGTTTATTCTTCCCTTGCGTTGGAATTTCCTCAAACTGAATTTGGCCTTCATTTACATACAACGGGCGAAAACTGGTACAATAAAATAGATGCCGCATACAAGCAGGGTTGCCGGCTTTTTGATGGGGTGGTAAACGGCTTTGGCGGCTGTCCGATGACCGGATATGAATTGTTGGGGAACCTGCCAACCGGAAACATTATTGAATATGCCGAAAAAAATAGTATTTCGTTAAAAATTGATAAAGAGCAGTTTGTTAAAAGTCGGTTACTTGCGAATGAAATTTTTGCTTAGGCTTAATGGATTTGCTTTTTGTCTTTATTGGTTTAATCTATTTTTATCCCGGAATTTGGTGATTGAACAAATTAATGATTTTGTTGTCTTAGTGATACTAAAGCGATTCAATATAATTTATTATATTTGCAATTCATTTCTTCAAAGAATCACAAAATGGCAAAAATCGTAATCCTTGGAGCTGGAATTTCCGGCCATACCGCAGCCCAATACCTGAGAAAATGGTTGAACAAAAAACATGAGGTGGTTGTGGTGACCCCTAATACGTATTATCAATGGATACCTTCCAACATTTGGGTCGGTGTGGGACGGATGACCCCGGAACAGATACGTTTCAAATTGGGGCTAAAGTATCAAAAATGGGGAATTGACTACAAACAGGCAAAGGCCGTTTTCATCCATCCGGAGGGGAACAAGGAGTTTGAAAAGGGTTTTGTCACCGTTGAATATACAGGCCAGGATAAAGAGGGGCAAACCGAAAAAGTGGATTATGATTTCCTGATAAATGCAACCGGCCCGAAATTGAATTTTGCCGGAACCGATGGATTGGGGCCGGGAAAAAATACGGTTTCGGTTTGTACATATACCCACGCTTCCGAGGCATGGGAAAAGCTACAGGAAAGTTTCAAGGAGATGGAAAAAGGAAAAGTACAACGCTTTCTAATTGGAGTTGGTCATCCAATGGCGACTTGTCAGGGAGCGGCTTTTGAATACATCCTGAATGTGGCTTATGAAATAAAGAAAAGAAAACTGGAAGAGTTTGCCGATATCACATGGATAAGCAATGAATGGGAGTTGGGCGATTTTGGAATGGCCGGGGCTTATATTAGAAGGGGCGGTTATATCACCTCCACAAAAGTTTTTACGGAATCGTTTTTTGTGGAGCGCGGGATCAAATGGATCAAGAGGGCAGGGGTGAAGAAAGTGGAACCGGGAAAGGTTACTTATGAAACCCTTGATGGTGAAATAAAGGAAAAGGAATTTGATTTTGCCATGCTTATCCCGGGATTTACTGGGCCAGGCATGAAAGCTTTCGATAAAAACGATGAAGACATTACTTCAAAAGTATTTGCACCAAATGGTTTTATGAAAGTGGATGCCGATTATACACCAAAGCCTTATGAGGAATGGAAAGTGGAAGATTGGCCCTTGACTTACCAAAACCCTGATTACGAAAATATGTTTGCGGCCGGGATTGCTTTTGCACCTCCCCATTCCATTTCAAAGCCACGAAAAAGCAAAAACGGGACACCGATATTCCCGGCGCCCCCACGGACTGGGATGCCATCAGGGGTAATTGGTAAAATTGTTGCCGAAAATATTGCCGAATGGGTAAAATCGGGAAAACCTGAATTAAAACATAAAGCTTCCATGGGTAAAATGGGAGCCGCCTGTGTGGTTTCCGCAGGGTATGGAATGACGAAAGGTGCGGCTGCCACCATGACCGTTCAACCGATTATCCCCGACTGGGAGAAGTATCCGGATTATGGCAGGAATGTTAGAAATACCGTGGGTGAGGCCGGATTGGCAGGGCATTGGTTAAAATGGTTCATGCACTATATGTTCTTGCACAAAGCAAAAGGATACACGTTTTGGTATCTATTGCCAGAATAGGTTTCTCATGATCAAAAACAACTAAATAAAAAGAATCGTTTATGAAATTACAAAGCTTAACCCTGAAGCTTCGGGACAAAAATCAAACCTATCCTTGCCGGCAGGCAGGATAAATAACGGATTCTAAATTCAAAACGTTTGGGAAAATGAAATTTAATATTCGCTATTTCTTTGTTATCCGGTTTTTGACAATTGGAATTTCAGTAAGAAACATTTGATTCAATAAGTTAAACAGAAAGTAATTTATTATGTCACATAAAATAAACAGACGTCACCGCTCGGACGAAGCATTTGCACCTATGCCAACAGGATCAGTCCTTTTTTGGAGGAGGTTTATTCCCTGGCAGGCCTGGAGATGGCTCATGCTCAATATCAAAATTTTGAAAATTGTTGTGGGCGGCCACTCGTAAAAAAAAACAGTAATTTTGAAATTTACTTTTGCCCGGTTGTGCTATTCCTACCTGAATAGACCAGTTGGGCTTCATTGTGCTAAACTTAAAATGAATGAAAGCAAATTATTTCTTTACACTATTATTGTTCCAACTTGGAATAATGGCCTATGTCCTCAAGGCCCAGGAACAGGATGTTTCCGTATCGAAGAATTATATGAAATCCATTGAAAACGAGCGAAAGGGGACAAATATTAAATTTATGTACACGGATGAAAGCCCTTTGGCTCCTGATCAAAGAAGGGGTTTCAAAGGCCTGGATTATTTTCCCGTTGATAAAAAATATAGGGTTGAGGCTATTCTGGTCAAGGATTCTGTTCAGAAAACCATCGTTATGAAAACCTCCACTTCACGCGCCCCGGAGTATATTAAATATGGTATCGTGAAATTTGAAATTGATACGTTCCACCTTGAGCTAAGTGTTTTTCAATATACCAAACTCTTGGATCAACCAAATCAGGAACGACATCTTTTTATTCCCTTCCGGGACGAAACAACCAGTTTGGAAACATACGGTGGCGGACGATATATTGATAGTGAAATTCCTGAAGAAGGGAATGTCCTGATTTTGGACTTCAACAAAGCCTACAATCCTTATTGTGCCTATAACCGTAAATATTCCTGTGTGCTCCCGCCCGATGAAAACCAACTTCCCGTAAGGATAGAAGCGGGAGAGAAGGTGTTTGAAGAATGATTTTATAATTTATCCGATGAATTCAAGCCCCATTAATGATACTGAATTTTAAATCTGCAACTGTATTTTAGTTGTAAATTGAATAATTATTAATATCTTTGCGTTAAATGAGCAAACATGAAAAGTTACTTGTGCGATTTTTATCTAAACCAAAAGATTTTAAATATAATGAGCTAAAACGTTTGCTCGGTTATTATAATTTTACAGAAGTACAGGCAGAAGGATCGAGGGTGGTTTTTAAGAATGTAAAATCTAATTCTGCGATCAAATTACATAAACCTCATCCAATAAGTGTCCTAAAAGGATATCAGTTGGATTTAATTGAAAGTTTTTTAAAAGAAAAAGGATTTATTTAGAAGGATTAATAGTAAACAACGGTATTAAAATAATGAGAGATATAATTAAATATAAGGACTTTATTGGTTCTGTGCATTTTGCTGCCGAAGATGAGGTGTTTTATGGGAAGATAGAGGGGATAGATGACTTGGTTACTTTTGAAGCAAATAATGTAAAAGATTTAAAAGAAGCATTTGAGCTAATGGTGGACGAGCATATTAAAGATTCAGAAAAAGAAGGAATACCTTTGAAAAAATCATATAAAGGCTCACTGAATATTCGAATCCCGGGGAATTTACATGAAAAGGCTTCTGAATTGGCAATCGTAAATGGCATATCCCTAAATCAATTCATCCAACAAGCAATCCAACATGAGATAAGTTTTAGAAGGTAGGTTTTGTCCTCAAATCCTTTATCTCAACATCCCTTTCACATTCTCAAGCTTACCATCTGTCTTTGCAGGCTTCAAGCCAAGTATATTTGCAATCAATGGATAAATGTCCACATTCGTAAATGTTGGTGAAATATAATTTGATTTGAATGCAGGGCCATAAGCGTAAAAAATGGCGTGCATGTCTTTGTTGTCGTTGTCGTAACCATGTGCCCCTTTCCCTACTCTTTTCTTCTTTTGGGAAACAAGGCTCCAACTGCTGTCGGCCACAACCACAATATCCAATGTCCGGGGATTGGTCCCGTAATGCAATCGTTCAGGTAATTCGCCTGTTTTCCAACAAGTGATATGCGGCGTATTTTTTAATTGAAGGTAAATACTGTCAATAAATCCTTCTTTTGCCTTTACAAGGAAATTTGGGTTGTAACCCTGTATCATTTCCACCTGGTCCATGTTCATGCTTTCTTCGATCACTACCACCCTGTCGTTGGAAATATTCTCCATTCCATGGTCGGAGGTTACGATTACATTAACATTTTTGGCAATGGGCAAATCATTAAGCTTGTCCATGAAAACACCGACAAGGGAATCAAGGTAAACCACTTCGTTTTTTATTTCATCACTGTCAGGCCCAAAATGATGTCCTATTGCATCGGGTTCGTGCATATACCACAAAATCAAATGTGGGCGCATTTCTTCGGGCAATTGCAACCAGGAAATCACGGAATCTATCCGTTGTTCAAAGGGGAATTCGTGTTCGTATTTTTTCCAGTAAGTTGCGTGCATCCCTTCAATGTCCGCATCGGAGCCCACCCAGAAATAGGTGCCCGATTTCATCCCTTGTTTTTCGGCGGTGTTCCAGATAGGCTCGCCATCGTAAAATGTCCCATCCTCAACGGCTTTCCTGTCGAAAATCCCATATTGCCTGTTGGTTCCGGGATCGTAAAAAGAGTTTAGGACAATTCCGTTGTGGTCGGGGTACAGACCCGTTGCCATTGTGTAATGGTTGGGGAATGTTTTGGAAGGGAAGGAAGGTTTCAGGGATTCGGCTCTCACGCCCATCCTTGCAATTTTATCCAAGTTGGGCGTTGGTGCTTTATCGGCATAATCCCAACGGAAACCGTCCAGTGAAAGCATAACGACATAGGGTTTTTCATCTTTGTGCTGTGTGCATCCTGTAAGGAAAAAAGCAAAAAAGAACATTATGGTAATTTGAGGATATGCTTTCATGGCATCAGATTATTTTGCAATTTTAAAAGGGAATAAAAATCCCCGGTCCATTTTATTATAGACCGGGGAAAAAATCAAGTTCTGTAGATTTTAATAGTTGATCTTAAATCCAAAATTGAAAACCTGGGGCATACCGAGAAATACCTCAGCTGCATCGGCAGAATGTGGGTTGACGATACTTCTGTTTTCCTGATAAGAATTATAGGCACTATTATCGGTAGCGTCCTGAATGTACATTTCATCAAATAAATTGAAAACATGAAGGAAGATGTTGATGTCAACATCGCTTTGTAATGGCAATGTGTAATCGGCATGTAAATCAAATACGGTATAAGATGGGGTTTTCCAGCTTTGTTTGGTATCGCCTTCCTCAGTCCTTGAGAACGGATCCCAATCAGCATAATGATTGGCATAATATCTACCAATAAGCTGAACCCGGAATTGTCTTGCAGGATAAACAGAAAGGCCTAAAGCCATCTGTGTTTGGGGTGCATCACCTATTTTTAGTCCCTTCACATAATAAGTATAAGGGATTTCTTCTGCACCTCCACTTTGATAATCTTTATAAACCCCGCTTACATCGTTGGTATGTTCCCAGTTAGCTATGGAGCCCCCAAAATCAAACCTTAAAGCCTGAACGGGTTGCCATGCACCTTCCAGTTCAAACCCCATATGGGACTGGTCCATTCCGGTAAGGAAAACGAAACCTTCGTTCCCATCTTCAAGCCTGATACCTATGCTCCTTGACCTGTCTTGCCACATGGTATAATAGAAGTTCCCGTTTATGTTGAATTTATTGTTGATGGTTTTATACTGCAAACCCATCTCAACTGAGGTGAATTTTTCGTTTTTAGGGTCTGTGGCCGTGGTACCGTCACGGTCATTTATCACTGCATCAAAAATAGGGACCTTGGATACATAACCACCGTTAACAAATATGTTTACTGTTTCGCTCAGGTTATAGTTTGCCCCACCTTTCACCTGATATCCTCCAATGGCTTTTGTTTTTGTGGTCAGCTCCGCATCGGAACCTTCGGCTTTTTTGAAATGGTTCGTATAGCCATATTTTATGGTTGAGTAGCCCGCCATTCCATAGAGGGACAGGTATCCTGTTTTATATTCGATTTGTCCATAACCGCCCATCCAATTTACGGTATTTGTAAAATAGTAGTCGATTTTATCTCCCAATGTTCTTTGATAATCATCTGATGTCCAAAATTCGCTCTCAGGGAAATAATACCTGGTACTTCCATTTTTGATTTCTTTGATCAATTTGTCCCCATTTGCATCCCGTGTACTGAAATAAGCACCACCCAAAAGATCCCTTACTTCACGGTAATGTTCGATATTGGCTGACCTTCCATCAATTCCAAACGAAACATTTACTTTTTCGCTTACTTTCCATTTCAACTTTGAAATCAATCCCAATGTCCATTGGTTGTTTACACTGTTTCGTAATAACCCGGTAGCTTGGTTGCTCTTGACAGGTTGGGTATGGTAGGCCGTACTGTCCCCGATTTTTTCTTTATAACTCCATTCTTCAGATGCGTTGTCTTCAATTGTGCCATCCCAATCAGCCATTCTTGAAGGCCCTGAATAATCCCAGGCAATTTTTCCATAGGTTCCTGTTCCACCACCTTTTCCACCGGAATAATAAGCTGTTGTAAACAAACTTACATTATCACTAAATTCTGAATACCAGTTCAAGTTGATCAATGGTTTATGGTAGAAGTTTTCCCTTTCGTTGATATATTGTTGGTTGTACCTGTCTTTTGAACTTGAGTTCCAGTACTGTTTCCCTACATATTTATTTGATACCTGTCCCCAGTTTTCATTGTACAACCTTCCTGATTGTGATTCGGGGAATGCGGCCAAAGCATTGGGGTCATAGCCATCAATTGATTTTGCAAAATCATGGCCATAAGCAGCAATATTTTGCTTGTAGAGGTTTTGTCCGTGACGCTGTGGCGCTCCGGTTGCATAAAGTTCCAGGCGGTTCTTGCTGTTGATGTTATAGGCTGCGCCAAAATAATACGCCCATGCATCGGTCCAGGTCTTATCAATTACACCTTCGCCAACTTTGCGGACACCTCCTGCACTGATGGCCCATTTACCATCTACAAGGCCTGTATGTCCAAACAGGGAAGACTTAATGTACCTCCCCGAACCAAATTCCTGTTTGTAAGAAAATCCCCCCTTTTGTTCGGCTGGGTTCGTGATTATGTTCATCGTACCTCCAATGGAAGGGGTCGCAAGGTTTACTGCACTTAAACCACGCTGCATCTGGATTGAATTTGTGGCATCTCCCAATCCATCCCAGTTCGACCAGTAAACCCAACCGTTTTCCATATCGTTCACAGGGACTCCATTGATCATAATGGCCACATTGCTTTGGTTAAACCCACGAACGTTGATACGGGCATCACCGGAGCCACCACCTTGTTGTGTGGCATAAACACTTGGGGTAACGTTCATTACCATGGGGATATCGCGAGATCCCAACTGCTCTTCGATTTGCTTTTTCTCAACATTTGAAAAAGCGACCGGGGTTTGGCGTTCCGTTGCCCTGTCGGCAACAATTAAAATACCGCCAAGGACAATATCTTCAGAGGCAAGTTTAATAGTCCCCATGTTGTAATATTCCCCTTCTGCAACAGTAACTTCCACTTTTTGGGTCACATAACCCACATAAGTTACTTCGATGACATAAGGCCCCGGGTCGATGTCGAGTTTGAATTTACCATCGGTATCGGTAGCTGTCCCGTTGGTGGTTCCTTCAACGATGACAGTTGCCCCGATCATGTCCTCGTTCATTTCGGCATCTTTCACAACGCCTGTAATCCCGCTTTGCCCCCAAATCACTTGCGTGAACAGCGCAAACGCAGTTACCATCATAAAATTTCGTAAAAGTTTTTTCATAAAAATTAAATTTAGGGTTAACATTCAATTAATTGCTGACATTATTATGTCAATGCAATTTTATTAAAAATAGATGTTGATTAACTAAAAAGTTTTCAACACTACACAATAAAAAGTTGATAAATAAAAACGTAGAATATCACTTTGTCTTCTACAGAAATGGATCTTTTGGGTCAGGAAATACAGAAAAAAAGTAAACTATGCCTTATTGATAAACTCGATTGCGTTCAGGGCAGCAATGGTCCCATCGGACACGGCGGTGGTTATTTGCCGGTATCTTTTTGCCAAAGTGTCACCTGCCGCAAAAACACCTTTTATACTGGTTTCGAGGTTTTCGTTAACGGTGACCTCGTTCCGGTTATTAAGCTCGATCTCCTTCTCTTTTAGAAATTCGGTATTGGGCACATATCCGATAAAAATGAATACACCATCAATGGCTTTTTCGGAGATATTCCCGGTTTTCAGGTTTTTGATTCTTGCCTTTTCCAGGCTGTTGGAACCTTCGAAGCCAACAATGTGGGATTCCATGATGTAATCGATCTTCGGGTTCTTTTTGGCTTCGGCAATGGCATGGTCGAATGCCTGGAAATGATCGAATTCATGTACAATGGTCACCTTGCTGGCATATTTGGTAAGCGATACAGCTTCTTCCAAAGCACTGTTGCCACCACCAACCACAATGATTTCCTTGTCCTGGAAAAAGTCGCCGTCACATGTGGCACAATAGGATATGCCACGGCCCTTGAATTCCTCTTCGCCCGGCACGTTCAGCATCCTCGACCTTCCTCCAGAAGCCCAGATAATTGCTTTTGCCGAAAAAACCTCCCCTTTGTTGATGGTTATCGTTTTTTCTTCGAGGTTTAAATCTTTCAGATCAATATTGGACTTGACCACACAACCAAATGATTTGGCCTGCCGCTTCATGATACCTGACAACTGATATCCCGAAATGGGTTCAACTCCCGGATAATTGGCGATTTCGTGGGTCAAGACCATTTGGCCTCCAATCGTCCCGGTATCCACGATCAGGGTTTTCATCTTTGAACGGGAAAGGTAAATCCCGGCAGTCAATCCGGCAGGGCCACCACCTATTACTATTACATCGTATTGATTGTTTTCCATTTTAAAAGATCGTTGAAAGTTAGGCGTTAAGCGTTATAAGCTACACAAAGCGCATAACTTTTTAACTCTTAACTTTTTGAGGGTGAAAAAATAAAAAGAGCCCCCTTTGATTATTAGGAGCCCCCCTTATTAATCTTTTAATTATTACTTGGAAAGCTCAGCATCAAGTATTTCGGTAATTTGGGTCAGGTTCTGGATACTCGAAGTGGCTTTGGCAACTTTCCCGTTTTTATAATAAACAGTAAAGGGCAATCCCATAAAGCCCCTGCATTCGGGAAGGTTCCTGATTACATGTGCATCCGGATGGTCGAATTCCATATCATAGAATTTCACGTGTGGGTATTCCTCCTCCAAATCTTCCATAATTGCATAAACGGGCACGCACATGGGACCCATGCGCCCGCAACAGATCATTACGTTTTCATTGTTTTGGATTACCTCATTGTACAGTTGTTCTGATTCAACGTGTTTTAAATTTGTTTGTAACATAGTATCTATTTTAAGGGTTAAATTTCTGGAACCACCAGTTTTCAGAAACTATGCCAAGGGTGGTACTTATGCGATTTGATATTGGGGATGTTTCTTGTATTTCCTTGAAAGTTACGAAGCTATATTTTATTTACGGAAATAATTTAGAGATTGTTCTAAATAGGAAGGCACAGGGACTGACAAAATAACGGGATTGCGTGGGTGCTGGTTTGTCAAAAGGGAATTTATTCTAAATAGAACCCCAACGTAAAAGAAATATAGGGCGAAATCGTTGCATCGGCATAGGATTCGATTACCTCTCCTTTATCTGTCGCTTCGGTTATTGTAAGTTTTTCTGTAAAAGCCGATCTGTAGGTGGGTCCGGCGTAAAACTCGAAAACGATTTTTTCCAACAAAAAGAACTGCCTTCCTATACCAACATTTATGTTCATCCAATTTTTCCTTGAATCGACTTTGTATAAATTGGAACCGAGATTGGATTTTTTATCAATGCCGTAAGTTACGGCATAACTATATGCCATCTGGGCATTAACAAACCATCCAAGGGGCGCTTTTTGCATCGGGTCGTTAATGCGTTTATTGCTTCTGCCAAAATAAAACTTTGAACCCATCAATGCCCTAAACCCATCCCCGTTATAAAATC